>JAYTGN010000083.1:0-76397 GCA_043733485.1 Gemmataceae bacterium
GCTCGTTGGGCAGGGGCGCGTCGGCAAAACCCATCTTCGGCGGCGGGTGTTCGGAACGGAAGGCATCGCTCACCACGATGCCCGGCTGGAACCCACCCAGCACATCGATTACACCGAATGGACAAAACCGCTACCGGACAACCACGCCACGCAACTCCCTTCCGTCAAACTGCGCGTCTGGGATTTCGGCGGCCAGAACGAGCTTCATTCCTGCCATCGCTTTTTCCTCGGCTCCCAGCGCTGCTTCTATGTCTTGATACTTGCCGCTGACCGCCCCGCGAACGGAGAAAGTATCGATTCCAACCGGTTGAACTACTGGCTCAGGCTGCTCGCCCACCACGGCGAAGGCAGTACCGGCAAGAAAGCACCGGTCCTCATTGTCGTCACACGAAGCGATCTCAAAGCCGCACAGAGCCGCCGTGGGGAAATCGACGAGGCGCTTGCGACAGCACGCCACCATAGCTGGTTCGGAGCCAACGTCGTTGAAGTCGTCCAAGGCCTGGGCTGGTCCCGCAGTTTAAGTGAAACCGGCGACCGTGCCATCTGGGATCGCCATCAAGCCGCCGCAACGGCGATCAGTGAGGCAATCAACGCCCATCTGGCGAACGTCCCCGATCTGACTGAGGCCATCCCTTCCATTTACCATGTGGCGAAAGAATTCATGGAGAAGGCGTTCTCCATAGATGGAATCGACCATGACCGCCGGATGCGAACCTGCATCGCCGGAGACGACCAGGAGAGGTTCGCCGAGCTATTCGAGCGCAGTGAGGGGCAAACGACCGATGAACAGAGAAGGAGTCTTAGGCGCGCTTGTCTCGGCTTGCTAAACAGCCTCGGCGTTGTCCACTGGGTCGGCGATGTGCCTGCCATCGCACGCGACAACCCTTGGCATTTGCGGGACATCGCCTTCAATCCGCAATGGGTACGCCGTCCCGTCTACGATTTGATCCGGTGCAGCGCAGCCGAGCCGGAACTTGCGGGGTTTTTGTCCTACCGGCAGATCGACGAATTGCTCGCGGAACGGAAACTCGGCGATCCGTCGGCCGGGGATATTTTCGAGCAAGTCGCATTCACGCCCGATGACCGGGGGCGCGTCCTGGAACTGATGAAAGCCTGCCGTCTCGTCTTTGCCAACGTGGTCGAGGAAGGAATGATCGTTCCCGATCTGCTGGCGGCTTCATCGCTTTCTGACGAGACGGTTGCGGCCGGCGGATGGAAGTTCATGACCGAATTTCTGCCGGAGAAAGTGTTCCTGCGCTTCATTGCCCGGCAGTATGCCGCCATCGATCATCACGCCGACCGGTGCTTTCGCAACCGCGTGGTCTGGCGGAAGGACGGGGGCGACGTTCAGTTGTCTGCCTACTACAGCCCGTCCGGCGCGGCATTGCCGTTTATCCTCATTCGCTCCATCACCCCGAAGCTGCCCATCCCTGAAACGGTGGCGATGAGCCTAGAAGCTTTGCTTAACGAGGTGTGCAAGGATGAGGGGCTTAGAGGAATTACCCCGAAATTGTTGCCGGCCGGTGAATCCTTGCACCGCCCGGACGGCCCATTTGTATTCCGCTACCGAGAACGTCGCCTTGCTGGCACACGAACTCGCGAAGCCAGAACAGTAGCGGAGGTCACCATCGTCATCAATGGAGTGGATCTCGGCACAAGGTGGAGCCACCTATCCGGACTTGGATTTCTGTATCAGCTTGTGCGTCATGCCGGGCAAATGATCTCAATCGATCAGTTCTCCCGCACGGAACGATACGACGCAAGCCGGGGCTACCGATTCACGCAAAAGGATCAGCCAGCAGAGAGTGCATCTACAGCGGCTCGTAATTCCTCTTCAAAGTTTGTGACCTTTTCCACGAAAAAACTGAAGCAGTTGCACGAAGCGGCGGAACATAAACTGGTACAGGCAGCCAGGGACGGTACTGATTCCAATTCGCTGATGGAGGGGAAGTTCGCTCAGGAAATCGAGGAGCTGAGGAACGAGATCGAGCGCCGTGAAAATCCAACCATGAAAAAGGCGATGAACACGGTGCAGCAGGCGATGAAGAAGGCCGTCGAGGAATTAACGCAGCAGATGAAAGAAAAAGGATTGCCAGAAGCGTATTGGGATCATTTCGAGCATTGCACCTCCTCCGAAGCTCATCCCTACCACTTCACCTACCGGCCCGCCGTTTCCATAGACTGGGACACCGACTGACCGTCCCACTTCCCGAGTGGGACAGACCACTTCCGATCAAAATCGCTAACTTTCAAACATTTCTGAAGTGCAAGGGAAGTCAGCACTTACGTCGGCGGCACATCTGCAATCGAACTCCACATGGGACGCAGCCACTGCGGAGTGGGACCAGAGGGGCATAGTCGTGGCCGGTCAAGTTCATGCAGCTAACAGTCTGGCATGAGTGGCCGCAAACGTTACCCCCGGTGAGCGTCATGCCGCAACTCGTCTCGAAGCCGCTGCCGTACTTCAAACTCGATCCGAAGCAGCCTCGAAAGCTACCCGAGAACGATGCCGACCTGACCGCTTCCCAGCGGGCCGGGCTGATCGCCCTCGGCGAATCGCTGAAAGTAAAGCAACTCCAGCCAGTGCTATGCCAGCCTGACGGGACGCTGATTGCCGGGGAACGCCGCTATCGCGCCGCGAAGCTGGTCGGGTTGGCAACGCTCGAAGCCAAGATCGCGGATGTGCCGCTCTCCGAGCCGGAGGTTCGCCGCTGGCAGCTTGTCGAGAACATGCAACGCTCTGACCTGAAGGCACTTGAGCAGGTCGATGGTCTGGAGGAACTGGCTCGCGTCAATCCGGGCATGAACAACAAGGAGTTGGCCGACCTGCTCAACATTGATCCCAGCATGGTGACCCGCTTGCGGTCGGTCGCACGTTGCATCCCGGCTGTTCATGAAGCCCTGCGAGCCGAAACCATCGGCATCTCTGATGCCTACGCCCTCAGCAAGTGCAGCACGCCGGAAGAACAGACGACTCTCCTAGCCCTCAAGCTCAGCGGAGCGAGTCGAGACACCATCGAACAAACAGGGCGCAAAAACCGCACCGGGACGGTGGCGGCGGTCAGGGTTGCAAAAGTGAAGTGCCTTTTGCCCAGTGGCTACACGGTGGTCGTATCGGGTGAGGGTGTGTCTCTCGAAGCTGCCGCCGAAGCCTTGGCCGATGCAATCAAAGAAATGAAACGAGCGCGCGACCTCGGTTATACCGCCAAAACATTTTCGGCAGCGATGGCTGACAGGGCGAAGAAGGGGTAATGGCTGCTGGAAATGGCTCTTCCGAATCGTTTACCGCCGGCTTTGTAGACCGCTGATATTTCTCTGATTCTATTTCCGTCCCGACCAGGACGCATGCTTGCCGATGCTTCATGGGTTAAGCAACCCGCTCACAACGAAAGGTGAATGTCAATGAAATCACATTTCCTTGGTTTCAACTGGCCGCTGCTGGCAAGGACGGTGTTGAACCCAATTCACATACTGTTTTTCGTTCACTTCACTTCTGCCGTGGCAGTTGTGATTGCCAGTGTTGTTGACTTGGTTTGCCTATCTGATCCTCATTACCAGGAATGGAGGAGTTCTATGGAAACGCGATTCCCACACGACCCAGTCCTCATGCTCATGGGCATTCAATGTGTACTTGCCTCTGTTTGCATGCTGGTGTTGATTGTCCACGGCATACAAGAGATTTTTGAGGGATTCTCGAAGGAGCGGTATCGGCGCACCATTGAACTGATGGACAAGGAGCAAGAACTGGCCGCGAAGGCGGCATCTGCCGCCGATCTGCAAGCCATCATGATCCACTGCCGCGCACAGTCGTTGCTTGAGACTCAGATCGAGTTGGAGGAACTGTTGAGGATTCCCCTGTCGGTGTCTGCACCGCAACTCGTTCTCCCCGCCCCGGACATCGATCCACAGACTCCGACCACGGAGGAATCGCAATGAAAAAGATCATCGTGGCATCGCTGCTTCTCAGTGCGTTGTCATTCGGCGTGAGTGAGTTCCTCGCGAGAAAGTCACTCGATATGAAGCGAATCGGCGCTGGGCTGCCAACCGGGCCGCTCGTCATCCCCGAGTTGCCTGATCCTTCGCTGCCACAGAAGGAAGTCGATGAACTTGATCCCAACCCAAACAGCGAGCTTCTGGTTGTTGGGTCTACTCCCCGATTGAAGCGGAGAGAAACCGATGACATCGGAGCAGGCGGTATCCCAGGCAAAGGGTTTGTTCCTTCGCTGTCTGCCCCTACCGAACTCGGACCAGTTGATCCCTACCGCCGGGAACAGTTGGGGATGGCTCGGGTCTATGACGCAGTTGGCCCGAAGTTCCGCCACGGCACCTGGCTGTTCCCACTGTTGGGCATTGTGTTCATCGTCTGGCGGAAGATGGAAGAGATTCGCATCAGGCGGCTCATGGAAACCATCGCTCAGGAAGAGGCGGTTCAACGGACCAGCGATGCCAAGGAGGTGCCTGGTGTGCCAGCGCCTCCAGCATGACTCGGCCTACGCACTGGCCACGGCTCTGCTCGAAATCATCGAGAACTGCATTCGCCCCGACGAACGGCGGGACGCCTTCGAGGAGTTTTACGCCGCCTGTAAAGGCGCGTTCGAGTGCTACGAGACCATGAAACGCAGAGAGGAAACGCGGCTGATGCCCAGCCGCAACTGAGGATAAAACATGAAACTCACACGCCTCATCCTGATCGCCGCCGTCGCGCTGACTGTCTATGCGATGGTCATGCTCTGCACGGTCGAGCCGTGGTTCATCGCCATCTTCGCCATCGCGGTAATCGCGGTCGCAAGCAAGCGCAGCTATACCCGGCTCACCGCCTTTGGAACTGCCAGATGGGCATCTGCCGAGGAACTCAGCCGTGCTGGGATGCTCGGCTCGAATTCTGGGCTGATCCTTGGGCGGATGGATGTTCCCAGTCCCAAGCTCCGGGCGGTCATTGGGCTGTTCAATCACCGCATCAAGGCATCCGTCGCCTGCGAAGAGTTCCTTGCCATCTTCCGCAAGAGCGTGGAGCAACCTCTGGTCAGGCTGAACAACAACGCTGTGCATACGGCGGTCTTCGCCCCCACGGGCGTCGGCAAGGGTGTGTCCTGCGTCATCCCGTTTTTGCTGACCTGTGAGGATTCTTGTGTTGTGCTGGACTTGAAGGATGGCGAGCTCGCCAGGATTACCGCCGATACCCGGCGGAAGATGGGGAACCGCGTTATTCTGGTTGACCCATACAACAGGGTGACGCAGACCCCTGATACGCTCAATCCACTTTTGTCCGTCGATAAGAATTCTCCTCACGCAATCGATGATTGCCGCGAGATTGCGGCAGCGATGGTTGATCGCAAAGAGGAAAAGGGAGACGGCGTACACTTTCTCGACAACGCCGAAAGTGCCATCGCCGCAGTCTCTGCTCTGATAGTGCAGTTCGCCGATGCCGAAAACAAATCGTTGCAGGCCGTGTGTGATATCGTAGGCAATCCGCAGAGGTGGCTTAAGGCCATCGAACTGATGGGTGGCTCAGACGCATGGGATGGCATGTTGGCAAGGATGGGCGGGAACCTCACCCATCTCAAGGAACGTGAGCTGGCGTCAACGATGACGACGATTTCACGCTTCTTGACGTTCCTATCAACGCCCGCAATCGCTGCGTCTACTCGGTCAAGTTCATTCGACCCCTCCGAACTTCTTACGCATAAATCGACGGTGTTCCTCATTCTCCCTCCCGAAAGAGCGACCGCATTGTCGCCGCTCCTGAGGTTATGGATCGGGTCGTTACTTCGGGGGGTAATCAGGGGCGGATTGCAAGAAAGAAACAAGGTTCACTTCATTTGCGATGAAGCGAGTCTTCTTGGGAAAATGAATCAGATATCTGATGCCCTGACCATTGGCCGCAGTTTCGGTATCCGAATGCAGTTGTATTACCAGGACTGCGGCCAGCTCAAGAAAGCTTGGCCTGACGGTGCCGATCAAACGCTGATGGCCAACTGTAGCCAGGTCTTCTTTGGGGTCAATGACAACGAGACAGCGAAGTATGTCAGCGAACGCCTTGGCGAAGCCACCATAGAAGTGCGGTCGCATGGCGTAAGCACGAGCCACACCCGCCAAACCTCGGATGATGGCCGCACCACCGGCAGCGTTTCCAGCCCGCGAGCCCGATCGGCACGATGGGGCACGTCACGCGTTTGATGGACCGGGCGGCCCGCAACCTGTTCGATTACGTCGAACTCGAACGCCTCGAATCGGAATACGACCTGCCGTTCATCTCCGTGTCCCAGCCGACCGAGAACACGCCCGCCGGCCGCATGATGCGCCGGACGCTCGCCAACATGGCCAGCTTCTACACCGAGCAGCAATCGGTCGATGTCCGCGAGGGGCTGTCGCGGCGCGTGCAGGAAGGCTGGTTCGTGACTCGCGGGCCTTACGGCTACCGCAACTTCCGCAAGGAAGGACGCGGCATGGTCGAACCCGATCCAGTGACGGCCGAGAACGTCAAACGCATCTTCCACCTCTTCGCCTACGAGAATCACACGCTCGACACGCTCATCGAAAAGCTCGCCGCCGAAGGCCGCGTGTTCCGCGACTCCACCCCGAAATTCCCGCGAAGCTCGATCCACAACATCCTCAAGGACCGGGCCTATATCGGGGAAATCGAATTCCACGGGGAATGGTATCCGGGCAAGCACGCACCGCTGGTGGACCGTGCGACCTGGAACCGGGTGCAGGCGTTGCTTGGCGGTCATGTCTACCAGTCGCTGTCGCTCACCTACGCGGGCGAACTGATCCAGTGCGGGCACTGCGGCCACCCGATCACCGGCGAGCGGATCACCAAGAAGTCGAAGAGCGGCGAACGCTACTACACCTACTACCGCTGCACCTACTACACGAAGCCGGGCCATCCCCGCACCCGCGTGCCGGAGCCTGCCCTCGAATCGCAAGTCATGGCCATCTTCGACAAGATGAAGGTGGAAGACGAGAGTGTCCGCGACTGGTTCCGCCTCGTGCTGGCGTCGCAGACACGCGACGCACAAACAGAATCGCTAGCACAGCGGGCGGAACTCCAACGACAGGAAACGCTGCTGGTGCAGCAGCAGGACCGGCTGCTCAACATGCGATTGTCGGAAGACATCGAACAGGAGACGTTCGCCCGCAAACATACCGAGATGCGAGACCGGCTGGCCTCGATCAAACTGCAACTGGATGTGCTGGACCGCTCCCACGACGAAACAGCCGAGTTGGCGGCCAAAGTTTTTGAACTTTCGCAAACGCTACGCAGCCAATGGCTTACCGCCGATTACGCTGCGAAGCGTCGAATCCTCGAAATCGTGTTTTTGAACTGCCGACTCGAAGACGTAAACCTCGTCCCCACAATGAGAAAGCCCTTCGACGTTCTCGTCGAAGGGCTCTTTCTGAAAAACAGTCGGGCTGGCGGGATTTGAACCCACGACCTCTTGCACCCCAAGCAAGCGCGCTAGCCAAGCTGCGCTACAGCCCGAACCTCCGACAGAGGCTTTGTAGCCATTTCGCTCGCATCCGGCAACCGAGTTCGGTCGCTCCGCTTCATTTAACCACAATCCGAACCCAAAACCTCGGCTTGCCGCACGCCTTCACTTGAATCCCATCGGTTCGCTCGTTAGCCTCAACGGGAAGGGGTTCTCGTTTGCCGAATTTCCCACGCGCCAACGCCGTGGGGTTGCGGCGCGTTATACCTCGAAATAGCCTTCTCGTGTTCGCTTCCGAGGAACCGATGTTTTCCACTCGCTTCTTCTCCTGGACCCTGCTCGCGGCCGGCGGGTTCGCACTCGTTGCGGCCTCGCAATCCACGCTGGCGCGACAACCGGGCAAGGACGATCTGCCGAAACCGCCCCCGAACATTCTCGCGTTCCGGGATAGTCCCGCCGATCTCAAGAAGGCCAAGGAAGCCTTTACCACCTTCGCGAAATATCAGGCCGACTACATCTCGCATCCCAAGGTTTACTCCACGCCTCAAGAGTTCAACCCGATCCCCGGCAAGGTACAAACTTCGGATCAGATCATCGGCGACATGAGCCGGTTCATTCTCGTGCCCCTGCCCGGCAATCAGATCGGCCCCGATCAGGCGGACTACATTCGAGAACTGGGCCTGGCTCTCGATACTGAGCTGAAAATCGCCATCGAGCAGAACGGCTCCGCGATCGTTCGCGTTAATGCGACGCGGATGCTGGCTGCGGCTTGCCGTTCGGGCGCGACGGCCCATTTTCCCACCGTGACGTCTCTGATTACCAACGCGAATACTCCGGCGGAAGTGAAGTACTATGCGTTTCAAGCTGCCGCGAATCTGCTCGCGGCGTACGATCTCAACGACTATCCGACCCGCAAGCACGCGAACAAGCCCAAGGAAGTCAGCGATTTGATCGCGGCACTGCAAGCCGCGATCACGAAGCCGAACGCGATCATCCCGGCTCCCGGAACCGGCGGGCCGCTTCCTCCCGATCAGGTCGAAGTGTTGACGTTCATTCGCCGGCAAGCGGTGCGGGCGCTGGCCCAGGTTCGCTTCGGCGAGAAGGTTGCCGGCGGGCCGGATCTTCACCCAGCCTTTACGCTGGCCCAGATCGCAATTTCCGATCCGGCGATTGTGCCGCCTCCCACGGAAACCGAAGTGGCGGAAGCGGTCATCGGGATTTGCAACATGGCTCCGCCGACGCGTGCGGCGGACAAAGAGCCGTATGCCTATGCGATGGCCGACGCCGTGGCGACGGGAATCGCGACGTTCGCCACGCGCCGGGCGGCTGCACCGCTGGACAAGTCGGTTGCGTGGCGCAACTACGGCTCTCGAATCAGCGATGGGTTGAAGGCCTGGCGGCCGCTGTTCGATCCCGTTTACAACCCGCTCAAGCCCACGGCATTCTCGGCGGCCTCCGTTCCCAAGATCGTCGACGACCTCCAGGCCGAAGCCGATAAGCGCGTGCTGGTTCCCATGTTCGAAGCCAACGGCACCGTGGACGTGAACGGCCTCAAACAGTTCCGCGACAACACGCTGCGAAACGACAAGAAGTGGACGCTGAGCCCGTTCGTCGCCGAGCCGAAATTGACGCTCCCGAAACGCTAGATTCCCGCTGCACGTCCGAACCCGCGGGCGGACAATCCTATCAGGACGATTGGCCGAGGAGATCAAGCCATGAAGCGGTTCATGTTCGCGCTCGGGTTGCTGGCCACCGTGGCCGTCTCGGAATCCGAGGCGGGCTACATCATCATTCGGATCGTCCTCGAAGGGGGTACTTCCTCCGGGTCGACAACTCCCGATGGTAGCGGGTCTCCCAACTTGGGGAACTCGGGCAATTTCGGCTCACTGAAGGGTGGCCCCGGACCGGGCGGGCCCCCACCTGGACTCGGCACAGGATCGGTTGCCGGTTCGCTCGGTGGCCCTCCTGGCAAGGGCTCCGGTGCAGGCTCTCTCGGCGGTCCGCCGATCGCAGGATCGGGCAGCGGACCCAGCCCGATGGGGCCTGGTTCGGGGCCTGGTGTTTCGGGGCCTGGTGGATCGACAACTGCGAGCGTCCTCAAGCACGATCCCACGCGTTCCATCTACGTCGTGGTGCCCTTCACGAACGACCTCACCAAGGACGGCTCATTCTACAAGAAGGCCCCACCGGGATCGCACAACCCGCACTGGCGGCCCGCCATCAAACACCCGTTCGGCTACGCCAACCTCCTCTTCGACAACACCCAAATCCAACTCTATTTGGATCTGGGACCGCAGGCGACCAAAGGGCTCAAGACCCGCCAGACCGAACTCTTCGATAAGCACGCCAAGTGGCTCCGCGCCCCGACCGATGCCCAGATCATGCTCGACGTCATGACGGAAGCTCTGGAACAAGGAGCGGTGGCGGAAGCGTTGAAGTGTGCGGACGAACTCGCAGCCGCCGTCGGAGCTAAGAAGGCTCGCACGACTCCGCAAGTCGATCGGTTCCTGACTGCATACTCGCAAATCAAGGAAGGCATCACCCGACCGGCGCGGCAGGCGAGCAAGGGCCCCGAGTGGAAGGAACGCCTCGGCTTCGCCTACGCTGGCGTCCGGGAATACGTCAGCCCGCACTACTACCTGCTGTACTGGGAAGGGATGGATCCCGAGGCCATGCGGCGATCCGCGCAACTCGAAGAGAACTTCAAGGCGTTCTACCTGCTGAACGCCATTCGCGGAGTCGCGATGCCCGTTCCCGAAAGCCCGCTCGTCGCCATTCTCGCCAAGTCGTCCGGCGACGTGCGCAAGCTCTCCGCTTCCCTCGACGGCATGCCGCTGGTCGCGGATGGCTTCTATTCGCCCGATCACGGCATCGTCGTGCTCTCGCCCGAGCGTCTCGATGGGGTCAGCCAGACGTTCAATCGGCAGATTCAGGAAATGTTCCGCCAAGGAGCGACTCGCAAGCAGTTGCTCGATGGCGAAGGGCCGAAGATCGATGCGAACGGCACGGTCAAGGACTCCAAGAAGCCGGAGGACGTGGCCCGGATGATGACCTGGGTCGTGGCCGAACGCTACGCGGAAGAGGAAGGGGAATGGTCCGCGGTGAGCCGGGAGGGCACGCGTCAGTTGATGCACGCAATCGGGCTGCTGCCTCAGCACGTCTCGTTGCCGCACTGGCTTGCCGAGGGTTCCGCGGGCTACTATCAACGCCCGAAAGGCCCGGTCTTTACGAAGAAGGAAGACGACCACGACTACATCACGGTGGCACTGTCGACCGGCTTCGGCGGGCCAAACTACGTTCGCCAAAAGCAGTTCTCCGAACTGATTCGCCTGAATCAGTTCAAGCCGAGCGACAAGCCGAAGGCCGATCCGGGCGACATCGTTCGGAACGTAGTGACCGATGCGTATTTCGGGGCCGCTCTCGGTGGGCTGGACGCGGACGACGCGAGGCTTCCCCTGCCCCAGGTATCGAAAAAGGCACCGGGGCCCGGAGTGGGACCTCCTCCAATTACACCAGTCGAAGAGCCGCAGGCGATCAAGCGCCGGCGACACGAGTTCCTCAACGCGAAGGCGCTCGCGACCTCATGGAGCCTTTACTACTACCTTGCCAAGGTGAATCCCGCGGGGCTGGATCGCTACTTGGGCGAACTCAGCAAGTTGCCTCGCGATCTGCCCTTGGACGAAAGCAGCCGCCTGACGGCATTCGCGAAAGCTTTCAACCTCTCGCTCGGTGCCAAGCGAACGGACGATCGCCCGACCTTCGCCGAGGTGGGTGCGGCATGGCTCCAGTACATGGAGACCGTGCCTCCCGCGGGAATCGAGGTTCCACTGGCCGATCTCGCTGCTCCCACAGGTGGAGCAGGAGGCGGACTCGGCAGCGGCCTCGGCGGTGCGCCGCCCGGACCGCTTTCGGGGCCGAAGCCCGGGATGTAAGCTCGCGACGAACGCTTGACGATCGGCCGAGGCTCTTTAAGATACCGAGACTTCAATCCGGGTCGCCGGTCGAAGTCCGGCCGAGGTGGCGGAATTGGCAGACGCGCTAGATTCAGGTTCTAGTAACCGCAAGGTTGTGGAGGTTCAAGTCCTCTCCTCGGCACCATCGACAATAAAAGGGCCTGCGGCAAAGCCGCAGGCCCTTTTTCTTTCCCCACGTGCTGCAGCGGTTGGCTGCCCTCATCACTCGATTGTCGCGACTTCTCCGCCGCTTCGCGAAGCGAGCATTTCGAGCAGGCTCACGCCGCCGACCATCGAATTGCCAGCCTGGTACGAGATGGTACGGACGCTGCCGTCGCCCATGCCGAAGACGCCGCCCGAAGTGTGGACGGACCACACCGAGTTGAACGAGCAGTTGTTCCGCACGTCGCCGGGCTGATACGTCGCCGGGTTGGGACACTTCCCGAACTTACTCGAACTGTAGATCTTCGTATCGCCGCGCATTGGGGCGATGCCGTCCTCGATGCAGCACCTGGAGTCCCACCAGCCCCACTGTCCGTCGTCGGGAGGCGGCCGTTCCGACAGCATGATGGTGTTCGAGGTGCCGTCGGCGACTCCCTCAAACGTGACCTTGAAGGCCGTTTTCAATTTCGAATCGTCGACGATGATACCGTTGTTCACCGAGTTGGGATCGGAGTAGACGCCGACGTACCAGGTAAACCCATAGGCGGGAACGGTGTACGTTGGACCGCGCGGATCGGCGGGACAACCGAGCAAGCGGATGGCGTCTTGAACGCGGGCGTTCGGCTGCTCGATGTACGGCGTGATTTCGCGCAGCCAGGATTCGTAGGTGCCGCTGTTCCAGTTTTGAAGGTTGCCGGGAGGGGCACCGCCGACGGGTGTGGATCCGCGCGGCCGAACCGTGTTCCGCGGGTAGCAAAGTTGAGCGTCGTGATAGTTGTGGCAAGCGAGCCCGAGGTTCTTCACGTTGTTGCGGCACGTTGTGAGGTAGGCGGCGGCGCGCACCTTCTGCACCGCAGGCAGTAGCAGCCCGATCAACACGCCGATGATTGCAATGACGACGAGTAGCTCGATGAGCGTGAAGCCGCACCGGCGCGAACGCCCGCTCGGGTACGAATTGACGGACGCGATGTGCAAGCTCGATACTCGTGACATGTGAGAACCAACTTCTTAAAGTACGAAGCGTTCAACGATCCGTTTTCTCCGGTTGCAATTCCGCAGCTTGGGCGAAGTCGCGTTTCGCGGCGGCGGCGTTGCCCATCTTCTCGCTGCACTGTCCGCGGAAGTGGTAGTTCCAGGCGTAGCGCGGCCGCTGGGCGATGCACGCGGTGAGGCCGACGCGGGCCTCGGCCGGCCGATTCTGATGGAGCGCACACAGGGCCAGGAACAGCCGGGCCGCGTAGTGCTCCGGCTCGAGGCCGAGTACCGCTTCAAACTCGCGTTCGGCTCCGGCAAAGTCGCGGGAACGAAGCCGATCGACTCCTTCGAGAAAGCGCTCGCCGGTCTCATCGGGCGGCAACGGCACGGCCCGGAGGCGCTCCGCCTCCGCTTCCGGCTTACGACCCAACCGATCCAGGAACGATGCTTTCTTCAACGCGAATCCCCGCGAACTGCCCGTCCCCATTTCTTCTAGACGAGCGAGCGCCCGGCTCGCGTCCGATTCCATCAGGATCAGGTCCGCATCCACCAACGCGAGTCGTTCCCGTTCGACGCGCCAAGCCGGATCGTTCGGCAGGGTGAACTCGAAGGCTTCGCGAATCGCTTGGCGGGCCGTGGCGACGGGCTCGCGCTTCGTCGAATCGAGCAGCAAACTTTGGAGCAAGGCATCGTCGCGGCGTTCGTCGTATTCGCGGGGGGGGGTTCGCAGTTTCCAGTGCTGGAGGTTGGCGGCCTTCAAACTGTGATCGAGCCAGCCGGAGACGCCGGTCTGGAAATCTTGCAGTTCGGGCTCGCCCTGCACCTTGTGCCAAGCTTCGCGGAACCGGGCCTGGGCGGCTTCTTCATCCTTGAGAAGCAGTGCATCCTGTCCTCGTTGAACGAGTGCGGCCACTTCGACGCGAAGCCCTGCTAGCCGCTGCTTCTCGCGGTGGTTCCAGATGCCAGCGGCGGCGGCCCCGCCAATCGCGAGCAGTAACGCGACGGCGATGAGCGCCGCGTGCGTGGGCCGGCGGCGGCACCACTTCCACATACGTTCCCAAGTTGGAGTGGGTCGGGCCGCGATCGGTTCACCGCAGAGGAAGTGGCCGAGATCGTTCGCCATGGCTTGGGCACTCGCGTAGCGCCGATTCGATTCCTTGTGGAGGCAGTGGAGGCAGATCGTTTCGAGGTCGCGCGGGATCGCGGGCTGAAGCCGACGCGGCGACAGCGGCTCCTCCGTGCGAATCCGGTGCAGCGTTTCCACCACGCTCGTGGCCACGAATGGAACCTGCCCCGTGAGGCATTCGTACAGCAGCGTGCCGAGGGCGTAGACGTCGGTTGCGGGGCCGATGCCATCGTGCCGGCCCGTAGCTTGCTCGGGCGACATGTAGCGAGGCGTGCCGATCGGTTCGCCGGTGCGGGTCGCATCGCGCGGCGAGTCCGGATCTTCTTCCAGTAATTTGGCGAGGCCGAAGTCGGTGAGCTTCGGAATACCATCGTGCGTGAAGAGTACGTTCGAAGGCTTCAGATCGCGGTGAATGATGTTGCGGTCGTGGGCGTGGTGGACGGCACCGGCGAGCGTTTGAATCAGTTCGGCGGCGGCGCGCGGCGCGAACGGGAACTTCTTCAACTGCTCGGAAAGCGTGCCGCGATCCGCCAGTTCGAGCGCCAGATAGGGCAAGCCGTCCGCCTGGCCGACCTCGAAGATCTGCACGATGTTCGGATGCTGGAGGCGTGCGATCGCCTCGGCTTCGGTCTGGAAGCGGGAGATTTCGCGGGCCGTGGGAATGCGGCCGGGACGGAACATCTTGAGGGCGACGTTCCGGTGGAGGCGGCGGTGCCGGGCCTTGTAGACCACGCCCATGCCGCCTTGCCCCAACCGATGCAGCACTTCGTACTCGGGAAGATTGGGACCGAGCCCACCCGGAAGCAACTTGACCTCGGGCAGCGTTTCCACGTTGATTTGAGCCGTCTGCGCGAGAACTTTATCGCCCTGGACGGCGCGGTGAACTTCGAACTGCAGTTCGAGGTCGGCTCGCATGTTCGGGAAGCGTCGGGCGTACTCGTCTTCGGAAGGGTGTTCGCCGAGTTCCTCGCGGAGGACGATCTCGTTGTAAATCAGGTCGAGTTGCGCTTCGGAGCTTTCTTCCAGGGACGAACCTTCGAGCAGTTCCACGACGTCGGGGCGGCTGCCGGCCAGCCACGCTTCGCGCTGCTGGTCGAGTATCGAATCGAGAATCGCGTTCGCGAGATCAGCCATCGCCCTCTCCATCGAGTCCCATGCCGACCATAACTTTGTTCAGAGCCCGCGTCATTTGCTTTCGCAAGGCCACATCGGTTCCGCCGAGTTCATCGGCGAGTTCTTGCCAGGAGCGGCCGAGCGATCGCTGCTCCGCGAGGTAGCGCTCTGGCGGGGCGAGTCGTTCGCGCACCTTCTCCAGGATCTCTTTCGCCGAGGCCTGTTCGCTCGGGTCGGAGGCCGCATCGGGAACGATGTCGGCATCCTCGCCGGAACCCGTCTCTCGGCGGACGTCGCGCTTGAGAGCCCGAAGCCGGTTGGCCTGGTTCGCAAGCTTGTTGCGGGCGATCGCGGCCAAGAGGTTCAGCAGTTCCTTCGGCGAATCGATCTCGTACTGCCCCAGTGCGGTCCGGACGAAGAAACTCGCGAGTACCGATTGGCACACGTCGGTGGAATCGAGCAGCCGTCGCATCTGGGCGTCGCGCAGGTGAATGCGAACCACGCGGCGAACGGCACCTTCGTAGCGCTGTACCAGCTCTCGGGCCGCGTCTTGATCGCGGTCGCGAACTCGTTGGATCAGTTCCTGGAACGGAAGACCGTCGGCCAAGGCAAATCTCCCGGAGTTATCTCACGGAGGCGATCTGCCATTATAGTGCGGTTCCTCGAACCCTCCAATCCGGCTCCGGCGAATGGGTGTGCCTAGAGATTTTGGCGCTCGCTGATTTTCCTGGCGAACCGGCGACGTCAGTCGGCGGGTTTCTCGCACACCCGGCGACTGACGTCGCCGGTTCGCCAAAATCTCAAGGCACACTTCCGGCGAATCGCCACGGTGGAACTAGACCGACCGCGCTTCGATCTTGACCGCGTTCCCGTCCGATCCGATTTCCGCCTCGCCGAGGTCGCCGATCCGGAAGGTCGACAGGGTCGTGTGGAATCCATTCCGCTCGATCTTCGTGGCAGCGACGACTTTCACCACCACGGGCGATTTGCCGGTGGGGGCGATCGTAACCGTACCGGCGGCGGTATCGATCGCGGTGATCGTGCCTTCCACTTTCGTCGTCGGCACCGGGTTCACCGGAGTAGTTGGCGGTGGCGCGGCGTGGTCCTCGCGATGGGGATTGTCGTCGATCCTGCGACTGAACGAACCCGCGCCCGATCCGTTGCGGCCGTCGAAGAGCCGCACATCGTCGCTATTGCCGTGGCGCGTGTGGGTCACGATATCGTCGAGTCCATCGTGGGTCACGTCGTTCGCGTCGACGCGGACGCCGCCGCGGAATGCCGAGTCGTCGGCGAGGAAGTGGTTCATCTCGTGCCCGTCCCGCCCGCTGATGGCGCGTACGACGGGACCGCCTCCCGGACCCGTGCCGGTGATGATGTCGTCGCGGCCATCGCCGTCGAGATCGCCGGAGGCGACGAGCACGCCGCCGCGGAAGCCGTCTTCGTAAGCGAAGAAGTTGCCGATCGTTTTTCCGTTCGCCCCGGAGAAGGTGACGACCCGGGGACCGCCGCCGACGCCCGTGCCGGTGATGATGTCGTCGTGCCCATCGCCATCGACATCGCCGGAGGCGACGAGCACGCCGCCGCGGAAGCCCTCTTCGTAGGCGAAGAAGTCTCGGAGTACGGTTCGTCCGAGGGTGGCACCGTCGAACACGCGCACGCGCGGTCCGCCGCCCGCTCCGGTGCCGACGATGATGTCGGCCTTGCCGTCGCCGTTCACATCGCCGGTGGAAACGGTAAGCCCTCCGGCGAACGAGGGTTCGAAGGCGAAGAAGTCGGCGAGCGTGTCCCCGGACTTGCCATCGACGATGCGGATGCGCGGCCCGCCACCTGCCCCTGGGGCGATGATCAGATCGCGAACGCCATCGCCGTTCACGTCGCCGAGAGCAACGTGGACTCCGCCTCGAAACGAGTCTTCGTACGCTTGAACCGTGTCGATGTCCCCGGCCGTGGCGGGGTTCACGATCGAGACCCGCGGGATCCCGCCATCGTCCGGCGCGACGGCGATCGCATCGTCCGGGATGGGGCTGAACCCGGCAGCCGGCATCGTCCGGCACTCGAACGACTCGAGTGAAGGACGGAACGTGGCCCGGCGCGAACGACTTGAGAATCGGTCTGACATGACAACCTCATGGATCGAAGCGGGCGAGTCGGAGCGGTATCGCGATCGACGGCGAACACCTTCGCTCCTGCCAAGTTCATCCGCAACCGCGAATCGACGGGACAAGAAAATCGCGAAATAGCTCCCGATCCGGAATTTCCCGTTTTCCTTGTCCTCACCTCTCACGGTTCCTGATGGTTACGTCAGCGGCGAGTTCGCCGTCGCGTTTCAAACCCAATTTCGACCTTTCGCTGGAGGCTCTCGATGTTCGTTTCCTGGATTCGCACTTTGTTCCCGAAACCGTGCCGACCGGCTCGTCGCACGGTGAAGCCCCCTGCGACGAATCGCTTCCGGCCGGGGTTTGAAGACCTCGAAGGCCGCGCCATGCCGAGCTTCCTCACGCCGGTGGGCGTTCCGGCCGGGGCCTCCGAAGGGGCGGTCGTCGTCGGCGACTTCAACGGCGATGGCAAGCAGGACATCGCCGTTTCCAACGTGAACAACTTCATCAACGTGGCCCTGGGCAACGGGGACGGCACCTTCCAGGCGCCGATCGTCAGCGCGACGACTGCCGGGTCGTGGGCGATGGTGACGGGCGACTTCAACCACGACGGCAAGCTCGACCTGGCCGCGAACTCGATCGGCGGAGTGTCGATCGACATCATCCTCGGCAACGGCGACGGCACCTTCCAACCGCGCGTGTCGTACTCGACGGGCTCTTACGCGAACCGGCTCGCGACCGGCGATCTGAACAACGATGGCTTTGCCGACGTGGTCGGCGTGTCGTCCGTCGGGGCCGGGAGCGCGTTCGTTCTGATGAACAACGGCATCGGCGGCTTCTCGCCGGTCCAGTCCTTCCCGGCCGGGTCCGGGGCTGCCGACATCAAGGTCGCCGACCTCGACCGGGACGGCAAACTCGATCTCGTCATCGCCAACCAGAACAGCGCCGGCGGCGTCAACACGATGAAGGGGAATGGGGACGGCACCTTCCAGGCCCCGCACAGCTACTACGCCAGCACCGCACCGTACCGCGAGACTGTCGGCGACTTCAACAACGACGGCAACCCCGACGTGTGCGTGCTGAACTCGTACATCGGCAACCAGATGACGATCCTGCTGGGCAACCCGGACGGCACTTACCAGCCGGCGCACTCGTACTCGCTCCCGAACGGCAGCAGCGGCGAACTCACCTCGGCCGACTTCAACGGCGACGGCAACATCGACATCATCGAAGCCAACGGGCAGGTCGAACTCGGCCGCGGCGATGGTTCGTTCTACGGCATCCAGGGCAACGCCGGGTTCAACGGCAACTACATGGCGCTCGGCGATCTCAACGGCGACGGGGCCGTGGACGCGGTGGCCACCGGATTCGGCGCGGTCGCCACCACCATGACGAACGCGAAGAACGACCAAACCCTCGTCGGCAGTGCGGTGCAACTGAGTCTGAGCGCCCCAGCCACGGCCGTCGCGGGCCAGGCATTCCCCGTCACCGTCACGGCCCTGGACGCCAACGGGAATGTCGCCACGAACTTCCTGGGAACCGTGGGATTCTTCAACCCGCTGAATCCGGCCGTGGCGACCTCGTACACGTTCACCGCCGCGGACGCCGGAGTCCACACGGTCGCCAACGGCGGCGTCCTGCTCACTGCCGGCGTGCAGACGCTGACTGCCACGTCGCCGCTTCTGCCGAACGCGACCACGACGGTCACAATCACCCCAGCGGCGGCGGCCAAATTCCAGGTGACCGGCCCGACGACCGCCGTCGCCGGCGACCCGACGACGAGCATCACCGTGACGGCCCTGGACGCCTTCAACAACGTGGCCCCGTCCTACGCCGGCACGGTCCACTTCGCCAGCACCGACGCGCAAGCGGGGCTGCCGGCCAACTACACCTTCACCGTCGCCGACACCGGGGTTCACACCTTCGCCGTCACCCTGAAGACCTCCGGCACCCAGACGGTCAGCGCGACCGACACTCTGGTCGCGGCCGCCAACGGGGTCACCTCGCCCATCACCGTGACCGCCGGTGCCGCGGTCGGGCTGAGCTTGTCCGGGGGTGGCGGGTTCGTCAACTCGCCGCAGGTGGTCGCCGTCTACGCCCGCGATATCTACGGCAACATCGCCACGACCTACAGCGGCACCGCCCACCTGACGACCAGCGACCCGCTGGCAACCGTTCCGGCGGACGGCCCGATCGCCAACGGCGTCGGGTTCTTCACCCTCACGCCGCGAACGATCGGCACGCAGACCATCACGGCGACGGACGCAAGCACCGGGTTCACGGCCACGGAGTCGGTGGTGGTGACGGCGGGGCAAGGCGTGTCGTTCACCGTCACGCCGCTGACCAACGCCGCCGCCGGCACGGTCCAGTCGATGACGGTCACGGTGTACGACGCCTTCGGCAACGTCTCGACCGTGTACCGCGGGACGATGCGCGTCTCCAGCAGCGACCCGACGGTGAGCGGGTTCTACACCTTCACCGCGGCCGACGCCGGCGTTCACACCTTCACCGTGGCGCTGACGCGGGCCGGGACGCAGAGCGTCACCGTCGGGGACATCGCGACCCCGGCAATGACGCTGACTCAGACGGGCATCGTGGTGACACCGGCCGCGGCGGCTTACATCGCGGTCACGCCGCTGGTGGGGACCGTGGCCGGGGTCGCGCAGAACGTGACGATCACCGCCCGCGACATCTACGGGAACCTGGCGACCAGCTACCGCGGGACTCTGGCGTTCACCAGCAGCGACACCCTCGTGGCAATGCTCCCGACGTACACCTTCACGGCGACCGACGCGGGCAGCCACACGTTTAGCGTGACGTTCAAGTCGTCGCGCGGGCAGACGTTCACGGCGACCGACACCGTGACCTCCACGATGACGTACTTCCAACGGGACATCATGATCTCCGCGGGGGCCATGACGGGCTTCGCCTTCCGCGTGCCGTCGAGCGCGTCGGCGGGGGTGGCCTTCGCCGTGACGCTGACGGCGGTGGACGCGTTCGGCAACACGATCACCAACTACGTCGGGAAGGTTCACTTCACCGGTCCGAACGGTGTTCCGGTGGACTACACGTTCACCGCGGCCGACGCGGGCTCGCACGTGTTCTCGGTCACCCTGTCCTCGACCGGTACCCAAACGATCGGCGTGCAGGACACCTTGAACGGCGCGCTGAAGGGCCAGACGAGCGTGCAGATCGTCGCTAGCGGCGGAGGCGGCGGCGGAGGCGGCACCGGTGGAGGTGGCAAGAGGCCGTAATGACGGTTGAAGGCATTCGCAACGACCCTCGGCGAATCACTTTCGCCGAGGGTTTTGCGTTTCTCGTCTCTTTTGCGTTACCCCACGAACACGCCATCGGTGAGGGCCGCACCGCCGAAGACGGAGAGGTCCTGGAACGTGCCGGGCTCGCCGTTCGTAATGAAGTTCAATCCGCGATAAACGCGGACGTTCGCGGGCGAACCCTCGCCGCTGCCCACGGCGAGGTCGGCTCGCGCGTCGCCGTCGGCGTTCTTGACGGCCACCCGCACGCCGCCGCGGTCGTTCGAATTCCCCGCCACGAAGAAGTTCGCCACCGGCTGCGAGAACAGATTCGGACTGTTCGAAGTGAGCAACGCCCCGGACAGGATGAAGACACGCGGCGCGCCACCCGGCCCGCCGCCGAAGATGAGGTCCGCGAAGCCGTCGCCGGTGATGTCCCCCAACGCGGCGAAGATGCCATTGCGAAGCGTGGCCGCATCTTCCGGGAAGGCAAAGAAATCGTTTCTCAACTTCGTGCGGGAACTGAGGAGCGTGGTGCCGTCGAACAGCGCGACGCGCGGCCCACCGCCGAACCCTGCCGCCACGAGCAGGTCCGGCTTCCCATCCTTGTTGATGTCGCCGAGTGCCGAGCGAGCGCCGCCGCGGAAGGCCGGATCGTCCACGCCCAGGAAGTTCGCGCGAACCGTCGGCGTGGTTCCCACGAGCGAGAAGATGGTGACGCGCGGCCCGCCGCCCTGATCCGGCGTGATCACGATCTCGGCCCGGCCATCGCCATCCAGATCCGCGGCGGAGACGAACCCACCGCCGGTGAAGTCTTCACTTCCCGCGAACGGCGCGGTCGCGGGAATGAGCAGCGTGCTGTTATCGACCCCGCTCACCACGGCGAAGCGGATGGGCGTACCCGGCCCCGTGATGAGGATGGTGTCCGGCGTGCCGTCCCCATTCACGTCCCCGGTCGCCACCCGAACGTTCACCCCGAGCGCCCCGAACGGGGCCGGCAGAGTGGCCGGGGTGCCGTAGGTGCCGGCCGCGTTCGGGATGGACACCACCGCCCGCGCGTCGAGCGACCCGCCCACCGCCAGAACCTGGCGCTGGACCTCGACCGCCCCGATGTCCACCGTCCCGTTCGACACACGAACGAACCCCGGCCCCCGCTGGTCGGTGGTCAGCGCGGCTGCCGCGGCGTTGCTCCCGGCGTCGATCGCCGGGCTGCCGGTGTTCGGTGCCATCGTCTGCGTGGACCCGCCGTTGTTCGCCAGCCCCCCGAGGTTCGGGTTGGCGACCGTGAATGCCGTCCCGGACACGGTGCCGCCGGTGTTCACCACGGCCACCGATGCGATGTTCGGCCCGGTCGCATTGATCGTGGCCGTCCCGTTGTACTTCACGTTCCGCACGTCTTCGCCGCCGACCGAGCCAGTGAAGATGCTGTTCGCGGTCGTGATCGAGGTGTCCTGGGTCGCGGTGATGGGGCCGAGGTCAATTGACACGTTGTAGACCGCCCCGCCCGCGGCTTGACCGGCCAGGGCACCGCTACTGATCGCGCCCGAGGCGACGGTGTTCCCGGCGATGGTGACGTTGGTCAGGAGGACGGTACCGTTCAGGTTGTACAGGCCGCCGCCGAACCCGCTCCCGGTCCCTGCGTTGGTTCCCGTGGCATCACCCCCCTGGGCGGTATTCCCGGCGACGGTCGAGTTGGCGATTGCCACAGTCCCGCCCTGGTTGAACAGCGCCCCGCCCAACCCGGCGCCGGCGCCGCTGCCGCCGGTCCCACCGTTGCCGCCGCCGCCGCCGAATCCGCCGAAGACACCCAGCCCTTGGCCGCCGCCGCCGCCGAACCCACCGTCACCGCCGGCTCTGCCGTTGGCGGTGCCGTTGCCGAAGCCGGTTCCGCCACCGCCGCCGAACCCGCCGGGCCCACCGACGTTGCCACCGTAGCCCCCACCGCCGCCAAAGCCGCCAGGCCCGCCAAACTGCTGGGAGGAGGTGCCGCCGTTGGGCGGTCCCCCGTCGCCGTTGCCGGGCCCGCCGAGGCCGCCCCCGCTAATCCCGCTGCCGGAGTTTGCTCCGCCAAGTGCCCGGTTGCCGGTCATTGTAGAGCCGGAGATGTCGAGCGCCCCCTGGTTGTAGACCGCCCCGCCAAGCCCCGCCGCTCCGCCCCCGCCGCCGCCGATGATCCCGCCGTTCCCGCCCTGGGCCAGGCCGTTGCTCAGGGTCAGGTTCTGGAGGGTCAGGTCGCCGGCGGCTGTCACCTGGAACAGCCGGAAGACGAAGGCATTGGAGCGGGTGAGCGTCTCCCCCGTCCCCTCGATGAGGATGGTGCTGGTGACGAGGAACGCGGACGGGCCGGCCGGCTGGGGCACGACTGCGGTGCTGGCCGGCAAGTTGCTAAAGCTCGTCAGGCTGATCGTGCCGCCCCGGACCCCGGCCGCGAACACGATCGTGTCCGCCCCTGGGTGGGCTGTCTCGTCGTTGGCGAGGGTGATTGCGTCCCGCAGGCTGCCGGTCCCGGCGTCGTTCAGGTTCGTCACCGTAAAGGTGGCCGGGACGTTCCGATTCTCCACCTCGAACGCCCCGAGATCGACGGTCCCGTTCCAGATGCGGTTGAACCCTCCGCCGCGCTGGTCGGTGAATGGCGGGCCGCCGCCGAAGTTCGCGGCCGTGACCGCCGCGTTGCTCCCGACGTTGAGGGCCGGGCTGCCGGAGAGCAGGGCCATCGTCTGGGTCGGTCCGCCATTGGTCTTTAGCGGACCGAGGAGCGGGTTCGCCACCGTGAACGGGGTGCCGGACACGGTGCCCAAAGTGTTCACCACCGCGACCGACACGATGTTCGGCCCGGTCGCGTTGATTGTGGCCGCCCCGCTCTGCTGGTTGTTCGCCACGTCCGACCCGCCGCTGCTCAGCGCCAGGATGCTATTCACGACGATGACCGTGGCGGTCTGGGTCGCCGTGGCGGATGGCCCCCCGATGTAAGCGGGGACAGAGAGCGACAGGTTGTACATCGCCCCGCCCGCGGCTTGACCGACGAGAGCGCCGTTAGTCGCCGTGCCCGCGGCGACAGTGTTCCTGACGATGGTGTCGTTGGTCAGGGTGACGGCCCCGTTCAGGTTGAACAGTCCGCCGCCGAACCCGCTCCCGGCCCCAGCGGCGTGCCCTCCCGTGGAGCCCCCCCCCTTGGCGGTGTTGCCTGTGATCGTCGAATTGGCGATGGTGATAGTCCCGCCCTGATTGAACACCGCTCCGCCCATCCCTGCCCCACCGCCGCCGCCGCCGAACATGCCGCCCCCGCCGACCCCGCCGCCGAACATGCCGACCCCGCCGACCCCGCCGAATGAGTTGCTGCCGCCGCCGCCGCCGCCGAACCCGCCTAAGCCGCCATCTTTCGAGCCTCCGCCTCCGCCGCCGCCGCCGAACCCGCCAAAGAAGGCGGCGGCGGCGCCGCCTCCGCCGCCGGCGCCGCCGCCGAACCCTCCGTTATTGCCGATACCACCGCCGTTTGGCGGCCCGCCGTGGCCGCCCGCCGCCGCCGGCCCGCCCAATCCACCGCCGCCGCCGCCCGTAACCCCGTCGATGTTGGCCCCGCCGACGGCTTGGTTCCCGATCAGGGCGCAGCCGAAGATCGAGAGTGTCCCCTGGTTGTACACCGCCCCACCCAGGCCGGCCGCCCCGCCGCCGCCGCTGCCGAACCCGCTGAGGCCGCCGCCCGCCCCGCCCTGGGCGAGGCCATTGCTCAGGGTCAGCTGCTCCAGGGTAAGATTGCCCGCGGCCGTAACCTGGAATAGGCGAAAGGCAGTCGCCCCGGAGCGAGTCACCAATTCGCCCGTCCCACCAATCACGATTTGGCTGCTCACGATCAGAGCGGTCGGCCCGACCGGTTGGGGCACGGCTGGGTCCGTGGTGCTGTCCGCAAGATTCGTGAATGTCGTCAGGTTGACTGCGCCGCCCCGAACCCCGGCGGCGAACACGATGGTGTCGGCTCCCGGGTTGGTCGCCTCGTCGTTCGCCCGGGTGATCGCGTCCCGCAGACTGCCGGCCCCGGCGTCGGCGAGGGTGCTGACCGTGAACGTCGCCGGGGTAGTCCGGTCTTCGAGTTGCTCAGCACGGAGGACGGCTCGGCGTTGGGTCGGGGTCAGCACGGCGTTCTCCAGGAACTGGACGTGGAGGGAAGCGACTCATCAAGCGTAACCTTCCTGCAACCCGCGTCAACAGCTTTGGTGCCGCTTTCCCGCCGTCCGTGAATTCGACTGTGCCGGTTACTCCGCCCGCCGCGCCGCGCCGTTCGGGAGTCTCCATCAATTGGGCTTGCCGCAGGCCCTTTTTCGATTCCTAAACGGAGACCGGCGCGCGGGTGCTACCCAATCCCCTGCCGGGCTTCTACCCTTTCCTCCACGCACCCTTCTCCCTTCCCGAGGCTCACAATGCCCGCGTTCCCCGACATTGCCAAGATCGCTTTCGAAGGCCCGGACTCCAAGAACCCGCTCGCCTTCCGCCAGTACGACCCGGACGAGAAGATCGAAGGCAAGACGATGCGCGACCACCTGCGCTTCGCCGTCTGCTACTGGCACACCTTTCGCGGCACGGGCAGCGATCCCTTCGGCCCCGGCTGCGCGATTCGCCCCTGGGAAGACGGCACCGATTCCCTCGACATGGCCATCAAGCGCATCGACACGGCCTTCGAGTTCATGGAGAAACTCGGCGTCCCCTACTACTGCTTCCACGATCGCGATGTGTCGCCCGAAGGCAAGAATCTCAACGAGACGAACAAGAATCTCGACGCCGTGGTGAAGAAGCTCAAGGAGTCGCAGGCCCGCACCGGGATCAAGCTGCTCTGGGGTACCGCGAACCTCTTCAGCAATCCGCGCTTCGTTCACGGTGCCAGCACCAGCCCCAATGCCGAGGTGTTCGCCTACTCCGCGGCGCAAGTGAAGCGGGCACTCGAAGCGACCCAGGAACTCGGCGGCGAAAACTACGTCTTCTGGGGCGGCCGCGAAGGCTATATGACCCTCTGGAACACCGACCTCAAACGCGAACTCGACCACCTCGCGAAGTTCTTCCACATGGCCGTGGACTACAAGAAGAAGATCGGGTTCAAAGGTACGTTCCTCATCGAGCCGAAGCCGCACGAGCCGACCAGCCATCAGTACGACTTCGATTGTGCGAACTCGCTCGCGTTCTTGCGCAGCTACGGGCTCGACAAGGAATTTAAGTTCAACGTGGAGACGAACCACGCGACGCTCGCCCGGCACACGATGGGCCACGAACTCGCCTACGCCAGCGCTAACGGCATGCTCGGCAGCGTCGACGCCAACCGCGGCGACTTGCTCCTCGGCTGGGACACCGACCAGTTCCCCACGGACCTTTATCTCACGGCCCAGGTCATGCTCATCGTCCTCGGGCAAGGCGGGCTCGGCACGGGCGGCTTGAACTTCGACGCCAAGGTCCGCCGCGAGAGCTTCGAACCGGTCGATCTGTTCCATGCCCACATCGGCGCGATGGACTGCTTCGCGCAGGGTCTCCGCATCGCTGCAGCGATGCGCAAGGACGGCGTGCTCGCGGACATCGTGAAGACGCGCTACGGTTCCTGGGACGCCGGCATCGGTGCCGAGATCGAAGCAGGCCAGCACGATTTCACGAGCCTGGAAGCGTTTATGCTGAAGAAGGGCGACGCGGCGAAGAACGTCTCCGGCCGCCAGGAGATGATCGAGAACGTCATCAACCGGTACATGAAGTAGTAGACTGGCCGCTTGCGGCTTCGCGATGGAGCATCGCCCATGAAGGCGATCGTGAAGCTTCATGTCGATTGCAAAGTCGATATGGCCTAGTGGATGGAAGGAACTCCTGGCCAAGAATCGTCGGAAGCATTACTTGCCATGATCGTCTCCTCTTGGACTCGAGTTAGTATTCTGACGAATCGCCCGAGCTTTCACAAGGGAATCTCCATGGCCAAATCTCACGCACCCGGCTTCCTCAAGATCGTGCAAGACGCCAAGGTTCGCGTCCGAGAATGCACCGTGGACGACGTGAAGTCGCGCCTCGATGCGAAGGAAGCGTTCACGCTCGTCGATGTCCGCGAAGAGAGCGAGTATGCCGGAGGACACTTGCCCGGCGCGGTCCACATCGGCAAGGGCGTCATCGAGCGCGACATCGAGGCGAAGGTGCCGGATCCGGCGACGCCGCTCGTACTCTACTGCGGCGGCGGGTTTCGCTCCGTTCTCGCTGGCGAGGCCCTCCTCAAGATGGGTTACACGAACGTTGTGAGCATGGATGGCGGATGGAGCGGCTGGAAGCAAAAGGGCTATCCGACCGAGTAGCCGCAGCGAACATTCGCTCCCTCGCAAGCGTATAACACTTCTATCCTGAACCCGCCCGATCGGGCGGGTCGTTCTCGTTTCGAAGGATTCGTCATGTCCGCACCTTCCCCACTTCGCGAGCGCCGAAGCCGGTTGCTTCCCGCCTTCCTGATACTTCTGCTCGTCGGTGGCGGCATCGCGGCTTACTACTTCTGGCCCAAACCGAATGTGAAGCCGGTGGAAGATATGGCTGGGGCGATGGCCGCGAACCTCCGCGGCGTCGGGCTCATGGAGCAGTACGAATACTTGAAGGCCGAGAAGGAGTTCGACGAGGCCTCGCGGCTCGCGCCGGAGTGGCTGCCGGCACGGATCAACCTCGCCATCGCGCTCATGAACGAGAACACCGTCGAATCCAAGAAGAAGGCCGAAGCGATTCTCCGCGAGGCGATCGAACGCGACCCGGACAACCGCCACGGCCACTTCTGCCTCGGCATCGTGCTCTACGACCGCACGAAACTGGCGGAGGCGCACGAACACTTCGCCATCGTGAACCGCCTCGACCCCGAAGATGCTCACGCCTGGTTGCGCATGGGTTCCACGCATCCGAACGGTTCCGATTCACCCGAGGCTCGCAAGTGCTTCGAAGAATCGCTGAAGCGCAACCCGTACCTCAACGCCGCGCGTTACGGTTTGTTCATGAGCATGCGTGGCGTCGACCAGAAGCAGGCGCTCGAACTGCTCGCCGATTTCGAAAGTCTGAAGGCCGCCGATTGGGAGCTTCAGTCGCGGATCATCTACACGGAGATGGGCAAGTACGCAGACACGATTGGCCGCGACCCGAAGGCAACGGGGAAGCCCGCGATCGGCCCCTTACCGATGTTCGAGTCGCCGAACGACTTCAAGGTCGCGCTCGCGCCGGGAGCGCGTTGGGCCACGGTCGCGGACCTGGATCCAATTCGCAAGGCGGCCCGCGACCGCTTCGGTGCCACGATCGTGCTTTTCGATTACAACCGCGATGGGAAGCCCGATGTCTTTATGACCTCGGCCGTCTTTGAGAATGGCAAGGTTCGCGACTTGCTTTTGAAGAACGACGGGAACAACACCTACACGGACGTGACGACCGCGGCGGGGCTAGCCACTCCGCGGCCGAGCCTCGGTGCTGCCGCCGCCGACTACGACAACGACGGCCAACTCGATCTCGTCATCACCGGGGCCGGCGAACAGCACCTCTTTCACAACAGGGGCGACGGGAGGTTCGAGGACGAAACCCTGATGGTCGGCCTCGATCAGGTGAAGGGCGTCTGCCTCGGCTGCGGCTGGGCCGACCTCGATCAGGACGGCGACCTCGATCTCATCCTGTGCCGCTACGCCGACAGCATCGAAGCATCGGGCACGTTCGCCCTCGTGCCCGCGAAGCCCACGGGCAGCGTCGAATTCTTCGAGAACATCGGCGTCTACCCAGCCGCACAAAACGGCTTCCTCGCCAGCCTGACCACCAAGTTCCGCCGCGACGACCGCATCGGCAAACTGCTCCCCCCTTGCTCTCCCACGAGCCTCGTCATCACCGACATCGACCACGATTTCGACCTCGATCTGGTGGTTCTCGCGGATGGCCTCGACCCGATCGTGATCGAGAACGACCGGCTCTTGCGCTTCAAACGTGCGACGCCGGAATGGACGAAGAACAAGCCGCGGCGCTGGAACGGCGGGCTCGTTCTGGACGTCAACCACGACGAACGTTCCGATCTCTTCCTCATCGCCACCGATGGTCCGCCACTTCTCTTGCTCTCGAAAAATGAACGCGACTTCGAACCGGCAACCACGAATTGCCCCACGCTGAAGCAGGCCGTCGCCGTCGATCTGGACCGCGATAGCTGGACGGACATCATGGGGCTGGCCAACAACGGCCGGACGATTCTGCTGCAGAATCAGGGCGATGGCCGGATGGAGCGGAAAGCCGACACGTTCGATGCCATGCCCTCCGCGACCGGCCTCGCGGTCGCCAACCTGGACGACAACTGCACGCCGGATTTGCTGATCCAAACCGAATCTGGCCTCGATTTCCGACGCGGGCTGGACAACGGGAACAGCGCGGTGATCGTCGAGCCGACGGGGCGGCGGAAGCCGCGAGCCCAGGGTTTGCCCGGACCCGAACGCACGAACGCCGACGGCATCGGTTGCTGGCTCGCGGCGTTCGCAGGGAGCACGCGCACCGAGGCCGAACGCACGACCGTCTCCGCGGGGATGGGACAGTCGATGCTGCCCACTTCGCTCGGCATCGGCAAATCCGGCCAAGCCGAATCGGTGCGCATCCGCTGGCCCGACATGGTTTACCAGACCGAACTCGGCATCAACGGGTGCAGCGTCTTCCGCGTCGGCGAACTCGAACGCAAGCCGGACTCGTGCCCGACGCTCATGACCTGGGACGGCGAGAAGTTCACTTTCGTCACCGACATCCTCGGCGGCGGGGCGCTCGGCGAACTCGAAGCCGACGGCTCGGTGCGACCGCCGCGCCCGGAAGAGTCCGTCAAGATCGAACACTGGCAAATGAAGCCCAAGAACGGGAAGTACGTGTTGAAGGTCGCCGAGCCGATGGACGAGGTGCTGTACCTCGATCGCTTGCGACTCGATGTCGTCGATCACCCGGCTGGCGTCGAAGTGTTTCCCGATGAGCGCTTCGCCACGATGAACCCGCAACCGACGCAGGAATTGCTCGCTTTTAAGAAGCGTTACTTTCCCAAACTCGCCACCGATCATCGCGGCACCGACGTGACGAAGCTTCTGCTGGAGCGCGACCGAAAGATGGTCGAGGGGTTCGCCCTGCGTTCGTGGCTCGGCTTCGCGGAGGATCACTCGCTCACGCTCGATTTCGGCGAAATCCTCCCCGTGAAGCCGGGCGGCAAGTGGCACCTCGTGCTCGCCGGTTGGACGGAATACGCTTACCCCGAGTCGTTGTATGCCGCGGCGCGGGCCGGCGTGAAACTCGACGTTCCGGTCCTCGAACGCCTCGCTTCAGACGGCAAAACCTGGGAACCGCTCGGCGAACTCGGATTCCCCGCCGGCTTGCCGCGCGTCATGACGTGTCCGATTCCCAACTTCAGGCCGGGCAAGTGCGTACTCCGCATCCGCACCAACATGCAGGTTTACTGGGACCAGATCTACCTCGCTCAAGCCGAGGACATGGCCGCGACTTCGAAGGTGACACCGCTCGAAGTCGCGAGTGCCGACATCGCCTATCGCGGCTTCATGCAGGAAGTGTTCCCGGATGGCCGGCCGCCCGTTTCCTACGACGACGCCAAGACCGAATCCGTGACCGTGACCAAGTGGAAGGGCAATCTGACCCGCCTCGGCGACGTGACGGAACTGCTTCGCGCCTTCGACGACCGCTTCGTCATCTGCGGGCCGGGCGACGAGATCACGGTCCGGTTCGATGCGACGAAGTTGCCGGAACTTCCCGCAGGCTGGCAGCGTTCGTTCGTGTTGCGTTCCGCGGGATATTGCAAGTCGGTTGCGCTCACAACTGCGACGGGTGGAGTCGTGGGGCCGCTGCCGTTCAAAGCGATGCCGAACTACCCGGAGTTCGGTTCGGTGAAGCCGCCGGTCACGGATGCGGATCGCTGGCACACGCGACCCGCGAGCGGCAAGTAGTTTCCACCCTGGGTGCGCGGGCGTCCCGCCCGCTCGACTCACCTTTTCAAGTAACTGAATCGTCCGCCCAATCAACTCTCGCGTCGAAAAATGCGGGCGGGACGCCCGCGCACCCAGGGGGGGTTGCTCCTTCCCCACGGATTGCGGTTAACCCGATGCGGTCGTAAAACGGACCGCAGGCTTGAGGAAGAATTAAACCCGGTTTCTGCTTTGGAAACCGGGTTTTTGCTACAGAAACCCGGTTTCCAAAGCAGAAAACCGGGTTTCAAATTCGCTCCTAGGGAACCGCAATGATTGCCGATCGACGCCTCGCTGAGATTCGCGATAAGGTGCATGCCGAGAGCCGACTCACGTTCGAAGATGGCCTGCACCTCGACCAACACGCGGACCTGTTCACCCTCGGCGAACTCGCCAACCTCGTGCGCGAACGCAAGAACGGCGACCGCACTTATTACAACGTCAACACGCACCTCAACCCCACGAACGTCTGCGTCTACCGCTGCACCTTCTGTTCGTTTCGGGCCGATCTGAAATCGCCCGAAGCCTACGTCATGTCCGACGAACAGATCCTCGCCCGCGCCCGAGAGGCCACCGAAAAGGGCTGCACCGAACTGCACATCGTCGGTGGGCTGCACCACGAACTTCCATACGAGTGGTACCTCGGCATCATCCGTAACATTCACCGCGAGTTCCCCGACCTGCACCTGAAAGCCTGGACCGCGGTGGAGTGGGACTGGTTTGAACGGCTCACGAAACGCTCGACGAAGGAACTGCTCGCGGAGATGAAAGAAGCCGGGCTCGGGTCGCTCCCCGGCGGTGGCGCGGAGATCTTTCATCCGGACATCCGCAGCAAAATTTGCGACTACAAGGCGGACGCGGATCAGTGGCTGCGCGTGCATCGCGAGTGGCACGAGATGGGCGGCCGTTCCAACGCGACGATGCTTTACGGTCACATCGAGAAGGCGGAACATCGCCTCGACCACATGATCCGACTCCGCGAACTTCAAGACATCACCGGCGGCTTCCAGACCTTCATTCCACTCGCCTTCCACCCGGAAAACAACGCACTCGGGCAAGGAATCACCAAGCCTTCCGGCATCACCGATCTCAAAATGATGGCAATTTCCCGGCTGATGCTGGACAACTTCCCCCACATCAAGGCATACTGGCAGATGCTCGGCGTGAAGATCGCACAGGTGGCGCAGAGTTACGGAGCCGACGACATCGACGGAACCGTGGTTCACGAGACGATCTACCATGCCGCGGGCAGCGACTCGCCCCAAGAGATGAGCGTCGCCGATTTGCGGCGACTGATTCAGGAAGCGGGCCGCGAACCGATCGAACGCGACACGCTGTACCATGAAGTGGTCCGCGAGCAACCGCAGGGAAAGCGCTGGCAAACGGGCCGGCGGTTGATGGCGCTGAACTGACGTAGGAATCCGAGGATCGCCAGATGCCCTGCACGCCGACCGATCATCGTTCTTCGCGCCGTCAATGGTTGGGCTCGGTCGGAGCGATGGGCCTCGCCGGACTCGCGACACCGGCCGTTGCCGAGGAACTCAAGAAGCAGCGCAAGCAGGTTCTGTTCGTGTGGCTCGATGGTGGCATGAGCCAACTCGAAAGCTGGGATCCGAAGCCGAACACACCGTTCGGTGGTCCCTTTCGAAGCATTCAAACTGCCGTGCCCGGCGTCCGCATTTCCGAACTGATGCCGCACTCCGCGAAGATCATGAACCGCCTCGCGATCGTTCGAAGCGTCTGCACGCAGGACGATTCCCATTCGGCGGGCGTCGATCGCATCCAGCGCGGCGACCCCAAGAACCGCGGCGTCGTTTATCCTTACTTCGGCTCCGCCGTCGCCAAACTCGTCGGCGATAACGCCAGCGGCCTGCCGCCGTACATCTGGGTGAAGCCGATGAACGGCGGGTTCATCTTTAAGGACGCCGGGTTCCTCGGTCCGCGTTACGGGGCACTCGCGCTCGGCGATGGCAAGCCGCCCGAGAACCTGCTTCGACCCAAGTCGCTCACGCTGGAAGAAGACGACGAGCGCAACGAGCTTCGCAAGCTCGCGGACTCGCGGTACGTGGAGAATCGCCGCAAAGAATACACCGAGGCGAACAGCTACGCCTTCGAGATGGCGGCGCAACTTCAGAAGCGGGTCGAACTCTTCGACACCTCCAAACTTCCCGCGAAGGATCTGGAACGCTACGGCACGCACGACCTCGGCCGGCACCTCCTGCTCGCACGGCGACTTCTCGAACAAGGCGTCACGTTCGTGAAGGTCACGAGCTACGGATGGGACACGCACGGCGACCACTTCAACGGTGCGAGCAACCTGCATCCGAAATTCGACCGCCCCTTCGCGGCCATCGTGGAAGACCTCCACGAACGCGGGATGCTGGACAACGTATTGGTGATCGCGATGGCGGAGTTCGGCCGCACGCCGCGGATCAACGGGCACCTCGGCCGCGACCACTGGCCGCAGGCGTGGAGCGTGTGCATGGCGGGACGCGGCATCAAGCCGGGCATCGTCGCGGGCAAGACCAACGACAAGGGCACGGAGGTGGCGAGCGACCCCGTCGATGCCGGCGGCTTGTTTCACACGTGGTGGCGAGCGCTCGGCATCGACCCGAACAAGGTGCATTACAAGAACGCGAGCCAACCGCTGCCGATCGCGCACGAAGACATGAAGCCTGTGAACGAAGTCTTATCCTAGATTAGCCGCGACGCGGAGTCCTTGGAGCGAAGCGCGACGGCACCGGCGATGTCGCGCTCCGCTCCGCAGACTGCGCGTCGCGGCTAAACGGATGGTGCCCATGCAACCGCTAGAACTCGGCAAACCCCTCGTGCCACCGTGCCAGGTTACGCGCATCCGGTTCAGCCCCGATGGCAAGACCCTGGTTGCGGCCTGCACCGATGGTCTCGTCCGGCGTTGGAACGTGACCGGCAAGGAGCCCGCCGAACTCGAGCCGCTCAAGGGGCACGACGGCTGGGTCGCGAGCCTCGTTCACGGGAAGGAGTCGCTGTTCAGTTCCGATAGCTGGGGGCGACTCACGGCATGGGATGAGAATGGCAAACAACTCTGGAGCCACGGAACCGCTCACGACGGCTGGGTTCGCATGCTCGCCTCCGACCCGCTTGCGGTTTCGCGACTGGCCACCTGCGGCAAGGATGGCTTCGTCCGGCTCTGGAACGCGAGCGATGGGAAAAGGATCGCCGAGTTCGACCAGAAAATCGATACCCTCGCCGTCGCGTTTTCGCCCGACGGCAAGACACTGTTCACTGGAGATCTCTTCGGGATCGTTCGCGAGCACGACATCCCTTCCTGCAAAGTGATTCGCACCTTCGAAGCCAAGGAACTCTACAAACTCGACCGCATCCAGGATGTCGGCGGCGTGCGCTGCTTGCTCTTCGATGCCTCGGGTAGGACGCTGATCGTCGCGGGCGCTGTGCCGAGTACCGGCGGGTTCGTGCAGTGCATCCCGCTGATCGTGGCGTTCGACCGCACGACGGGAAAGCGACTCTGGCAGTGGAAGGGTGCGAACGACAACGAAGGCTACGTCACCGATTTGGCCTGGCATCCGGACGGGTACATCGTGGGAAGTGCGAGTGGCCAGCCGGGCCAAGGGAAAGTGTTCTTTTTAAAGCCGGGAGAGGCCGCGCCGTTCTTCGTCGCCGCGAAGCCGAACGTCCACAGCGTCGCGATTCCTCCGGATGGTCTTCGCATTGCGGCGGCGCTCACCAACGCCAACAGTTCGGGCAACGGCAAGGTGAAGGGCGCTGGCGGCGAGTACCCTGCGAACAATTCGCCGATCCAGTTCTGGCAGGTATCGGCCTTGAAATAGCCCGCCGTTTACGGCGGGTCCGGGCTGTCCCAGACCCGCCGTAAACGGCGGGCTAAATGAGTCAGCTTACCACCGATAGATCACATCCATCGTAGCCGTGAACAGGTTTTGGCTCCCTTCGAACGGTGCACTGTTGGCGTTGTTGTCGTAGCGAACGCTCGGCCTAATGAGGAGCGAGTCGGTCGCCTTCCAAGTCACGCCGTAGGTCACTTCAGTGTAAAGCCCCTTGAACCCGGTCCGGAAGCCGCTCGTATCCTCGAACACTTCCGCCCGGAGGAGACTGCTTACCTTATCGGTGTGCGCGTAGGTGAGGTAATTAACCGCCCCATACCAGTTGGTGTTGCCGACGTTCGGCACATTCTTGGTGTTGGAGTAAGTCGCATCGAGAATGTAGGTCAATTTGTCGGTGAACTTGTGGATCACCTGCAAATTGTACACGTTGTAGAAGGTGAACGCTTCGGCCGGAATAAACTCCGGGTTGGTGATCACCGTGTTCAAGAGTACCGTGGTCTTTCCCTCTTTCGGCGCCCACTTGATCTGGCCGAGGAAGGTGGCTCGGTTCGTCGGCTGGTCGATGAACGTGTCGCTACCGGTCGCGAGACCGTAAGACACCGTCCAGGTGTCGTTGAGAGGTGTGGTCGCCCAGATGCCGGTGTGGGTGAACGGGTTGTACTGGAACCCGTAGGAGCGAGACAGGAACGGGGTATCGACGGCTTGAACCACTTCGTAGCTACAGTGGGTGGCGAAGCGGCCGAGCTTGACCGTGGTTCCCTCCGCCCCGAGGGTCGGTAGGAAAGCTTGGAAGTAACCTTGATACAGGTCGATCGGGTACAGGACTGGGCCGCCGTTGTTCTTGCGGAGTTGGTCGTCCCACAGCCCGCGGACGACGGTGGTACGAGCATCGGACCCAGGCAGAATCCAATTCGTCACCCAGCCCAGTTGGAACTCTTTCTTACTGGCGTCGATGGCCTTCTCGACGATCAAATAGTTTTGGTTGAGCAGGAATTCGTTGGCCCGGTCGTTCATGAATACCGGTGCGTTCGATCCGCTTGCCGTGCCAACCGAGTACGACAACTCGGTCCAGCCGTAGATCTTGATGCCGTTGCTATCCAGGATGTTCCCGAGCCGCGTCTCAGCGAGAGACTTCTCGATGAGGTATTTGGTAGGCGGAGGAGTCTCGTCCTTCTTCTCTTCTTCCTTCTTGTCGTCGGCGCCGTCCTTCTTGGGCTCTGCCTCTTTCTTGGGCGCAGGCTCCTGAATCGCGGGCAGGGTGCCGGGGCCGGGCAGCGTGGCCCCCGGTTGGCCGACTGCCGTTACACCGGGCAGCGACCCCGGCGGATCATAATTCGCCGGCGGCTGGCCACCGGTGAGCGAAACGGTGAGCAGAAGCGATGTAAACATGGTCGTCCCTGACTGAGGGCTTGGGAATCGAAACCGTTGCCGTCCTGGCATCCGGTCCGGGTCGCCACACGGCGACCGGGTCACGAATCTCGCGGGAACCACTTGAGAGAGCGGGAAGGGTTCCGCGACAAATTGCTATTCGGCGAGATTCTCCGATTCCCTGAACACTCCGGGACGAATCGAACGCGACAGCGCGGTAATCTGGGCAACTGTGAAGGATGGTTCCACGCGGAAGGGCAAATCGTTAATCCACGGGGCTCAGGATGAGGAGCTTCACGCCCTTCACATAGTCCTTCACGCGAACCCGATACTCGGCCATGTGCGGGGCCGCGGAGTGCGCGTGCAGCGCATCTACACTGGACCACTTCTCGACGACGACCACGGCATCCGGACCCGCCAACTCCTGCACGGCAACGGTGGTCGGTTCGTCGATCGTGGCCCCGTACTCGATGCAGCCCGCTTCGGCGCGAACGAGTGGCGTCAGCCGCAGAAACTCCTTCAAATAGGGCTCGCGGGTGCCGGTATTGAGTTGAATCGTGGCGATGACATGGATCATGGTTGGGGTACCTGTTAAGTGAGTGCTGAAAGAAGTGGCAGAGGCAGCACAGGGGCGGGGCGATCAACAATCGTCCACGTCCCACACGACGATTCTACCGGTATCGCTTCCGACGGCTGCGAGCATTCCATCCGGTGAGAAGGCGACGCTCCGCAATCGACCGATGTTCCAGGCGTAGGTCTTGGCGATCTGCCAGGTATCGGTGTCGTAGAGCTTCACGGTCTCGTCGTTACTCGTGGCAGCGAGAAAACGGCCCGAGGGGTGGAAGGCGATGCAGGTGAGTTCTCTTCTGCCCGAAGCGATTCGTTTGGGTTCAAGCGATAAGTCGTTCGCGTCCCAGACAAAGAATGCGTTGCGCGATCGAAGAACGAGCCAGGTATCGTTGGGGTGGAAGAGTAACTGATCCCAATATGCGATCTTGTCGCTGACCGGAGTGCGGCTCACGAGTGACCAGTCTCGTGGATCGTACGCACCGAGTTCATAGGCGTGTTCTTCTCCCTGTAGATTGAGCGTGACGATTCGGGTTCCTCTGCTGTCGATGGCAAGAAAGCTCTTAGGCTCGACTTCGGATTCTTCACTCAGTGTCTTCAACCACTCCCGAGCAGGCGGTAAGCCGGGAGGCTGCTTCCATCGGGCGATCACATCGGGGCCCCGACGCGACGCGCGTCCCGAGGCAATGAAGGAACCTCCGTCCGGCAGAACGGCCAGCCGGAAATCGTAATCCGCTTCAATTCCGAGCGAGTGGATCGCATTCTTGGAAAGATCGAGCGCACGGTAGTGCTTTCGTTCGTCGTCGCGTTTCTCCTTCGCAGCCAGGTAAAGCCACCGCCCGGCCGGATTGACGCAGAACCCCGTCACAAACTGGTCCGCCAAAAGGTGAAGAATGGGATCGGCCGACCCGGGAATCGACCAGACCCCGATCCCACGGCTGTCCCGGGTTTGGTTCGTCAATCGCGTGGCGCCTGCGGCGTAAAGGCGGCCGTCAGGTCCGAATGTCAGTTGATCGATAAAGAGGATGGGTGACTGAAGCATCAACATGGTCGAGCACCTCACCGAAAGCTTTGCTCGGCTCCAGGGAACTTCCCTTCGCGGACTTCCTGACCGTAAGTCTGAAGTGCCGTGTGAATCTGGGAACCGACCTCCGCGTAGCGCTTCACGAACTTCGGTTTGAAGTCTGGGTAGAGACCGAGCAGGTCGTGGAAGACCAGCACCTGGCCATCGCAGCCCGCACCGGCACCGATGCCGATGGTGGGAATCGTCAGGGCTTGCGTAATCTTCGCCCCGACCTCCGCCGGCACGCTTTCCACCACCACTGAGAACGCACCGGCTTCCTCAACGGCCTTCGCATCGGCAAGCAGTTGTTCCAGATCGCGCTGCACCTTGAAGCCGCCGAGCAGATGTACCGATTGCGGCGTGAGCCCGACGTGACCCATCACGGGAATCCCGGCGTTGACAATGGCCAGGATGGCATCGGCCATGCGTTCGCCGCCTTCGAGCTTCACCGCGTGGGCACCGGCCTTTTTGATGAGCTTGCCCGCACTTCGCACCGCTTGCCGCGGGCTGACTTGATAAGACAAGAACGGCAGATCGGCGACGACCAGCGCTCGCCGAGTGCCCCTCACGACGCATTCCGTGTGATACGCCATCTGCCCCAGCGTGACGGGCAACGATGTCTGATGCCCTTGAATCACCATGCCGAGTGAATCGCCGACGAGGATGCAATCGACGCCGGATTCGTCGGCGAGGCGGGCCGAGGTGTAGTCGTAAGCCGTGACGACGACGAGTTTCTCGCCCCGGGCTTTCGCGGCGCGAAACTCCGGCACGGTCACTGGTTTTGGAACGGGAGGGGTCGCGCTCATGGTTGTTTCATTCTAGCGGTTTGCGGTCATCATATAGCGGTCGGTTTACTGGCCGTCCGATTCTGACGGCCGGTAAACCGACCGCTAAATGAGATTCCCATGCAGGCAATCCTCCTCTTCGACGGTCAGTGTGCCTTTTGCCGCAAGGGCGTCGGCATCCTCCAACGCCTCGACTGGTTGAAGCGCATCCAGTGTCGGGATTTCCGCGATGTGCCGAACCTACCGGTCTGTTCCGAACCCCTCGTGCCGCGACAGTTGCTCGAAGAAATGCACGTCGTCACGCCGGACCACCTACACAGCTATGCCGGCTACCGTGCGATTCGCTGGCTGGCGTGGCGGATTCCGCCGCTGTGGATGCTCGCTCCGTTCTTCTACCTGCCCGGCACCCTCTGGCTCGGCAACAGAGCCTATCGCTGGGTCGCCCGCAATCGCTTCAAACTGGTGCCGTGCGAACACGGCGTCTGCCAGGTTCCATTCAAGGGGCCGACGTAGCGAGGCCACTCGTTCGCCGCCACGTCGCGCGATCCAGAAAACGATGCGGAATCTAGTTACGGTTTGGTCGGAACGAGTTCGCCGCCGGGGCCGTAGAAGACGACGTCGTAGTCGAACCGCGACGCCTCCTACCCCACGAACACGCCATCGGTCAGGGCCGCACCGCCGAAGACGGAGAGGTCCTGGAACGTGCTCGGCTCGCCGTTTGAAATGAAGTTCACCCCGCGGTAGACGCGGACGTTCGCCGGCGAACCCTCCCCGCTGCCGACGGCGAGGTCGGCTCGCGCATCGCCGTCCGCGTTCTTGACGGCCACCCTCACGCCGCCGCGGTCGTTCGAGTTCCCCGCCACGAAGAAGTTCGCCACCGGCTGCGAGAACAGATTCGGACTGTTCGACGTGAGGGACGCCCCGGACAGAATGAAGACGCGCGGCGCGCCACCCGGCCCGCCGCCGAAGATCAGGTCCGCAAATCCGTCCCCGGTGATGTCGCCGAGTGCGGCAAAGATCCCATTGCGGAGCGTCTCGGCATCCTCCGGGAAGGCGAAGAAGTCGTTTTTCAACTTGGTGCGGGAACTGAGGAGCGTGGTGCCGTCGAACAGCGCGACGCGCGGCCCACCGCCAAAGCCTGCCGCCACGAGCAGGTCCGGCTTGCCGTCCCGGTTGATGTCGCCCAGCGCCGAGCGAGCCCCGCCGCGGAAGTTCGGATCGTCCACGCCCAGGAAGTTCGCGCGAACCGTCGGCGTGCTCCCCACCAAAGAGAAGATGGTGACGCGCGGCCCGCCGCCCTGATCCGGCGTGACGACGATCTCGGCGCGACCATCGCCATCCAGATCGGCGGCCGAGACGAACCCACCGCCGGTGAAGTCTTCGCTGCCCGCAAACGGCGCCGTGACCGGAATGAGCAGCGTGCTGTTGTCGACGCCACTGACGACGGCGAAGCGGATCGGCACGCCCGGCCCCGTGACGAGAATCGTGTCCGGCGTGCCGTCGTTGTTGACATCGGCGACCGCGGTGCGAACGTTGGCCGGGATGGCTCCGAATGGGCTGAGGGTCGCGGCCGGGGTCGTGGCGAACTGGCCGCCTGCGCCCGGGGCCAACAGGACGGCCGAGCCGTCGCGCCGGCCAGACGCGGCCAGTGGGCCGAAGGGCCCCGCCGAGAACTCCGAGGTGTTGCCGAGCGGGTCGGTGGCGGTCGCGGTCACGAGTTGGGCATTGGCGACCACCACGTTGAACGAGGAGGAAAAGGTGGCGTTGCCGCTGGTGTTGGTGGTCGCGTTGACAAAGCCGAGGAACCGCTGCCCTTCGGCGGGCAAGCCGAGTGGGTCCGGGTTATTGTCGAAGAATTCGATGCGGTACGTCGTACTGGGCGCAGCCGCGAGCGTGCCGGTGATGGCGGTCGTGCTGACGCCGGGCACCACGGAGGTCAGTACCGGGAAGTTCTGGAAGTTGTTGGGGGCGTTGGGAGTGCCGTGTCCCTTGGAGTCGTTGGCGGTGATGCCGTCGTCCCTGGGGAACGTGAAGCCGTTGGTCAGGTCGATGCCCAGCAACGGCAGCGGTTTCGACGACGCCGTCAAGAAACTGCGACCGTTGAGGAAGACGGAGTTGCCCCGGATGGCGTTGCCGACGTTAGGCTGGTTGGAGACAGACACGGGGTTGCCGAAGATGGCGATGCCTCCGGTGCCGTTGAACGCGACGAGGTTGCCAGCCCCGGCCACCGTGCCGCCGATTTGATTGTTCGACACGCCCGGCTCGTTGGCCTGCGGCGGCCCCAGAGGAGCGCCGAAGCCGTTGGAGGAGCGGAGGACGATGCCGTGCAAGAGGTTGCCCGCCGGAGTGACGCCGTCGGCTCCGACGCCGGAGAAGTTCCCCTGGATCACATTGCTCTGGCCGCCGTTGTCGACCTCGATGCCGGCGCCGTTGAGGCCGACGACGTTGCGCGCCCCGGCCGTGGTGCCGCCCACGGTGTTGTTGTTGCCGCCGGAGATCTCGATGCCGAAGAGGTTGTTGCCCTCGGCCGTACCTGGGGCCGGCGCAGGTTCCGTTCGGTTACCGACGCTGCTCTTGCCGTCGGCGGCGACGCCAACGAAGTTGCCCTGAATGAGGTTCCCGGTCGCCGGTGCAACCAGGGTGCCGAGGAGATGAATGCCGCCGATGGCGTTGCCCGAGACGACGTTGCGGTCGGCCAGCGCCGTGGTGCCGATCGAGTTGTTCGAGGCGTTCTCGACGCGAATGCCATCGCCGCTGTTGGGGAAGGTGCCGTTGGGCATCCGCAGCGTGCCGGCGGGGTTGACGCCGACGAAGTTGCCGACGATCGTGTTGCCGTTCGACTGGGCCACGATGCCGTTGCCGGCGAAGCGGTTGACCACCAGGCCCCTGATCGTGCTGCCGCCGCTGCCCGCGCCGAGGGTCAAGCCATTGACTCCCGCGCCAGCGCCGGTGCCGTTCAACTCGATGAGCAGGACGGCGTTGTCCGCGTTGGCCAGCGTGTTGACTGAGGCCACGCCTTGCGTGTAGCCGTTGATGGTGAGCGGCCTGATGATCGTCTGAAAATTCGACGTGAGGGCGATCGTGTGCACGCCAGCGCCGGCGATGTTGAAGTTGATCGTGTCGTTGGTGCCGTAGGCCCCCACCGCCACCACGTCGGAGTTGCGGTTGCTGCCCTGGTTGATCGACGTGATGGCCTCGCGCAGCGTCACCGTTGCATCGACGGCAATCGTGTCTCCTGTGCCGGTCACCGTGATGACGGCCGGGGCCAGTCGGTCCTCCAGCATCTCGGCACGAAGCACGGCGCGGCGACGAATTGGGGTAAGCATGGCGTTCTCCAGGAACTGGACGTGGAGGGAAGCGACTCACCCAGCGTAACCTTCCTGCAACCCGCGTCAACCGCTGTGGTGCCGCTTTTCCGCAGCCCAGAGAATCGACTGTAGCGGTTACTTCCGCCCGCCGCGCCGTTCCGGAGCCTCCGTTGGCCAACCCTGGACGGGGCCTTCGACCCCCGGCGTGTGAAGCTCCTCTTGCTCAGCACTTCCCCGATGGGTTACACCACACCCCGACTTCGAAGGGGATTCTCGTGCGATACCTCACAATGCTGCTGCCGATTGTCTTGCTCGCGGCCGCGGCTTCGTGCGAATCCGAATCGGATTTCGCCGTCGTTCTTCCGCCCGAAGTGCCGGCGGAGGCGGCCCCGCTCGCCACGGCCTTCGACCCAGCCCGCTGTGGAACGATCTCCGGTCGCGTGACGTGGCCTGGTGAGAAGCCCGTCGCACCGCCATTCCTCTTCGGCTCGCCCGGCACCGAGGGCAATTTCGCGATCCAAATGATCCCGAACCCGAACTGCCCGGCGATCGACGAACCGTCGCGCGGCGTGGTCGGGGCGGTCGTGTTTCTGCGCGGCGTGGATGCCGCGAACGCGAAGCCCTGGGACCTCAAGCCGGTTCGCGTACACCTCCAGGATCGCGGCATCCAGATTCATCAGGGCGACGCGAAGGCCGCACGTTCCGGCTTCGTTCGTCGCGGCGACGAAGTCACGATGCTGTCCACGGAGCCCGCGTACCACGTGCTGCGCGCGCGCGGTTCCGCGTTCTTCAGCCTCGCGTTCCCGGAGCCGAATCAGCCGTTGACGCGGAAGTTCGACAAGCCGGGTCGCGTCGAGCTTTCGAGTGCTGCCGGGTATTATTGGGCGAGCGCCGATCTGTTCGTGGTCGATCACCCGTACTACGCGATTGCCGATCGCGAGGGGCGATTCACGTTCCAAGATGTGCCGGCCGGGAGCGTGGAAGTCGTGGCGTGGCTCCCCGGTTGGGACGTGAAGAAGCAGGAGCGCGACCCCGAGACGGGCCTGATCTTCCGCCAGACCTACGGCACCCCGCACGAAGCGATTCGCAAGTTGAAGGTCGAACCGCGAACCTCGGCCGAAGTCGTTCTCGCATTCCCCTGAGACGCGGGTATACTCTGCGGAGGCTCACCCTCCCCATTCGCGGAGTCCACCGTGCGTAGCCTCGTCTTGCTGCTGATCCCCGGAATCGCCGTCGCCGTGTATCCCTTTTCGAGGCCGCAAGCCGCGGCGGAGAACCCTCCGGTTCGCAAGGCTACCGGCATCGAGAAACGCGAACTCTGGACCACTTCAAAAGTGAAAGGCTCGCCGGAGCCGCCCGATCCGTACCGCGTCGAGCGGGTCTATCCGAAGCTCAAGTTCGACGAAGCGCTGGAAATCGCGGCGGTGCCGGGCCGCAAGGCCTGGGGCATCGCCGAACGGAAGGGGAAGATCTTCGTCTTCGACGCCGACCCCGCGAAGGCCGAGAAGAAGCTCGTTTACGATGCTCAGGACACGGTGTACGGGTTCGCGTTCCATCCGAAGTTCGCCGAGAATGGTTACATCTATTTGTCCGAGGTGCCGGACGCTTCGAAGGAAACGCCGGACGGTAGCCGCGTGATGCGCTACACCGTCGATCTCACGACGATGAAGGCCGACTTCAAAACGGGGCAGCAGATTATCACCTGGCCGAGCGGCGGGCACAACGGCGGCTGCCTTCGCTTCGGCCCGGACGGCATGTTGTACCTCTCCACCGGCGACAGCAGCGGCATCGCCGACAGCCTCGAATACGCTCAGAACCTCGGCGTGATCTCGGGCAAGATCCTTCGCATCGACGTGACCGAGACCGACCGCAAGAAAAGCTACTCGATCCCCGGAGACAACCCATTCGTGAAAACGCCCGGTGCTCGCGGTGAGATCTGGGCCTACGGCATCCGCCAGTGCTGGCGCATCCACTTCGACACCGCGAACGGCGACCTTTGGGCCGGAGAAGTCGGCCAAGATCTCTGGGACATGGTGCTCAAGATCGAGAAGGGCGGCAACTACGGCTGGAGCCTCGTCGAAGGCACGCATCCGTTCCGGCCCGAACGCAAACGCGGGCCCACCGCGATCCTTCCGCCGGTCGTGGAGCACAACCACGCCGAGTTCCGCTCCCTCACCGGCGGCAACGTCTACCACGGGAAGCGACTGCCCGAACTCGCCGGCCACTACCTCTACGGCGACTACGACACCGGCCGCATCTGGGCCTTCAAGTACGACCCGACCACGAAGCTCGCGACCCAGCACCGCCAACTCACGGACACGACGCTCCGCATCATCGCCTGGGGCCAGGACGCCGACGGCGAACTCGTGTGCATGGACTTCATCGACGGCGGAATCTACCAACTCGTGAAGGCTCCGCCGCCGGACAAGAACGCCCCGGAGTTCCCGCGTAAGCTCAGCGAGACCGGCGTGTTCGCGAGCACCAAGGACCACACGCCGGCGAAGGGGCTCATTCCCTATTCCGTGAATGCCGAACTCTGGTCGGATGGAGCGTTCAAGGAGCGCTTCATCGGGCTGCCCGGCGACTCGAAGATCGAGTACGAGACGGTGATCTACCCGCAGCCCGCGCCGGGTTCGGTCCCTGGTTGGCGCTTCCCGGACGGCACCGTTCTCGTGAAGACCTTCTCATTGGAAACGGAGCCCGGCAAGAAGCGACGCCTGGAAACGCGGCTGCTCGTGGCCGAGCGCGTCGGCGGCACCGAGGAGTACGGCGATCAAGTTTGGAGCGGCTACACCTACATCTGGAACGCCGACCAAACCGACGCCGATCTCGCGGACATCAAGGGCGTCGATCGCATCTACACCATCAAGGCCGAGGGCGTGGTCAAGACGCAGCAGTGGCACTTCCCGAGCCGCGCCGAATGCACCATGTGCCACACCGTGACGGCCAAGTACGCGCTCGGCGTCAACACCGCCCAGATGAACAAGGACCACGATTACGGCGGCACGATCGCGAACCAACTCAGCACGCTCGAACATCTCGGCATCTTCGACAAGAAGTTGCCCAAGCCCGTGGATCAACTCGACAAATTGGTCGATCCGCGCGATGAGAAGGCCGACCTCGACAAGCGGGCGCGTTCGTACCTTCAAGCGAACTGCAGCCACTGCCATCGCAAGTGGGGCGGCGGCAACGCGGAGTTCCAGTTGCTGTACACGCTGCCGATCCAGAAGACCGACACGATCGGCGTGAAGCCGGGCCAGGGGAGTTTCGACTTGAAGGAACCGAAGTTGCTCGTGCCCGGCGATCCGTCCCGGTCGATGATCCACCACCGCATGAAGCGCCTCGGCCTCGGCCGCATGCCGCACATCGCCTCGAATGTGGTGGATGAGAAAGCCGTCGCGCTGATCGAGAAGTGGATCGCGGGAATGAAGGAGTGACCACGCCGAGGTATCGGCATTGGGTGGCGGGTACTATTCCCATCGCTTCAGTCGCGGAGCGACGACCGATGGTAGCCTGGGGTGAAGCGAGGCTTTGCGAGCGGAACCCCAGGAGAACCGCCATCCGCATGTTCGGTCGCCGCTCCGCGGATTCGATCGTGTCGCACTCCAGGCTGGTATCGGTCGCCGCATCCGCGGCTACTTCTTCACGAAATCCTCGTCGTGTCTCACACCGTCACAAATCCTCTGCAGTCAGCCGATCTTGTGAGGCATGGCGCACCCTGTGGATTCTCACAACGTCTCCATCGATCCGATACAAGATGCGATAGACATGGCGCCAGTGCCGGAACAGAAATTCACGGACGTCGGTTCCGGCCAGGTCGGGTTCATCGGCGAGCGGCCATGCCTCCGGCATCCGTTCCAATTTCGACAGCCGCGCGAACAAGGCATTGCGCCAACGCTCTGCTGCGGAAACGCCGGACCGTTCTTTCACGAACGTAGACAAGACACCGATGTCCGAGTAAGCGCGGCGAGTGAGTTCGAGTGCGTGGGCCACGATTCACTCCGGAGGCATCGGCCCGAGGCCGTGCTTTTTTGAGAGTTCTTCAAAGGCCTGGCGAAGTGGAATGCAGACTTCGCCATTCTTCACGGATTCAAGCGATTCCTTCAGAATGGCCATTTCCACGGCGCGGTTGTACGGCGCCATCGGGTGATCCGGCGGAAATGTCTCGTCCGTGAAGTCGGGCCAGTCCTCTTCGCACTCCTCGACGAGCGTCATGAGCATGCGTGCCCCTTCCGGCAAGTCCGTGCCCGCATCGGGAACCACCGCGCCGTTCACCACCGTGCCCGTGATCGTCATGTTCGCCTCCGCATTTCGAGTCGAGGGAATTCTACCACGCCGCGGCCGTGGGGTCACTCCTTCCCCAGCACCAGATTGGAACCAATCTCTTCAGTCGCGGAGCGACGACCGATGGTAGCCTGGGGTGGAGCGAGGCTCTGCGAGCGGAACCCCAGGAGAGACGCCACCCACCTCATGTTCGGTCGCTGCTCCGCGGCTTCGATCCGGTTCTCCCGTTGACCTGGGGTTGCGCTCGCAAAGCCTCGCTCCACCCCAGGCTACCATCGGTCGCCGCATCCGCAGCTACAACTCCCGGCGACCTGCCAATCTCATTTGACTCGGATCAACCGGAATGTATGCTCCCCGCGCTCACTTCGTACCCACTTTTCCACTTCACAACGAACGAGGTTCGCATGACTCACCGGGCAACTCGGAGCATGGCCCGTCTGGCCATGCTCGCTTGCGGCGTAGCGGGAAGCCGCACCGGCACTTGCGTCGGATTCCAAACCGCGCACAACCAGCATGGCCCGAAAAGAGCCATGCGAAACGCTTGTTTTCAAGGTGATTTCGAGCGCATGACCCGAAGAAAAAACACAGCGCGGCACGGTCATGCCCGCTTATCGACTTTCCGCCACGAGGTACTTCTTCACGAAATCCTCGTCCAGCGTCACACCCAGGCCCGGGCGGTCCGGCACTTCGATGAAGCCGTTCACCGACTGAATCTTCTCAATCGTCAACTCGTGCCGCAACGGCGAATCCTCGACGCAGTCCTCGAACACGAACGCGTCGCGGCAGGTGCTGAGCCAGTGGACGCTCGCCGCGACCGTCAGTGGGCTCGTGTAGCAGTGGTTGCACAACCGGGCTCCGATCTCCTCCACGCGAGCCCGGATGTACGCGGCATCGGTGAAGCCGCACCGCGACAGGTCGACCTGATAAACATCCAGCGCCCGCTTGTCGATGAGTTGGCGGAACGACTCGCGGCCGCACTCCCCTTCCCCGGCGGCAATCGGGATCGGCGAACGATCGCGCAGCCAGACGTAGCCATCGACGTCGTCTTCGCGCAGCGGTTCCTCGAACCACTCGGGCTTAAACTCGGCGAAGGCATGAGCCCGGCGAAGGGCCGTGCGGGCATCGTAGACGCAGCCGGCGTCGATGAGCAGCATCGCGTCGCCGAGCCCTTCGCGGGCACCCTTCACGAGGTCGATGTCAACAGCCTCCGATGTTCCCATCGGTTCCCAGCCGAACTTCACGGCCGTGTAGCCTTCCTTCACCCAGCGCCTGGCGATGTCGCGGGTTTCCTTGCCGTCCTTGCCGAAGAGGATGGAGGCGTAGCCGCGGATCTTATCGTGGTGTTTGCCGCCGAGCAGTCGGTGGATCGGTTCGCCGAAGGCCTTGCCTTTGAGATCCCAGAGGGCCATGTCCACCGCGGCCATCGCGGTGATGCCGACGGCAGTTCGGCCGAAGTACATCGTGCGGCGATACATCTTCTGCCAGAGCCGTTCGTTCTCCAGCGGGTTCTCGCCGATGAGGAGGAGCCGCAGCCCGCAGGCGATGTTGTGGCTGAACGGGGCGTCGATGATGGCCTTCACCACTTCGGGCGAGGAGTCCGCTTCGCCGATGCCCTCGAGGCCGGTGTCGGTGCGAATGCGAACCAGAACCGAGTCCTGGCTGCTGGCCGTCTTCGCGGTCACGTTCGGAATGCGGAGGATCTGGCAGACGACTTCGGTGATTTTCATGGTGGGCTCTTCGAGGACGGGAGAAGTGGGGGAAATTCTACGAGGGCGGCCGCACTTCGCACCTGCCGGTTGTCGCGCTTTGCCGTGAGTGATAAGTTTACCGGACGGAGGTTTTGCATAATGTCTGAGCCCTTGAACGCCGATCAGCCCGCCCCAGATGCCAACCCGAAACCCGTCGCTGACGCGTCCGGCTCCTCGGCACCCGTTCTGTCGCCGATGGTCAAACCGCCACCGTCGCCGTTGGATCGCGCGCCGGCACCCGGTGCCCGACGACCCGGCGGAGCCGATCGGCCCTTCCCCCAAAACAAGTTCCCCAAGGGCGACCGACCGTCGAACCCCGGCGGCAAACCCCAATCGCTGGACAAGACGGACTTCGTCGGTGCGAAGCCGAACAACCGCGAACTCGACAAGCTCATCGAAGACGAAATGAACCAGGCCATGGCCGGGTTCGACGTGACGAAGACGACCGATGCCGAGCCGAAGCCCGCGACACCGAGCAAGCCCGGCCGCAAGAAGGGCATCATCGTCGGCATCCACGGTAAGGACGTGTTCGTCGAGGTACCCGGCGGTCGTTCCCAAGGCGTGCTGCCCATCATGCAGTTCGAATCGGCACCGCCCAAAATCGGCGACACCGTCGAGTTCGAAATCGAACGCTACGACTCCGCCAACGGGCTGCTCGTGCTCACCCGCGAAGGCTCGATGCAGATCATTCACGACTGGTCCGCCGTCGCCTACGGCCAGTTCGTCGAGGTCAAAGTCACGGGGATGAACAAGGCCAAGACCGGCCTCACCATCGAGTTCAACGGCATCCGCGGCTTCCTCCCCGCCAGCCAACTCGACCTCTACCGCGTCGAGAACATCGAACAGTTTGTGAACCAGAAGATCAAGGTGATGGTCGCGGAGGTGAACCCCGAGGAGAAGAATTTGATCGTGAGCCGGCGTGCCGTGATGGAACGCGAGCGGGCGATCAAGGCCGAGGAGTTCTGGAAGACCGCGGCCGAGGGGCAGGTGAAGACGGGCATCGTGCGCTCCGTAAAGCCGTTCGGCGTCTTCGTCGATCTCGGCGGCGCGGACGGCCTGCTTCCCGTTTCCGAAATCTCGTGGCAGCGCGTCGACGATCCCAACTCGCTCTTCAAGATCGGCGACTCGGTCGAGGTGAAGATCAACCGCATCGACACCGAGACCCGCAAGATCAGCTTGAGTTTGAAGGCGATGATCCGCAGCCCTTGGGACGATTTCGCGGAGCACACCAAGACCGGCGCGCGAGTCGAGGGCAAGGTCACCCGGATCGCGGACTTCGGTGCCTTCGTGGAACTCGAGCCCGGCATCGAGGGGCTGATTCACGTTTCGGAACTCTCGACGCAGCGCGTGCGGCGGGTTCGCGACGTGGTCTCCGAAGGGCAGATGGTGAGCGTGGAAATCCTGAGCGTGGACCCCGAGGCTCGGCGGATCGGGCTGAGTTTGAAGACGATCGCACGGGCCCAGGAAGAAGCCGAGGAAGAGGCGGAGGAAGCGGAACGCCGCGGCGACATCACCGCGGCGGATGAACTGCTTGCGAGCCGCCCGGTAAACCCGAACCTCCGCGGAGGCATCGGTGGAGCCGAGGCCTTCGACTTCAGTAAACCGCAGTGAATGGAAGATGGGTTCTGGGTGGAACCGGCTTCCAGCCGGTTCTGGGTGGTTCAGGCTTTTAGACGGAACACTCAGGTCTCATTTGGAGACTACATAGATGCTGCACCGGCTGGAAGCCGGTTCCACCCAGATCTGATGAGACTAAGTATGAACTTGTTCGCGAAGTTCGCCGACGCCTTGCCGCTCCCCGCGTTCCTCAGTCGGTACGGATCGGCCACGGATCAATCGCGGTGGACGAACGCAGTCGCGGCCACGCAACTCACCGATTCTCAGAAGCAACTTCTCGCCCCGTTCAGACGCGAAACGAACGTGCTGGTACTCGCCGGTGCCTGGTGCGGCGACTGCGTGTCCCAGTGCCCCGTCTTCGAGCGGATCGCCGAGGCGGCACCGTGTATCAAGGTGCGTTACCTCGACCGCGATGAACACGCGGACGCTCAGAAGCAACTTCAGGTGAACGGCGGCGACCGCGTCCCGGTCGCGGTCTTCTTTTCCGAGGACGGCTTCGAAGTGAGTCGCTACGGTGAGCGAACTCTCGCAAAGTACCGTTCGCTTGCGGCTCAACTCAGCGGCGAAACCTGCGCCACCGGCCTCGTGAAAGGCTCCGACCCGCTTCAGGTTCAAATCGTGCAAGATTGGCTGAACGAGTTCGAGCGCGTGCAGTGGATACTGCGGCTCTCCCCGCGACTGCGGCGGAAGCACGGGGACTGAGTCACTCGTCGGAGGAACGTCGTGGTGAAGAAGTTGACCCCGACCCAAGTGGCTGCGTTGCTGGCCAACTTTTTTCTCCGCAACGGGTACGTCCGGCGCATCGATGCGGTTCGTCGAACGGAGGAAGGGCAACAGTATAAGAAAGGTGCGGAAATCCGGCTCGTGGCCGAAACGGAAGACGAGTTGAAGCTCATCCGCCAATTGCTGATCCGGGCAGGGTTCAAGTTGGCGGAGCCGTTCGTCAAGGCGAATCAGTGGCGGCAGCCAATTTACGGCATCGCTGAAGTGGCTCGATTCTTGAGTCTGATCGAGTGGATCGAAAAGAAGCGCGACCCCACGGTCGAATGAACATCGCACCGCATTTCGACTCGCCGCTTGTGAAAGAAGCGACTTGCTGGCTATAATGCCGTACACCCTAAAAAGACGATCTTCGCGGAGGCCACGTGGACGCCGGTCGCCCCCGTTTGCTTTTGATCGGCCCGACGCCGGGCCAGATGAACGAAACTGTATCGGCCGCCGATCTCGTTTCCGTATCCACCGATCCGACTGAAGTTGCGCGGTTGCTCCGCGAGGGCGACTTCAACGCCGTACTCGCATGTCCCGAAGTCATGTCCGAGTTGCTCGATCGCTTTCGCCGCGACGAACTCATCGTCGGCAACATCGACAAAGGCCTTGCGGTTCTCGATCCCGCCGGCACGATCACCTGGGCGAACGCGGCCTTCTCGAAAAGCACCGGCTCCGCAGAAGACCCCGTGGGCAAACCGTTCCTCTCGGTACTCGGCGGCCGTCCGATCACATCGGTCGAACGGATCGAAGGAAAGCCGAACCACCTCACTTCCACGCAACCGGCCGATCCGCTAGAACCCGCCCGCCAAGGTCGCCCCACTTCTCTTCGCCTCCACTGCCCCGCCAACACCGATCAGCCGTTTCTCGAAGTCGACGTCCGGCCCGTCTGCGGCCCCGACGGCTTGGCCACTCGGCTCATCGCTCTGGTTCGCGACATTAGCCCCGAAGTCGTTCAGCAGCAAAAGTTGGATGCACTCCACACGGCCGGCCGCGAACTGGCCGGGCTCGATCCCGATCTCCTCTCGGAAATGAACCCCTCGAGCCGAGCCGAACTCCTCAAGCAAAACCTCCGCCGCAGCATCCACGATCTGCTGCACTACGACACGATCGAAGTGCGGGTGTTGAATCGCCGCACCGGCGAGATGATGCCGCTGTTGGCGGACGGCATGACCATCGACGCGGCCAAACGCGTACTCTACGCGCGACCCACGGGCAACGGCGTCACCGGGTACGTCGCGTTCACGGGGGAAAGTTACCTCTGTGCCGATGCAAGCGAAGACCCGCACTATATCGAGGGCGCGGCGGGTGCCCGCAGTTCCATGACCGTGCCGCTCAAGGTTCAAGACGAAGTGATCGGAACGTTGAACGTCGAAAGCCCGCGGCCCAACGGCTTCGGCCCCGACGATCTACAGTTCACGGAACTCTTCAGTAAGGAAGTCGCAGCCGCACTCCGCACGCTGGACTTGCTCAGCGCTCAGCAGGAATGCACGGTGTCGCAGTCGATCGAAGCCGTGAATCGGGAAATCGCATTGCCCATCGACGAGGTCCTGGCCAGCGCGAGCGTGCTGATTGGGAAAGTCTCCGCCGATCCGGAGACGGCGGCTCACTTGCGGATCATCCTGAACAGTGCGCGAGCAGTGAAAGATTGCGTCTCGCGCGTGGGCCGCGCGATGGCACCTCCGCTGGCCCCTGCATCGGATGGGCGAGCGCCGAGTTCGCCGCGGTCGAGCGGCATCCATCCTGTCGTCGTGAGAAACGAGAACGCGAACGATTCTGCCATCGCCCTGCCCGAAGGTGATAATCCGCTCGACGGCCGTCGCGTACTCGTGGTGGATACCGACGAACGCGTTCGACGCCAAGCGCATATCTTGCTCAAGCGATTGGGAGCTACGACCGAGACAGCCTCCACCGCGATGGCCGGACTCGCGATGGCAACCGACAACCGGTACGACGCGATCTTCCTCGATGTCAAGCCGCCGGACATGGGCGGCTACGAGTGCTTTCGCCGCTTCAAGGCCGCGACGCCGCTGTCCACGCTCGCCCTCTCGACGGGCTTCGGCTACGACCTCGCCCATTCCATCGTGAAGGCCCGCCAAGACGGCCTCCGCTACGTGCTGTTCAAGCCTTTTCGCGAAGAGCAAGTCGTCAATGCGGTGCTCGATGCCGCAGCACCTCGTCCAGCCTGAGACCTCTCATTACGACATCGGTTCGACGGGGCCTAACGGCGAATCATGCGGCGGGGCCGGCGTCGTCGAAGGTTCCGGATGCACTGGGTCCGGCGTCATCGGTTTCTGAGGCCTCGGTGGCTGAGGCTCGTTCGGGGCCGCAGGCGGCACGATGTCCGGCACGTCCAAATTGGGTATCGTCGGGCCGACCGGATCGTAAATGTCTGGTCCGGGCGGCGGGGGAGTTGGCAACATCGGTTTGCTCCTGGTGACATCGATATCCACCGCCCATGAAGCAATCCGGATGCCGGGAACAGCCTCGATTAAAATTGGGCGCGCCGATTGCTTCGACGGCCCGCATCGTGCGACTCACACCCTGATCCTCCTCACCATTCGCTACCCACCATGAAAGTCTTTCGCTGCGACCACTGCATGAATCTGGTCTTCTTCGAGAATTTCCAGTGCGTTCACTGCGGTCACCAACTCGCTTACCTCCCGGACCTCAATGTCATTGGCTCGTTGGATCCTGCCGGTACGGGGCTCTGGACTTCACCGATTCCGCGAGCCGAAACGCGCGAGTACCGCCTCTGCGAGAACTTCACCGCGCACAACACGTGCAACTGGGCCGTCCCCGCTGCGGAAGACGCCTCGCACTGCCTTTCGTGTCGGCTGACGAGCCTCATTCCCGATCTCGCGATACCGGGCCATCGGGAAGCGTGGTACAAACTCGAGGTCGCGAAGCGGCGGATGGTCTACACGCTGGCCGCACTCGGGCTCCCGCTGGTAAATAAAACCGATGACCCCGTTCGCGGCTTGTCGTTCGAGTTCAAAGCCGACCCAACTGCCGAGGAGAAGGCGGCGGGCATCGAACCCGTGATGACCGGACACGCCGATGGTGTGATCACGATCAACATCGCCGAGGCGGATGAAGTGGAACGGGAGAAGCGGCGCATTCAGATGCACGAACCTTACCGCACGCTGCTCGGCCACTTTCGCCACGAGGTCGGCCACTACTACTGGGACCTGCTGATTCGCGACGACGAACCGCGCCTGTCGGCCTTCCGCGAACGCTTCGGCGACGAGCGCGCGGACTACTCGGAATCCTTGAGCAAACACTACCGCGATGGCCCCGCCGCCGACTGGCAGGATCGCTTCGTGACGACGTATGCGACGGCGCATCCCTGGGAAGACTGGGCCGAGACGTGGGCCCACTACCTCCACATCTCCGACACTCTCGAGATGGCGGTCGATTCCGGCTTGACCTTGAAGCCGCGCGAAATGGATCGACCTCAATTGAAGGCTTCCGCGCTTCCCACGAAAGTCAAAGGCCGCCCGTTCGAGCAACTGGTCGAGAAATGGTTGCCGCTCACGTACGTGCTGAACAATTTAAACCGAGGGCTCGGCTTACCGGATGCCTATCCCTTCGTCTTGTCCGTCCCCGCCATTCAGAAATTGAAATTCATCCACGAGACCATCGCGGCCGGCGAGACTCTCTCCCCCACGATCCGTTAGCGAGGGGATCGAGCCCCTCGCCAGGAGTGGCGCGGACGAGTACCTCTCAAGTTATCACGAGGTGGCCGTTGACAACGCGGAGTCGGCCGAGCGAAGCAATCATCGTGTTCAGCCCGCCCAAATCGGCGAAGACCGAATAGTCGAGGCCCGCGATCGACAGCGAACCCAGGTCGGCGAACAGGGCATCGATGACGTTCCCATCCGCGTTGTTTCCCACATTGTTGAAGTAGTAGCCGGGCGTCGTGATCGTATTGTTCTTGTTCGCAATCGCTCCCTTGGCGGCGATGATTCCCTGGTTCGAAGTGAAGGCGATCGCGGTGCCGAGTGCGGCATCGCCGATGGTTCCACCCGAGACGAGAATCGTGTTGGCCCCGATGCCGTTGATGAGGGAGTTGCCGAGGATGCTGCCGCGGATGGCGACGGTGCCGCCGCTGAGGAGCCCGCCGAGCAGGCTGAGATCGCCGATGAAGCGACCGAGGCCAATGATCTTACCCGTGGTCGGGCTGTAATCGGTGGCGATACCGCCGACTCGCGTGGGCGAGGCGATGCTCAACAGCGTGGAGAAGGCACCGATGTCGCCTTCAACTGCGATGGTGCCGTTGATGCCTCCGTCGGCGACGACCTTACTCAGCAGATTCCCGCGGACGATGAGCCGCCCCATGATGCCGGCACCGATCGAAACCGGAGGGCGACCGTTCGCATCGGTCTGGATCGTCGTCGAGGTCACCGCGAGCGAGCCATTGGCGGAAGTCGTGACGTAAACCCGGCCAAAGTCCGCCGAAGCCGTCGAAGCAGTGCCCGCAACCGGATCGACGCGGATTCCCGTGGTCTGAACGAGGCCCGAGATCGGCCCGTACGTACTCACGTTCCCAAAGATGCTCGGTGCCGAAAGGTCGACGATGCCGAGTACCTGATTCACGGAGGCATTGCCGAGAGCACCGGTGCTCGTAATCGAACGAGCGACGAAGAGATTGCTGACGAACGAACTGCCGTCGCCGCGGAGGTCGAGCGTCTGCACGATCGCATTGATCGTGGTCGGCGAGTAGGAATACGAACCCTGGGCGATGGCGATTAGCGCGGAGTCCGCACCGCGTGGGCGGTTCTGCCGTACCCCGTTGTTGGCTTGGTTTTGGAAGAGGATGTTGGCGTTGTCGAAGGCATTGGAAAACTGGCCCGTTGCGAGATAGAACGTGACGTTCTGCGTCGGGAGATCCGCGAACGGCACGCGGTACGTTTCGGTCTTAGCGGTGCTGGTCGAGCCGCCGATCGCAATCGCGGTGCCAGGCACGAGCAGGTTCTTGCCGTCTTGGGCGACGACGAGGGTGCCGGTGATCGGGTACGAGAGATTGGTGCGAAGCGTAGAACCGAACGCGACGGCCTGGATGCTCTTGGCCTGGATCGAAGCCTGCGGCGCGAAGTCGCGGATCTCGACGCCCGCCACGTCGTCGAGCGAGAGTCGCACGCCGCCCTGCAGGGTCGGCAAACCGATGAAGGCCTGAGCGCCAGAAGTGACGCTCGTGAGCAGATCGCCTTCGACCGAAACGTTCCTCACGCCCGAGATGCCGGTCGCATCGACGCGGGCCAAGTTGAACTTCGCCACGTTGTTGTACGTCATCAGATTCAGGTCGAACTGATCGGGCACCGCGCTCACCGGATTGACGATGCGGGTCGTGAGTTGCGGGTTGTAAAGGCCGGTGCCCTGCCCTTCGTAGAAGTACTGGAAGTTCACGTAGCTCGCGCCCGACGGGCTGGGCAGATACGTCTCATCGGCGAGCGGGTACGGGTTGTTCGGAAGGTCGGCGTCGATGCGGCGAGCGATGCCGTTCTCGCGAATCTGTCCGACGACCGGGCCGTACCCGCCGTAGACACCGATTGTGCCGATCGACCCGGCGGAGACCGAGCCGGGCGTGCCACCCGCGACTCGCAGCGAGCCCAAACGGCCGAGCACGTTCAACTGGCCCGCGAGATTCTTACCTACGGTTTTCGCGTTCGGGCCCACCGTCATCGCGTCGATGTTGGACGCATTGAGGATGCTGCCCGGCGTCAGCGTGTTGGCCACGGTCACGGTCTGCAGCGTCCCCGAGCCGAAGTTCACCGTGCCGGTCACGTCGTTGCCGACGGTCGCGGTGCCGGATTCAAACTGGTACAGGTTCAAGATCGTGTTGTGGTTCGAGCCCCAGTTGCTGGTGACGCGGTCGTTGTTGGACGTTCCGGCAAAGATGGTCGTGGTGGCTGGCAAGTTCAAACCCGCGGGCACGTTCACGTTCACGGAGTTGCCGATCGGGCTCAGCGGCAGCGTCGTGCCGCCCGAGCCGAGGTAGGCGTTGAGGTTGCTCAGGCCGTTGTAGTTGAAGCCGAGCGGCCCCATGTTCAGCCCGGTGATCGTGCCGCTCGGCGCGTTGAACAGCGAAGGCGTCGGGATGGCCGTGAAGAACCCGTTCTTCGGCCCGGGGCTCGCGGTATCGTCGATGTTGAGCGTATCGTTGCCGCTGCCGAGCACGAACTCGTAGCCCTGCAGGTTGTCGGCAATGCCGCCGATCGTGGTCTGGCGACTTCCGAAGTTGAGCACGTTCGCGCCGGCACCCGTATCGAAAGTCACGGTCGAACCGGGAGCCGTGACCTGCACGTTGAAGGTGTCGTTGTCGCCTTCGCCCTGGAGCAGCACGTTCGGGGCGACGATGCCCGAGAAGATGTTCATCGTCACGCCGGTTCCCATATCCGGATCGTTGGACGCAGTGTGGGCGGGGTTGGTGTCGGCGAAGTCGCCGCGAACGATGACGCGCTGGCGGGCCAGCATCTGGGCGTCGGCCGGGAGGGTGAAGTCGTCGCCGACGAGGAGCGTGGTGACTCCGCCGGAGTGCTGAGCCGCCGCGAGGTCGTAAACGGGCGTCGTGATGCCGAAGGCGTAGGGCGTGGCCGAGCCGAGTCCCGCCGAATTATTCGAGATGTAGATGTTGAAGCTGGAGGCCCACGGCGGGAGCGTCGGGAGCGTCACGCGCGGCACGTCGCCGAGGCTGGCCACTGCGAATTGAGCGGAACTCGCGCTAGCGTAGACCTCGGAACCGACCGCATTGTTGAACGTGAAAAAGACGAAGTAGGTGCCCGTCGCGAGCGTGCAGGCCGTGCCGGCACCGTTGTCTCCGGTCGCATTCACGAGAGGCACGGGGCTGTTATCCGCAGGTTTGCCGGCGATCGAAAGCGTGTAGGAAGTTGCGTTGATTCCCGAGGCGTAGAGAATCTCCGAGCCGGCCTGGGCCAGCGGGTTCGAGATGTACAAATTGATGCCCGTGGCCCACGCGGGGATCGTCGGCAAGGCGACGGTCGGACGATTGCCCGTGGCCACGGTGAAGTTCATTGAGTTCGCGCTCGGGAACGATTCCAGCCCCGAGGCGGCCGAGAACGTGTAATAGACGAAGTACGTTCCAGAGGCGAGCGAACCGCCGCTGGAGCCGGCACCCGTCGGGTTCACGATCGGAATCGCCGTCCAAGCATTGACGGCCTGCGGGAAGGTGCGGCCCGCCAACGCATTCGCGCCGAGGTTGTACGGCGACGATGTCACACCCGCGGCGTAGAGCCGGGCCGAACCCGCGTTCGCCACGTCGTCCGAGAGGTAGATGCGATAGCTCGTCGCGCCCAGCGGCAGTGCTGGCATCGAGATCTGCGGAACATTCCCGGCCGCCACGGTGAACGGGAGCGAATTCGGGCTCGCGAACGTCTCGGTCCCGCTCGGAAACAAGAACGTGTAGTAGGCGAAGTACGTGCCGGGGAGCAGGCTCCCGCCAGTCGAGCCGCCGCCGGTGGGATTCACCGTCGGAGCCGCGATGGCGAAGTTGTCGATCGTCGGGTTGATCGGGCCGACCGGAGCCGGGCCGCTGAGGTTGAACAGCGGCGCGGTGATTCGGGCGGCGTAACGGTTCGCCGAGCCCGGCGTTCCCGACGCATTCGACAGGTACAGGTTGTAACCCGTTGCTCCGTTGGGCAGCGGCGGCAGCGCGACCTGCGGAACGTTCCCCGCGTTCACGGAGAATGCGTTCGAACTCGAGCTCGGCAGGGACTCCGCACCGGTCGCATAGATGAACGAGTAAATCAGGAAGTAATTGCCCGGCGCGAGCGTGCCACCGGTACTGCCTCCGCCCGTGGCAACCACCGAAGGCGCGGTGAGTGCCGAGAAAGTGGCGGGATGGTTCACGCCGAGTACCGGCGTCCCATTCACCAAGTTGTAGAAGGGCGTCGCGATCAAACTTGCGTAGCGGGTCGCGGTGCCGGGCGTTGCCGAGGCATCGGAGAGGTAGATATTGTACCCGAGCGCGCCGGCTGGCAGCGGCGGCATCGAGACTTGTGGGATGCTTCCCGCCGTCTGGGTGAAGACGTTCGAGATCGGGCTCGGGAACGATTCCACATCGTTCGGGAACGCGAACGTGTACTGCACGAAGTAGCTGCCGGCGGGGAGATTCCCACCGGTGCTGCCGCCGCGGCCCGGAGTGACCACGGCACCCGTCGACCCGGCGTTCGTGACCGGAGCCAACCGCGAACCCGGTACGACCGCGTTCGTGAGCGCGAGCGTCGCACCCGTGATGCCCGAGATGTACCGCGTGCCGCTCCCCACGTTGCCCGAGGAATCGGTGAGATAGATGTTGTAACTCGTCACGCCCGCCGGCAGCAGGCCGACCGGCAAGAGCGGCATCTGGAAGATCGGGATGTTCCCTGCCGCCACGGTGAATGGCGGCGAGAGTTGGCTCGCCGACGTTTCGTAGATGCTCGGCACGAAGTTGTAGTTGAAGGTGTAGAAGGCGTAGTACGTGCCGGCCGCGAGCCGACCGCCGGACACGCCGCCGCCGATGGGGTTGACGGTCGGAGCCACGACCACCGTGCCATCCGTCGGGCGAACCACGATGGCGTTGTTTTGGAAGTTGAACGTGGTGGCGGTGATGCCCGTCGCATAGCGGATCGCGGAACCGGGCGTCGCGCTGGGGTCGCCGAGGTAAACGTTGAAGCCGACCGCGCCGCTCGGCAGCGTCGGGAGCGTAATGCGCGGCACGTTGCCAATCGCGATGCTGAACGGCGTGGAGTTCGGGCTCGCGGCCGACTCGACTCCATTCGCATACGAGACCGTGTAGTAGGCGATGTACGATCCTGCGGCGAGCCGGCCGCCGAAGGCACCGCCACCCGTCGCGTTCACGGTCGGCCTGGTCGTCGGAACGATGCTTGCGGGTGGGCTGACACCGCCGACCGGTACGACTCGCGAAAGATCGTAGGTGCCAGCCTTGATCCCGGTGGCGTAGCCGGTCGCCGAGCCCGCCGTGGCGGTCGCGTTTGAAAGGTACAGGTTGATGCCCGCGGCCCACGGCGGAAGCACGGGTAGCGTCACGCGCGGGACGTTCCCCACCACCACGTTGAAGTTCGCGGAGGCTGGACTTGGGAACGATTCACCCGTCGGCGTCGTGAACGTGTATTGGACGAAGTAGGTGCCCGCAGCCAGGGAACCGCCCGCGATGCTACCACCCGTGGCATTCACCGTGGCGGCGCTGCCCGCGGCGTTCCGGCTCGGTGCGGCAACTCCCACCGGTGGATTCGCCGTTCGCATCATGTACGTCGTCGGCGTGATTCCGGCCGAGTACAGCGTCTCCGTTCCGACCGTCGCAGTGTTGTTCGACACGTAGAGGTTGATTCCCACGACGCCGACGGGCAGCGGCGGGAACTGGACCTGCGGAATGTAGCCGTTCACCACGGCGAACAGCGCCGAAGTCTGGCTCTCGAACGTCTCGTTCCCGTAAGCATCGACGAAGCTGTAGCGGACGAAGTAGGTGCCTGCGGCGAGTGCGCCGCCCGTGGTGCCACCCCCGAACGTCTGGACCATCGGCGCGGTGATGGGCACGTTCGGGTAAGTGGGCCGAATCCCATTGATCGATGCCGCGATCGAAAGGTTGAATCCGGGAACGATGATGCCGGAGGCGTAGCGGGTGGCCGACCCGGCGCGAGCGGTGCTGTCCGAGAGGTAGAGGTTGTAGCCGGTCATTCCGATCGGCAGCGGCGGCAGTGCAACTCGGGGGATGTTGCCCGCGTTCACCGTGAAGGTCGTCGAGTTCGGGCTGGCGAACGTCTCCGCGCCGTCCTGGTTCGTGTAGGTGTACAGCGCGAAGTAGGTGCCCGGCGCGAGGTTGCCAAACACGGTGCCGCCGCCCGTCGGATTGATGGTCGGTGCCGCGCTCGGCACGTCGATCGTCGGCGGAATGGTGAGCCCTGCGAGCGCGTCGCGTTTCAAGTTAAACGTCGCGGCGGTGACGCCCGTGGCGTAAAGCGTGGCACTGCCGGGGTTGGCTTGCGGATCGGAAAGGTAGAGCTTGATGCCCGTCGCCCCGGCGGGCAGAGGCGGCAACGAGACCTGCGGAATGTTCCCCGCGACCACCGCGAACGGCAGCGACGCCGGGCTCGGCGACGTTTCCACACCGCCCGGATACGCGAACGAATACTGCACGAAATAGGTGCCGGGCAGCAGATCGCCGCCGTAAGCATTCCCACCCGTGGCGTTCACCGTCGGCGGCAGTGGCGCGTAGTTGTAGATCGGGGCGGGCAGGCCCGTGTTCAACGGCGCGGTCAACAAGTAGAAGCTCGAGTTGATGATGTTGCTGAGGTAGCGGGTCGCGGTGCCGGGATTGCCCGCCTTATCGGAAAGGTAGATGTTGTAACCCGTGGCCCACGGCGGCAGCGGCGGGAGCGTGACCTTCGGAATGTCCATCGCGTTCACCGTAAAGGTGATCGAAGCCGAACTTGCGAACGTCTCCACGCCGGACGGATAGACGATCGTGTAGAGGAGGTAGTAGCGGCCGGCGGCGAGGGTGCCGTCCGAACCGCTGCCCGGATCGCACGGGATGTTCAAGTTATTGCCGCCCGTCGGATCGACGGTCACCGGTCCGGTCGCCACATTCCCCAGCGTGCGTGGCAAGCCACCCGAACTCGGCTCGCTCGGCAGATCGACCGTCGTGCTCGCGATCCCCTTGGCGTATAGGATTGCCGTACCGCTCTGCGCGGTGGCATCCGAGAGGTACACGTTGTACGCAGTCGCACCGCCCGACAGTGCCGGCAGACTCACGCGCGGAACGTTCCCAAGACTGACCGTGAAGGAGGTCGAGTTCGGGCTCGGGAACGATTCGAGTCCGCCTACGATTTGCGTGAACGTCACGAAGTAGGTTCCACTCGCCAACGTGCCGACGCCCGCACCACCCGTGGGGTTGACGGTCGGTTGGGCCGTCGGCGCGTTCGTGGCAGGCGCTCCAGCCGGCGGCGCGATGGAGTTGGTCACCGCGACGCTCAGCAGGTTGAACGCCGCCGAGGTGACCCCGGCCTGATAGAGTCGCGAAGCACTCGAGGTGTTAGACGAGCCGAGGTACAGGTTGTAGCCCGTCGAACCCACGGGCATGAGCGGCAACGCGACGCGCGGAATGTTACCGCCCGCCACGGTGAAGGACGGTGAGGCTTGGCTCGCGGCCGATTCCGCTCCGCCCACGTAGGTGAACGTGTAGAAGAGGAAGTACGTTCCAGCGGCGAGGTTGCCCGTCACGCCCGTCATGTTCCCACCAGTCGGATCGACCGTGGCTGCGGCGATAGGCACGTGTAGTGCTGGCGGATTGAAACCCGACGGTGCCGCGACCGAGAGCGTGTAGACCGTGGCGGTGATCCCCGACGCATAACGCTGGGCCGCACTGGCGATGGCAGTGGTACCGAGGTAGAGGTTGATCCCCGTGGCACCAGCCGGGAGAACGGGCAGAGCAATCTGCGGAACGTTGCCAGCGGCCACGGTGAACGGCAAGGAAGCGGGGCTCGCCGGAGTCTCGATTCCGATCGGGTAGCTGAACGTGTAGAATGCGTAATACGATGTCGCGGCGAGCCCTCCGCCCGTGAAGCCGCCATCGGTGACGCCCACAGTTGGGGCCAGTGTCGGGCTATTCGCATTGGGCGTTCCGACTCCGCCGCGCGAGACGATCTGCCCGCCGCTCAGAAGTTGAACGCTCTGGCCGTTCCCACCCGCATCCGGCGTGGTCAGCGTCGTGTCGCCTACCGTCGAGATCACAGTTCCCACGCGGTAGCCGCCCACCGATTGCGTCAGTGTGATGTTGCCGCTCGTGACTGCATCGAGGTGCGTACCGACGTTCGTCAGGAACTTCGTGATGCCGATGATGTCGACGAGTTGATTGGCGGCGGTGTTGTTCGGATTCGCGGCTTGGAGCACGATGTTGCCGCCGGCCACGAGGCCCGGAAGGGTTGGGTTGCCGAAAGCGTCGAGCCCGCGGAAGTTGAAGAAGCTCGGAATTGGCGTGGCCCGAGTCGGGTCGGCGAACACGCCCAGGTCCGTGCCCGCGGTCGCGGAGCCGCTGTCCGGATGGAAGAAGTTGCTGAACTTGTCGTTGTTGTTGTTGCCGCGGATGCCGATCTGCGGCGCTTCGATGATGACGGGGCCGGCGTTCCCGGCCAGTTGGAGTTCCTGAACGGCCCCTTGCATCAGCACGTCCGCGTTCCCACCAGTGGCACGCACGAGATCGTTGTTCACCACCATGAAGTTGTTCGGCGCTTCCAAGTGCCGCATCTCGCCGAGTTCGTCGAGGTACACATTGGTGCCCGCATCGGCGATGAGGTGCGTGCGGCGAACCGTACGAAGGGCCGCGTCGGGCTTGCCTACCACGCTTTCCACGAGGTCCACGTTGATGCGCTTCGCGCCGTCGCCGATGCTCCCCTGCGGGGCGAGCATCGTCAGGATGTTGCTGCGCACGTACGACTGCCGCACATCCGGGCCGACGACCGAAATGTAGCGCGGATCGGAAATCGTGGAGCCGCGAACCTTCGTGGAATAAATGCTGCCGCGTTCGTTGTTGATCAGCGTGGTGCCGATCGGGTTGTCGATCTGTCCGTTCAAAATGATGTCCGAGAACGGCTCGTTCGCGTAACCGTAGAGGTTCTGAATGTCCAGATCGGTGGGCTCGGACGACCGCTGGAGGTTGAACGTGAGCGAGTTCAGCAAGCTCTGCAAGTACGCGTCGTAATTGCTGCCGGCTCCGCCCTTCACCACGTTGATGTTGTTGATCACGAGCGGCTTGGGCGAGTAGTTGATGATGTGAACCGCGCCGAGCGTGTTCAGGAATTCCCACGTGCCGCCGCTGCCCGTGGTGTTCGGGTTGCTCGAATCGCCGTTCGGCTTCGCGGCCGGATTTTTGAAGTAGACCTGACCGCCCTGCGTACTCGAGATGTCGTTGACGACGATGATCGGGTCGAGAATCTGGCCGGAGTTCTGGTTCGCGTTGGCTTGCGTGCGGACGGTGAGCCCACCGGTCGCGTTCACGATGTTGCCGTTCGCGTCGACGATCAGCGTCGGGTCGAGGTCCGGATTCGAGAGGATCTTGACGTTGGAACTGAACGGGATGTTGTGGACCTGCGGGTTGTGCGAGGAGCCGCCCGAGCCGCCGCCGGCGAGGGCGCGCTTGCTGACGTCCGCGTTGCGCGACACGTTGACGTTGTCGTCGGTGGTATCGGCGAACAGTGCGAGTTCCACGAGGCCGCCCGCGTTGTAATCGTCTGGGGTCGGATTGGCGGGATGTTGGAGGAAGGTATCGGCGGGCACGCGCGGGCCGGCCGTGACGAGCGCGTTCGAATCGCCCTGCACGGTCGTGGTTTGCCGCGTGGTATTGTTCGAATCCGCCGAGACGTACCCGAACAGGCCCGTGACGCGGCCGAAGGTGTAGGCGTAGGTTGTCACGTTGTTCGACTTGGCGAGGAGGTCCACGCCCTTATCGCCCGTCACGTTGGTCTTCTGCGCGAGCCGTACCGAGTTCGTGAAGTTGGCGTTGATGTTTGAGTCGTCCTCGGAGACGCCAACGAATCCGGCTCCGTAGCCTTCGGATCGCGTGTTGAGGTTCACGTTCGAGTTGGTCGCGGCAACTTGCACGCGGGCGGCACTGAGGCCCGCGCGATCGTCGATCAGCGCGGTGGTCGGGCCGGTGCCGGGGATCGTGATGCCACTATCGGCGTAGCCGCCGCCGCCGAAACCGCGCCCATCGGCGTAGGCCGTGGTGTACCCAGTCGTATCCGTATTGGCGGCAACCTGAAGGTTGTTGCCCGCGTCGATACAGGCATCGTTGCCGATCGTGGCCGTGGTATTGAAGGTGTCGTTGGCAAATGCTCGCGCTCGTACATCCGCGGCGAATCCGCCCGCGCTCGAACTGGCACTCACCGTGCCGAGGTTGCTCGAAGTCTGAGCGTACAGCGTGAAATTGTTTCCGGCCTCGATATTGGAGAACGGACCGACCGAAGCCGCGTTCGTGTTGTTGATGTTGGCGTCCGCATTCGAGGTGCCGACCGCGACGAAGCCGCCGGTGCCGTTGCGAGCGCTGCCGCCCGTGTTCGCCACCGAATTCGTCGTGATGGAAACGTCGTTCGTGGCGACCACCTCCGCAGCATTGAGGTAGGCCGCGACGTTCTGAACCACGTTCACCGTGGAGCGATTGCCGTTGACCCCGATAAAGCCGCCGCCCGAACCGCGAGCGGACGCCGTGGAAATCCCATCGCCGATCGGCGGCGTCAGCACGTTCAACGGGATGCCGCCCGGCCCGAGGATCGTCTGCGGTCCGTGGCTCGTATCGACCGTGGAAGTCGTGATGTCGATGTAGAGCCCGAGTTTGCCGACGGCGGTCGAGAACCCACTGACGTCGATTCCTTCCGTTCCCAGTTGATGCGTGTTCGAACTCAGGTTCAAGCCGACCGCATTCAGCGCGATGGCGGGGCCGTTCTTCGTGAGCGAGAGCCGGAACTTGCCGGTGTCGGCATCCCGCACCGTGACGGGCGACTTCGTTTCGGAGATCACTTGCCGCTTCACCGTGAGCACGATCGTGCCGGCGGTGACGCTCAAGATCGTGCGGGTGGTGTTATTCCCGGCCGAGGCTCCGGTCACGATGATCGAATCGCCCGCCTCGAAGCCGTCGGCCACGTAGTCGCCACCGTCGTTGCGCGTGATCGAATCGCCAGCCAGTAGGGTGTCGCCATCGGTGATGTCTTGAACGAAGACGGTGCCGCTCGATCCGGCCGTCACGGCGCGAGTGCGGTTCATCACGAGGCTGGTACCCGAGAGGGCCGTGATGGTGAAGGTGCCGTTGTTCGCGGCAGCGGCACCCGAGATCGCGATCTGCTCGCCGACCGCGAAGCCGTCGGACGCCCAACTCACGCCGTCGCCGCGGGTGATCGAGTCGCCCGTGAACGCATTGTCACCGTTGCTGTTGTTGCGAACCGAGACGCCGGCATTCGTTCCCGCCGACACCGTGTTCGCCTGCACGAGGGTCAGCGTCGTGGCAGTCACGCCCGCTATCGTGAACGTTCCGTTGCTTCCGCCTGTTGCCCCGCTCACGGTGATCGACTGTCCGTTCGAGAATCCATCGGTGATCCAGTTCCCGGCGGCGCGCACGATCGTGTCGCCACCGGCGAATCGTGCGAACGTCATGGTTCCGGTCACGGCGGTCTTCGCGAAGGTCTCGGTCGTGCCGCTCACGGCGGTCCGGGCGAAGGTCATGCTCGCCGTGGAACTCGACCGCACCACGTAGTAGGAACTGCTCGGGAAGAGCCCGCCGATGGCCTGCGTGCCGGCCAATTGCAGCGTGTTGACCTTGTTCCAATCCGAGACGCCGGCCTTCTGTGGGGAAAGCGGAACGATCCCTTCGACGAGCGCGGTCGCGCTCGTTCCATTGGATACCGAGCCGCTCGTGTTCAGCGTGATCTGGTTCCCCGAGATCGCGGCAATCGTGTAGGTGCCGTTGCTGGCACCGGCACTCGAAATGGTAATCGTTTGCCCGACCACGAACCCGCTCGCCAACCAGTTCCCACCGACATCGTTGCGGACGACCCGGTCCGGATTACCGAGCGTTCCCTGCGTAAAGGTTACGCTTCCCGAGAAGCTACTCAGAAGTCGGATCTGATTCGCGTCGATGACCGAAACCTTATACGTCGCGTTGAACACCAGCGGGCTGACGTTACTACCCTGATACGTCACGAAGCTACCGTTCGGGAATCCGTGTCCGGGCATCACGATGTTGTTGGCACCGGGGTTGTCCACCGGTTGGCCGCTCGAATTGAACTCGATCGTCCAGACCAGGTTCCCGTTCTCGTCGGTGATTTGCACGGCATTCGCGTTCACGCCCGCACTCGTGAATTGCGTCGGCACGCGGGAGTGGTACGTCACCAGTTGATCGGTCGCGAAATTGGCACCGGCAATCTTGATCGTCTTGCCGTCCGGCCTCACCGCGCCGGCGTTGAACAATTGCAAAGCGGGATCGGTTCCGAGAGCGCCGGGTGGGTCCGAAAGTGGGATCAGCGACTGAGCGTAGCTCGTCGTGAGCTTCACCTTCGTCGGCGTCAGCACCCGGACGTAGTACACCGCATTGGGATCGAGCGTGGAGTTCGGAGCCGAGGCGTTCGGGATGTACTTGACGGCGTCGCCGTTCTGGAAGTGGTGGGCGATCCCGAAGTCGATCGTATCCGCACTGAAGGCGTCGATCGAAGTGCTGACGAACTGATTGCCGAGCGCGAGGGTGTTGGTTCCCGTGGCGACGACGTTGTATTCGCGAAGCAGGAGTTGCGGGGTGCTGCCGCCGGGGTAGGTGATGAACTGCCGTCCGTCGAGCGAGGTAATCGGGGCGTTGGTGCCGCTCCCATTTGCCCCGTTCTCGTAGACGATCGAATCGCCGGTGTTCAAGCCGTGATTCGAAACTTGAATCGTTTCCGTCGCAGGGTTCGCCGACTGAATGCGGTAGTCGGGCAGATTGCCCGCGACCGAGGGGACGGCGTTGGCTTCGACGAAGACCGAACCGGCATGCACGATCGAGCCCGTATCGATGAACGCCCGAACGGTGGGTGTGATGTTCGAAGTCGAAACCGATCCGCCGACGCTGATGCCGCCGCCGCTACTGCCTCGGGTTTGCGAATCGCCTTCGGGGCTGTCGGTGGCCCGGACCGTGACGTTGCCGCTCACGTTGATGTTGCGGTTCGGGTTGATGTAGGCGCGGGCGCCGGGCGTCACGCTTGCAGTGGCCGCGTTGTCTCCGGCTCCGAAGATGGCGATCAACCCGCCGCCGGCCGCGATCGAAATCGCGGAAGCATTATCGGTCGATGCACTCTCGACCTTCAGGCTTCCGCCCTGGATGTCTGGCGTGCCCGAAATTGTCGAGGAACCGCCAATGAATGCGTTCACGTTCCCGTTCACGGTCGAAGTGGCGCTGCTCGCGCCCACGGCCACGAGGATGCCAATCGTCAGGCCATCCGCGGAGGTCGTCGCGATGTTCGTGGCCGAACCCGTGACCGCGATCGCTCCCGTCGCATTCGTAACGCCCTTGTTGACCGTGGAATTTGCTCCGATGTAGCTGTTCACGGTTGCCGAGGCGGTTGCAACGGCACGCGCACCGTTGACCCCGATCAACCCGCCACCGGACGAATGGGCCGTGGCACTGGCACCGCGTATGGCACCGAGATTGTGCGAAGCGAGCACCGACACTCCGTTCGCCACGATGGTCGCATTTTGACCGATGTGAGCATCGAGGTTCGGCGATACGATGGCCGTCGCGTCCATCTCGCCGACGCCGATGAGCCCACCCGCAACTCCAGACGTGGAAGCCGTCGCAAACGTGTTGGTCGTCTTCGCCGAGATCGCGAGTGGCCCGGAAATGGTCGCTCCGGAGCTATCGCCCATCGAACCCAGAATGGTGGGCGATGCAGTCGCATTGGCTTGCGGCACCGCGACGGCAATCAAGCCGCCACTCGAAGCCTCGGCCGTCGCCGTTGCGCTGTTCGATGACTTGGAATCGATGTTGAGGGAACTTCCACTGGCGACGACTCCATCCAGGTGAGCCTTGGTGCTGCCGTTGGCCGTTGCGTTGGCCACACTGGCCCCGACCGCCGCCGCTCCGATCGAGAGTGCATTCGCCGTGGCCGTCGCGATGTTGGTCGCAATCGAACTCAAGCCGACCGCACCCGTCGCGCTCAGCGTCGCGCCGCTGCCCACGTACGTGTCCAACACCGCGTTCGCGTTCGAAGTCGGAACCGCGCCCAGGCCGCTGAAGATGCCCCCGCCCGCCGCCTTCGATGTCGCAATCGCGCCCGTCGACGCGTGCAGCGAAGCCAAGTTGATGCTTCCGGCGGAGAACGTCACGCCGCCCGCAATGTGCGTGTCTAACGTCGGGTTCACATTCGCCTTCGCGATCATCACCCCCAACGCCAACGCACCCACCGACAAGCCGTTCGCCGAAGCCGTCGCGCTCGAATTCGACGTCGAACCCAAACTCGCCGCGCCGCTCACCGAAACGTTCCCACCCACCGAAGACTCCAACACCGGAGACGCCTCCGCGAACGCCAACGGCAACTGGGCCGAGATCAACCCGCCGCCCGACGCCTCCGCCACCGTCGTCGCCGAGTGGTTCGCCTGCGCGAGCAAGTTCAACGTCGCACCCGACAGAATCGAGCCATCCATGTGGGCGCGATACGTACCGTTGGCGGTGGAAGTAGCCACGCTGGCCCCGATTGCCGCGCCGCCGACCGAGAGAGCATAGGCGTTCGCGGTGACCGTCTCCGCCGAAAGGGCATGAACGGCGATCGCACCGGTGCCACTGAGGGTTGCACCAGGTGCCACGAAGGAGTTGAGGGTCGGGTTTGCCGTGGCGGTTGGGACGGCCCCTTGGCCGCTGATGATGCCGCCGCCCGCGGCTTCCGCACTCGCGAACGCTCCATGACCCGCGAGGGCTCCGTTAGCGTCGAAATTGTGCAGCGATTTCACGCTGATGTCGCCGCCCGTCACGTTGGTGCTGCGGCCGACGTACGCGGTGAGTGTCGGGTTGAGGATGGCGGTGGCGAACCCGGTTCCAATCGCTCCCGCGCCAATCGAGATGCCAAACTCGTTGGACACGGCGTCGTCGATGGCTTGGGCCAGAACCGCGACGGTGCCCGTGAGAGCAAGTGTCGCGCGGTTGCCGATGTGGGCATCGAGCGAAGGGGTGAAGCTGGAATACGCCACGTTGCCCGCACCGCTGAACAACCCGAGCGAACCGGCCTTGATGTCCGAGACGGCCCCGCCCGTGATCAGTGCCGTGACGGTCGCGTTCTGCCCACCGCTCACGTTCGCATTCAATTGGGCGTTGGCCGTGCCGCCGACGACCGTGATCGCAGTGTTGATCGCGATGGAGAGCCCGCCGGAAATGGCCGCTCCGATCACCTCGGTCTTCGCGTTGTTATCCGCCTTGGCGATCACGGACACGGTCTTGTTCGATCCGGCGGAGAGCGTGGTGTTCGTCACTGGTCCGGCGACGTTCGGATCGTTGGTCGCGGGTCCGGCGTAGGCGTTCACCTTGGGCGAATCGTTCACGACCGCGAAGCCGCCCGAGAAGGCCGCGAGCAGCGCACCGGAACCCGAGATGGCTTTTGCGTAGACTCGATCCGCCAAGCCGACCGGGCTCGGCGACGAGTCCGGGGAATAGTTGTGCAGCGCCTGGATCGTCACGTTGCCGGCACTGCTGGCCACGGTCGAGCCCGCGCCGACACTCGCCGTGATGGTGGGCGTAAGGAGCGTGACCGCGATCGAAGCACCGAGTGCCGCTCCGGTGGACACCGCGATTCCAAAGGCGTTGGAAGTGGTAACGGTAAGCGAGTTCGCCTTCACGTTCACGTCGCCGGTCGTGGCGACGAGTGCGTTCGGCCCGACCGTGGCCGTGATGAGTGGGTTGACGGTGGTGACGGCGGCCGAGCCATTCGCAGCGAAGCCGAGGATGCCGGCCTGAGCGGAATACGATTCGGACGTCGCGGTGATGTTTGAATCGGCCTTTACCGAAAAGCTGCCGACGGTCTGCCCCGAGATCTGCCCGACGCTCGCACTCCCGACCGTCGCCGAAGTGAAGCCGCCGACCGAAGCGACCGAAACCGCGGCACCCACGGCGATCGCGGCCAACCCGCCGCCGATGGCCAGAGGCGTGACGCTCCGGTTCGCATCCGCTTCGACCGTCGCACCGCCACCGGCTTGGTTGATCTTCGCGCCGTTATCCACGTGGGCGAACTGCGTGCTGTTGTCCGTCAGCACGATGACCTGCGCTCCGAGCGTGACGGCACCGACCGCACCGCCGAACGCAGTGCCGGTCGTGTTGCCGTTAAACGCGGCCCGAACGTTCACCGCATCGCTGGCACCGGAACCCGCCGTGACGGCGGCATTCGACCCGATGTGAGCGTCGGTATTGCTCTTCACGCTGGCAATCGCGATGGAGCCGCCGATGGCCACCGCACCGCCTGCGATCGTGCCCGTGAGTACGTTGAAGCTCGTCTTATCCTTGCCGTACACGTTCACGCTGCGGCTGCTGAAGACCTTCGCATTCGAGTCGATGAAGCCACTGGTTCCGGAAGGGACGTTCGCGTTCGCGATCGCATTGGCCACATTGTTGTTCGGGGCGTTGCTCTGAATGCCGCTCGTGCCCGTACCGAGGTTCGACACGACGCGGTTGTTGCTCGTGTTCGGATTGCCCGAGCCATCGTCGGTGAACGAGCCGCTGAGCGCCGATTGATATCCATTGCCCGCGGTGCCGCCGCCAGCCTGCGTATCCGCGAACCCGGCGACATCGCCGTTGTTGTTCAGCGAATCCTGACTCTCCTGCGGCCGCCAGCTTTGGTGGTTCGTGTCGGAAACCGGATCGACGCCCGCCGCGAGGTCCTTCACCGCGGAATAGATCTTGCCGTCAGAACCCTTTACGACGTCGTTCTGGAGGTAAGTCGAACCCGATTGCCAGGCGAGGAGACGCCACTGCACGTGTGCGGTATCCGCGACCGGATTGAGATCGTTGCTGAACGGGATCGCCGCGACGGCGATGTACTTCAGATTGTCCGACCCCTTCACGATGTCGTTGATGTTGTAACTGGTGTTGGCTTGCCAGGTGCCGCGGTCGGTTGTCTGCGTTCCGTCGGAGTAGGTGGAGGTGAACGCATCGCCAATCGTCCAAACCGAAACGGACGCGGCGAGGGCCACGCCGCCGCCGGCGGCGCTGATGGCCCGCGTGTGGACGTCCTTCTTCGAGAGTGCGGCCACGCCGACACTTCCCGTGGCGTGGACCTCGGCCCCATTGCCGATGTAGGCCGCGGTGTTGTTGCGAAGCAGACCGATGTCGATGCCGCCGGAGAGCCCGACCAGCCCACCCGCCAGCGCGCCACCCGTCGAATCGACCGCGGAATTGTTCACAGCCGACACGTACACGGAAGAAGTACCCGCGTTGCCCGGAAGGTTCTTGTTCACCACCGCATTCGCCCCGATGTAGGCCGTCGTGTTCGAACCAATAACTTCGACGGTGACGCCGCCGGCGAGGCCGAGGTAAAGCCCGACGCCGCCCGCCAGCGCAATGGTGAGGAAGTCTTCGCTCGACACGGCCTGGACTTCGATTCCCTGCGCACTGGCCTGGCTGAAGTTGCCGGTCGAGGTGTCTTGATCGACGTAAATTCCGTCGAGAGTGTTGGGCCCTTGAGCGAAGGCATCGACGGTCGCGTTGTTGCCGATGAACGCCTGGGTGTCCTTGGTGATGACGAGGACGCCGACGGAGAATCCGATGCCGGCGGCACCGATGCCGACGCCGAGGGCACCGGCAATCGCAGTGTCCTGGGTCGCATCGGAGGACGTGATGCTGACGTTACCGCCCGCCGAAACCTTCGTTCCCGCTGCCGCGGTGGAAGCGGTGTTGCCGATGTAAGCGTAGGTGTGATCGTTGACGACGGTGACGCCGACGGCTCCGCCAACGGACACGGTTCCGGAACCGGCAATGCCCGCACTGATCGAGAGAATCGATTCCGTTCCATGAGCGCCGACCGTCACATCGCGCATCGCATTCACGATGACGCCATCGCCGATGTAAGCCTTCACGTCGTTGTTCACGATGCGAACGTCGGCACCCGGCGCGACCGAGACGGCACCCGAAATCGAGATGGCTCCGGCGATCCCGACCTGCCGATAACTATTGCCCGCCGCCACGAGCACCGACTGTGCAGCACCTGCCCCCGCGTTGTTCTGATTGATGCGGGCGCCGTTATCGATGTGGGCCAGCGTGCGGTTCGTCAACACGTCTACGGCTCCGCCGATGTTCACGGCCACGGTGCCGCCGATGCCGCCGCTGATGCCGCCGGTCGCCAAGCTGTCTTGGTTCATCGCCGTCACCGCGACGCCCTTGAACGACGCATTGATCGTCGGCGAAACGTCGGTCTGGCCCGTGAGCGCGAGCAGTTTCGTCGCCGGATCGTTCGAGGCGATCTTCCACACTACGCTGTTCGTGGTCGGATCGGGATCGCTCGCCGACGCGATGTCCACCTGGGCCGTGTAATTCTTGCCGTCCGAGCCTTTAACGACCTTGCCCTTCGTGTAGCTGGTGTTGGCCTGCCAAGCGGCCTCGGTCGATTTCACATTCTGAACCGTGACCGCGTTGGTCGAAACGATGCGGTGGTCCGTGCCGGTTGAGACGTTCGGATTGAGCCCGGCGACGGCAACGGGAACCGCCGCGACGGCATCGGCGTGGGTCGCCGCGAGGCGAATGACCATCGGGCCGTCCACGATCGCGTAGTAGATCGTTGGTGTGGACGCCGAGTTCTCCTGGAGGTTGCCGATCGGGGTGCCGCCGTCGGCATAGTACGCCACGGCTTCGCCGCTGCTGAGGCCGTGCTTGTAACCCAAGTTGAACGTAGTTCCGCCCGTAAGAACAGTTCTCGGATTGAAGGTGGTCGGCGTCGAGGTTTCGCTGAGGCCCGTCTCCACGGAACTGCTGTCGTTGCTGCCGAGTGCCGTCACGCTGGTGTTTTGCCCGATGAACGACTCGGTGGTCTTGTTCACGATCGGGACGGCGACGGCAGCACCCACGCTCGCGGTACCCGAGACCGTAATGTTGCCCGCCACTACGTTCAATTGAGTGGCTTCGTCCGCCGAGACGACCACGTTACCTGCAGTTTTGACGCTCGCTCCATCGCTCACCAGCGGGCCGCCGTCGATGTAGGCCTTGGTCGTCGGCGACAGTATCGAGACGCCGGCGTTGAGCGTGATCGCGGCCGTGCCACCGGCTGCGGCACTCGCCGCGATGGAGGTAATCGATTCACTCGAAAGAGCCGCCACGATCACACTCTTGTTGGCCGTGATGATCGCCTGCTTCCCAATAAAAGCCTCGGTGTCCTTCGTGATAACTTCGACATCGACGCCGGCACCGACACCGGCCGTGCCGCCGAACGCGATCGAACCGCCCGCGCCGAGAATCTTCGTGGTATCCGAGGCCGCGATCGCAATGCTCGCCGTGTTCGGGGAAGCACCGCCACTCGCATCGACCTTCGTGCCTTGATCGATGTACGCCTTCACCGAGTGGTTCAGGACGTTCACGTTGGCCGAGCCGGCGACACCCGCCGTGCCGCCTCCAGCCGCCGCCGCGGAGATGGTCGTCAAGTTTTCCTGAGTTCCCGCCGTGATCGCGAGCCCCGCCGATCCCTGCGCGGTAATGTCGGCGTTCTTGCCGATGTGAGCATCCACCTTCAAGCTCTTCACGAGCGTGGTGCTGGCAATGCCGATGCCGGCCGTACCGCCAAACGCCGCGCCGCCGGCGTACATCTGAATCGCGTTCGTGGAAGCATTCGGATTGTCCGTGGCCGACAGCACCATGTTGCCGCCTGCGTGGACGATCGACCCGTCCCCGATGTATGCTTCCGTTCCATGCGTGCCGGCTTGGTCGAGGACGACCACGATGATGGACGCGGCGATGCCCGCCGTTTGCCCCACGCCCGCGGAGGCGGCAATCGACAGGATCGTTTCCGTGGAAGCCGACGTGATGCTGACGTTCTTCGCCGCCAACACGTTCGCATTCGCACCGATGTAGGCATCCACTTCCTTGGTGATGACCTCGACGTCGATGCCGATGCCGAGCCCGGCAGAACCGAAAGCGATGCCGAGCCCGCCGGCTGCGTTCGTGATGGTCGTGTCGTCGGTCGCGGATATGGCGATGCTCTGATTCGGCCCGCTCGCCGCGTTTTGGTTCACGAGCGAACTGCCGCCGAGGTAGGCGTGCGTCTTGAACGTGAAGACTTCGACGATCAGTGAGCCGCCGATGGCGATGTTGCCCGAAGCCCCCGCTCCGGCCAGCGCGACCGCCGTGATCTCCGGCTTCGGCAACTGTGCCGCGAACGGCAAACGCGAATCGCTGAAGTCCACCGCAATCGGCTTCAGCCCGCCGCTCGCCGCGATTGAAATCGGGCCGGTCGCATCTACCTGCGAGGAAGTCCCCGTGTAGGCCTCCGTCGTGTTGCTGATCACGTTCACGGCCGCCGCCGCCCCAACCGCGGAACCCGAACCCGAGAGCGCGATCGCTCCCGCAGCCGCGAGGTTCTGCAGAGCGATGGGCCGCGTCGCGGTGAAGGTAATTCCGCCGCCCGCCGTGGAGGTCAGGGTCGCCCCCGTACCCGTGGTCGCATCCGTCGTCAGGCTCACGACGTTCACCCCCACCGAACCCGCCACGCCCACCTGCGTGCTTCCACCCGCCGCCGCCAGACTCCACGTGACGAACGCGTTCGTCTTGCCCGCGGGCGTGAGCGCCTGCACGGAAACGCCCTGCCCCGTCGCACGGCTATTGGAACCGACTGAAGCGTGATTCCCCGCCGTGGCCACGTTCACGGAAACCGCCGCACTGATGTTCGCCTTGCCCGATCCCGAGGTCGGCAGCGCGAAGCTCGTACCCGTGGCCTTGGCCGTAGCATTCGTGAGATCGGTCGCGGTCACGGAGAGTGCGCCGCCGCTGGCCGTCACGGTCACATTGCTGCCGATGGACGCTGTGTTGCTGGAAGTCTCGACGTTCACGCCGATCGCCGCCGCGATGCCGACCCCGCCGCCACCCGTTCCCGATTGCTTCGTCGACTCGCCGCCGGCGCTGCCCGACTTCGAACTGTTCACTTGGCTGTCCGCCGATGGCAGCGTCGTCTTTCCGGCCGTGTTCTCGTTGTTCGGATTGTTCACCTGATCGTCCGACGCCTTGTCCGCGGCCTTCGCCGCCGCGTCGTTCCCCGAAGCACTCGCCTCCATAAACGCGGAGGTCGTCGTAGTGTTGGTTGAAGCAATCGTCACCGCGCCCCCTGCCACGATGCTCCGATCGGTGCCCGCGTACGTCGTATCGCTCGACACGTTCACGCCGATCGTCGCACCAACCGCAACCTTACTCCCGGCTGCCTTCGCATCGCCCGTCACGGTGGCCGAACCCACGTGCGTTGCTCGAATCGTCGCGTTCCCAGTCGGGCTCAAAACCGCGCCCGAAGTCGTGCCGAGTCGCGCGGTCGTGGTGCTGTCGATGATGTTGATGCCCACCGCGGGGCTCACCGAGATTCCGCCGGAACTCCCCGCCGTCACGGTCGTCGGAACCGTGCGGCTCGAATCGGCCGTCACGCTCAGATTCGCCCCGCCCGTGAGGCCCGCCCCATTCTCCACCTCCGCCCGCGTGATGCGACCCGTGCCCACGGTGAGCGCGATCGAAGCGCCGACGCCGACCTTGCCGCCCTTCGCATCGGAAGATGCCGTCGCCGTGTCGACCTCGGTACTCGCCGCCGCCAGGGAAATATCTCCGGATCCCGCCGCGACGTTCGCCCCACTCTTCACCGCGGCTTCGGTCGTATCCGTCGAGATGACGTTCAGTGCGAACGAACCCGCGACGCCCACGTTCTTCGCGCCCGCGCCGGAACTCGAAACCGCGCTGATCGTGTGCGTTCCATCGCCCGCCGCCGACATCAACGCCGAAACGTTGAGCCCGTTCGAAGAAATCGAGTCGTTGGCACCGATTGTCGCCGAGTTGATGAGGCTCACCACGTTCACCGCGATGGCCGCTCCCACTCCGATCGCCGCCGTACCCGTCGCGGAACCATCTGCCTCGGTCACTGCGTCCGTTTCGTTCGCCGCACTCACGGTGAGTACGCCGCCCGATCCGATGGTGAGGTTGTCCGCGATCCGCGCCCGCGCCGCGTTGTCCACGACGTTCACGCCAATCGCCGCAGCCAAGCTCAACTTGCCGTCCGAGGTACTCTGAGAAGGCGATTTCTTCGTGGTTCCACCCTTCGAACCCGCGCTCGAAGCTTGCGCGTTCCCATAGTTCATCTGGTCTTGCGTCTGGCCCTGCGTGGTACTCGAGTTCGGACCGGACTTGTTCGCATCGGTCTGCTTGCCACCGGCCGCGGAAGCGTTTGCCGTCATCGTGCTCGAGACGGTCGAGGTGGCACCGAGCGTTACCGCGCCGGTGGCGGCGAACGAACGCGCCGTCTCGGCGAGCGCCGATTCACTCACCACGGCCACGCCGATCGCGATGCCCACCGCGTTCGAACCCGCGGCCTTACCATCGGCCGAAGTCGTTACCGCGTCCGAATGCTTCGCCGTTGCCGAGAAACTCCCCGCGACCGCAAGCGATCCCGGGATCGAGGTCGTTCCCAACCGAGCCGTCGTCGCGTTGTTGATCACCGCGATGGCTGCCGAGATGCCGACTCCCGTTCCGTCCTTGGCCGTGGCACCGTTGACCGCGTTCGTCGTGACCGTATGAAGGCCGACAGCATCGAGGGTGAAGTCCCCCGCGTTCGAAATCGCGGTGCCGTCTTCCACTTCCGCCCGCGTGGTGATCGGCACGATGTTCAAGGCGATCGATGCCCCCACGCCGATCTTGGTCGCCACCACGCCCTTGGAAACCGGTTCCGCGTCGGCCAGTGCCGAAGTCGAATTCGCGGCCGAAAGCAGCACTGCACCGCCGCCCGCGTTCACACTCGCCCCCGTGTGTATCACCGCCTCGCTCGTGTCGTCCAGGATGATGTTGAGCGCCAACGCCCCGGCAACGCCGACGTTCCCCGCCGAGGCACCCGCCTTGGCCGTGGCCGAGATCGTGTAAATGCCGTCGCCGCCCGAGGCGATGGGAGCGCTCAGCGAAACGCCCTTGGCCGAGACGTTATCGTTGAAGCCGATGGAAGCCGAGTTAATCGACTTGGGCACGTTGATCGCCAGACCGATGCCCACGCCGATCTTCGACGGAGCCGCCGCCCGACTCGTCGCCGACCCATCCGCCGAGGCCGTGGCATCCGTCTCGGCAGCAGCAGTAAGTGTTAACGCTCCACCGGCCGCAATCGTCAGGTTGTCGCCGACCTTCGCGGTCGATTCGTTATCGGAAATGTTGACTGCAATCGCGCCCGCCAGGCTCACCGTGGTGCCCGAACTGTCCTTCGCCGCCGGAGCCGACTTCCCGCCCGTCGTCCCCTTCGAACCCGTCGCCGCCGCCTGCGAATTGCC
>JAYTGN010000084.1:0-6740 GCA_043733485.1 Gemmataceae bacterium
GCGTGAGCGACCGGGTCACGCGCGATTCACCCGGTCGCTTACGCGACTCGGCTCGCCGGGTCTACTTCTGCCGGCAACCGATTGTACAACTCGGTGAGCCCCGACATTTTCTCGACCAATCCTGGGCCGAACTGCTGCGGGCGGAAGCGCCAACGCCAGTTGCCGTCGGCGACGCCGGGGCGGTTCATGCGGGTCTCGCTGCCCAGGCTCAGCACATCTTGCAGCGGCGCGATCGCGGCCGCGGCCACCGATCCCCAGGCGAGGCGAATCATGTCCCAGGCGGGGTCTTCAATGCGCCGGCCGATGTAGGCCGCGAGGTAGCCGCGGTTTTTTTCATCGAGCGCCGCCCACCATCCGGCTGTCGTCTCGTTGTCGTGCGTGCCCGTGTAGCAGACGCAATTCGGCTCGAAGTTGTGTGGCCAATACTGGTTCTTCGGCGTGTCGAACGCGAACTGCAGCACCTTCATTCCGGGCAGGTCGAAGTCGTTCCGCACCTTCTCCACATCCGGCGTAATGAGCCCGAGATCCTCGGCGATGATGGGCAAGCCGCCGAGCGATTTCCGCAGGGCTTCAAACAACTTCGCGCCGGGGCCGTCGACCCATTTGCCGTTCTTGGCGGTCTTCTCGCTGGCCGGGATGTGCCACGCCTGAATGAACCCGCGGAAGTGATCGAGCCGGATCAGATCGACTTGTTGGAGCCCGCGTTTGAGCCGCGCCGCCCACCAGGCGTAGCCGTCCTTCGCCATGCGGGTCCAATCGTAGATGGGGTTGCCCCAGTGCTGGCCGTCGACCGCGAAGTAATCGGGCGGCACCCCGGCCACGACCTTCGGCCGACGTTCCTTGTCCAGTAGGAAGAGTTCCGGGTGCGTCCAGACTTCGGACGAATCCGCCGAGATGAAGATGGGTGCGTCGCCGATGATGCCGATCTTGCGCTCGGCGGCATAGGCGCGAAGGGCCGCCCACTGCCGATCGAAGAGGAACTGCCCGAAGCGGTGCATCGCGATCTCGGCCGCGAGCGGCTTCTCGACTGCGGCCAGCGCCACGGGATTGCGTCGGAGCAAATCCGCCGGCCAATCGACGAGGCTCGCGCCGCCCAACGATTCGCGGATCGCCATGAACGTGGCGTAGCCTTCGAGCCAGTCCGCTTCCGCCGGGGTGTACGCTTCGAATTCCTGCTTCAAGCCGGTGGTCTTCCCGCCGCGAAACGCATCCCAGGCCGTGCGAAGCAGTGCTTTCTTGAAGGGCGTGACGCGCTCGTAATCGACGCGATCGTCGGGGAAACACTGACCCGCCCAGAAGGACGACGACACGAGGCCATCGCGTTCCAGAAGTTCCGGGCTGAGCAGGTTGATGTTCCCGGCGAAGGCCGAGAACGCTTGGTAGGGCGAGTCGCTGGCACCAGTGGGGCCGAGCGGCAGCACCTGCCACCAGCTTTGCCGCATGGCGGCAAGCGTCTCGACCCAGCGGTAGGCGGTGGGGCCGAGGTCGCCGATGCCGAACGGTCCGGGCAGGCTGGTCGGGTGAAGGAGAATTCCGGCGGATCGGCGGAGTGATGCGTGAACCATACATTCGGAGTATCGGACCGGGCGGGAGTTGCCAATGCCGGACGGGAGCGAGAACCGCACGCCGCCGCTCGTGGAAGGCGTCGATTATTACGTGGATCGCGGGATGTTCGTGTTCACGGCGGCGTACCACCTCAAGCGCGGCCACTGCTGCGAGAGCGGCTGCCGCCACTGCCCCTTCGACCCGAAACGAGCAGGCACCACCAAGTCGGACGAATAGACTCACTTTCGGAACGCCTTGATCTCGTCGAGCACGTCGTCCCAGTTGCCGTGGAAGCGGACGGCGCGATCGTCGACGTAGATCAATGCCGGCGGCTTGTGCTCGCAGACTTCATCGACCTCGATACCGTGCCGTTCGAGCCACGCCTCCACGGCCTTGCGACCTGCCTCGGTATGGCAGCGTGCCGAGTGAATCGCGATGCGATACTGCTGGCGCAACCTCGCCACGGCGTCCTTCGTGCCGTGAATCGGCGGGTCGGGAATGATCTCGGCACCGCACCAACCGGAACGATACGAGTGCAGCACGCCGTCGAAGTCGAGGCAGATGGTGCGTCGCGGTCGCGCGATGCCGAGTCGTTCGAGAACCGCGACCGAAGCCGGCCGAGTCGCGAGAATGCGGTTGATCGCGTCGTGCCCTTCGAGCCAGGGCGACTCAGCATACGGCTCGTCGTTCCAAACTCGCGTGTAGTGTGGCCGCGTGTGGTGCCGGCCCAAAAGCCGGAGCCAATCCCCGTATCGATCCCACGTCGGCTTGTCCGGAAAGACCTCCGGCTTGTGGTCGAGCCCGCGGCGTTCGTAGTCCGAAATCAGATTCGCGCCGAACGCGTGAACCGTCTTCGTACTCATCGGCTCCGCGAACACGGTGAGCAGGTGGAACCCGCCGACGCCGTTGGAATCGAGGAGGAGTGGATCGAGCCCGCGATCGGCGAGCGATTGCCGCCAGCCGCACGCTGCCGCGAGGTTGCCGGTCGCCGTCACGCCCCATTCCTCATCTTGATCGTGGAGGTCGATGTCGATGCCGAGCCATCGCGAGGTGAGATCGCTGCTCGCGCTGTGCAGCCCGAGTTGGCCCGAGGCTTGCCGGGTGCGGAAGTGCTTGCGGAGCGAGTCGAGATCGAGGAACACCTTGCCGCGCTCATCGCGAAAGGGCGCGGTCACGACTTGCGAAAGTTCGTCCGCCTTCCGGCGAATGTAGCGGCCCCAAACGTCCGTCCGATTCACGAGGTGGTTCATCGCCCAGTCGGCGAGTTCCGGAGCCCGTTCGCTCCACTCTTCGGCCATGCGCTCCGTAGGATCCATGACTTACCTCGCGGTTAGCTCGCGGTCCTAATTTCCAGAGCAACCGCGCCCATCGAAGCGCCGTCGGGCATGTGAATCGCGACTTCATTGCGAGGGTTGAGAAGCCGCGTGATCTCGACCTCAAACGGATCGGTGATGTCGAACGGCACCTCGTTCAGAAACACCTCGCACCCCACCAGCAGCGATTCCACGACGAGCCAAACCGATTCCGTCGAATCGATCGTGCGCGGCCGGCCGAACCGGCGTGCATGTCGGCTTCGGCCATCCTCGAGCGTCGTGACCTGCCACGGCGGGCCGAGCCGAATGCGGTGAACCATGGTTCCATCATCCTTCCCAAGCCGCCGCAACTCAAGCACCTCGGGAATCGCTCCTTCATCCCGTTGCATTCGTACGGAGGATTGGGTCGAGTTTGCCGATATTGTCTTCCACGCCTCTGTCTCGACAGGGCTTCGCATCTCCGTTATCGTAAGGGAGAGAGGTGCAAACATGACTGACGCTGCCGAGGTCGCCGCTCGACCCATCGCCGTCCAACTGGGCGTGACGATCACGGCGCTGGTTCATCCGGAACTCGCGTCCGGTGGATACTCCGCGGAGGTGCCGGCGTTGCCGGGTTGCCATACCGAAGGCGAGACGTTGGAAGAGGTTCGTTCCAACCTTCGAGAAGCGATTGAAGGCTGGCTGAGTTCGGCTCACGATTCGGCCTTGCGAGGCAACGTGCCGTGAAACCAGTTTCGGGTAAGAAACTGTGCAAGATCCTGGAACATCGCGGTTGGGAACTCGACCGGATTTCGGGTAGTCACCACATCTACATTCATCCAGACGGACGACGAGTCACCGTTCCGGTTCACGCAAATAAGGACCTGAAGACCGGCACTCAACGGGGTGTCATGCGCGATGCTGGCCTCGTCGACGTTGATCTATAACCGTCCGCACCACTTCTTCAGTGACCCCACGTTTGAGAAGTTGTCTTGCCGCTTCTGTGCAATCGTGCGGAGGATTGGGTCGAGTTTGCCGATAAGTACGGTGTGCGCTGGGTTCGCGCGCGAATTCGAGCAAGTGCGCGAAATCGGGGTATTGAGGCAAGCCGATGTCGAGAGTCAACAACTTGCCGCGACGTGCCCCGCTGTGGGCCGCGGCGGTGCTGTTGATGCTCGCCGGGTGCCACACGCCGCCCCCGTGCGATCGGAAGTGCGTGTCGCAGGCTGTGGAATCGCGATTCGGACATCCGTCTTCCCAGGCGAAGGCCCGCGAAGACATTCTCGTTCCCCAACCGCTTGCGAACGGCGAACTGATCGACGAAGACCAAGCCGTGCTCCTCGCGCTCTGGAACAACGCCCTGTTCCGCGAGGCACTCGTCGAACTCGACCTCACGCGGGCGGATCTGGTGCAAGCCGGGCTGCTCCCCAACCCCGAGTTCGTCTACTTCTGGCCGGAGCCGAACAAGCCGTTCAAGTATCTCGTCGACTTCCCGATCGAAGCGTTCTGGCTGCGGCCGATCCGGATCAAGGCGATGGCCGCCGAGAACGAACGCGCTTGCGCCAAACTCACGCAGTCGGCCCTCGACCTGATCCGAGACACTCGGCAAGCCTACGCCGACTTGCAACTGGCCCACGACCGCGTGAAGGTCGGCGAACGAGCCGTGAAGCTCCGCGAGAACATTCTCGAACTGGCCGAAGCCCGTTTGAAGGCCGGCGACGCCAGCCCGCTCGAAGTGGCCACGGCACGCATCGACGCCTTCCAGGCCGGCCAGGACCTCACGCGCTTGCGCTACGAAGTGACCGTGATGCAAGAACGCCTGCGGAACTTTCTCGGCCTCTCGGCGTACACCTTCCCGCTCGTTCCCGACAACGCGCTCGCCGAATCGTCCGTTTCCGGTTCCGTCGAAGAACTGGTCGGCGAGGCGATCCACACGCGGCCCGATGCCCTGGCCGCGGAACGTGCGACCCAGGCGGCCGCGGAACGGCTCCGCATCGCGAAGCTCGGTTGGGTCCGCTTCCTCGGAATCCTGGATGCGACGAGTGGCCGCGTCACGGGTCACGAGTTCGGGCCGGGGCTTCGCATGACGGTGCCGATCTTCAATCGCAATCAGGGCGGCATCGCACGGGCCGAAGCCGAACGCGAACAACTGGATCACCGACGTCAAACCATTCAGAATCAGATCGTACTCGATGTGCGGCAAAGCCACGCCCGTTTCGAGCAAGCTCGCGTCGAACTCGATTATTTGCGCCGAAAGACCCGTCCCGAGGTGGAAGGCGCGATCCGCCGGGCCGAAACCGCGTATAAAGAAGGCAACGTGACCTACTTGATCGTGCTCGAGTTGAACCGCCAGTTGATCGACACTTATACCCGCGAGGCCCAACTCTACGCGGACCTGCGGCGAGCCTGGGCGGAACTCGAACGCAGCGTCGGGAAGCGTTTGAAGTGATCGCGAAACCCGGTTTCTGCTTGGGAAACCGGGTTTCTGAATACGCACACAGAAACCCGGCTTCCCAAGCAGAAACCGGGTTTCGTTGGCACCTCATGAAGTATGCGAGTGGCGTGATCACCGGAGTGCTCGGAACCGTGCTCGTGGGCGGGGCCGGGTGGTGGCTCGTCGCGGCCAAGCCCGGAGACGGCGGCAAGTCCGCGCCGCCGCCGATTCCCGCGACTATCTCCAAGCCCTTCAAGGAAGATCAAGCCGCGACCATCACGCTCACGGCCGAAGCCGAAGCGAGGCTCGCAATCAGGACGGCGTCGGTCGAACGCAAGCCCATGAAGCGCGTGCGTTCGTTCGGCGGCGAAGTCCTCGTTCTCCCCGGCCACTCGGTGATCGTTTCCGCGCCACTTGCCGGCACCCTCAAGCCCATCGCCGGGATGAACCCCGTTGCCGGGCTCACCGTGACGGCGGGGAAGCCCGTCTTCCAACTCGTTCCCTTGCTCGATCCCGTCGGCCGGGCCAACCTCATGGCGTCCCGCGTGGATGCCGAGGGACAGGTACTCAGCGCCGCCGAGCAACTCAAGCTCTCGAACATCACGCTCGAGCGCGCCAAGAAAGTGCTCGAAGGCGGAGCCGGCCGGCAACGCGATGTGGACGATGCCCAGGCCGGCGTCGAAATCGCCAAGAAAATGCTCGAAGCCGTGACCGCTCGCCGCGACTTGCTCAAGAAAGTCGTCGGCGACGTCGAGTCCGGGGCAACCGCCGCGATTCCCATCGCGGCACCTCAGACCGGCATGATTCGCGTCGTGTCGGCGTTGCCGGGCCAGAGCGTGCCCGCCGGTGCGGCGCTCTTTGAAGTAATCGACATCGAACGAGTCTGGATTCGCGTTCCCGTCTACGTCGGTGACCTCGGCGAAATCGACGCCGCGGCGGAAGCGCGGATCGGCGTGCTCACCGGCCGCGCCGGCGACGCGACCCGACCCGCGAAGATGATCGCCGCCCCACCGGCGGCCAACCCCATTCCCGGTACGGCCGACCTGATCTACGAACTGGACAACCGCGAAACGCACTACCGGCCCGGCGAACGCGTCGGTGCCACACTGCCGCTCAAGGATCCCGCCGAAAGCCTGGTCGTGCCGTGGTCCGCGGTGGTCCTCGACATTCACGGCGGTGCCTGGGTCTACGAGCGCACCGGCGATCGCATCTACTCGCGCAAGCGCGTGGTCGTCCGCCACGTGACGGACAACTTCGCCGTACTCGACTCCGGCCCCGCGACCGGTTCGGCCATCGTGACCGTCGGTGCCGCCGAACTCTTCGGCACCGACGCCGGCTTCTCGAAATGATCCGGCGAGCCGAGTCGCGTGAGCCGCCCGCATCGCCCTCGAGGCCGCCCGCCAGGGAGCGTCGGTCAAGCTGGTACCCGTGGGCATCACCTACGAGGCGAAGAACCGGTTCAAGAGCCG
>JAYTGN010000085.1:0-37826 GCA_043733485.1 Gemmataceae bacterium
AGGGGATCGGCTTCCCGCTTTCGATCCTTCCGGAGGGCGCGACTCTGGACGAAGGCGCGGATGTGACGGAACAACTCGGCGTGCTGAAGTGGGAGCCGCTCGAGCGAGTCGAAGATGGAACGCCGGATCGACTTGGCGGCGTTGCTGACGACAAGGTCGATGCCGTTCGGGAACTGGAGCAACTGTTCGAGCAGGGCTTGGACGGCGGTGGGATTCGAGAAGTCGCAAGGGAAGACATTCACGCGTCCGCTCTGGGACTCCACCTTCTTCTTCACTTCGTGCAGCTTGTCCTCCGTGCGTGCAACGAGGAGCAAGTGGGCACCGGTCCCGGCTAGGCATTCGACCAGGTCTCGCCAACGCCATAGCTGGCGCCGGTCACGAGAACCGTCTTTCCGGCGAGGCGGTGCCGGGGCCTGGAGCGGCTGTACCAGAGGAGAGGGAAAAACAGTAGTCTCATGTTCCGGCCGGACCAATCATCAAAGGGACCAGATGATGCGGGCACACAACGAGCCTCATCACGCGGGGAGATCTCCCGTCCGGAACGTTCGCCGGAACGACACCGCGCCTCCGAAATCCGCCCCCACGAGGTTCGCACCGTTGTAGCTGGCCAAGCCGATGTTCGACTGCGCGAAGGAAGCATCTTGCAAGTCCGCGCCAGAGAAATCGGAACACTTGAGCATGCAGTTCTCGAATCGAACGCCTCGGAGATTTGCCCGTCGAAAGTTGATGGCACACAGCCACGAGTGGGCGAAGATCGCACCTTCCAGCACCGCTCCCTCGAAAGAACACTCCATCAGATCCGTCTCCGGGAACGGACGCTCCCCGGCCGCGTAACGGCGCAACAGTTCCTCCGCCGTCACAGGGGGGTCGTAATCGTCGGGTGGACACGGTGATTCGACGGACATCTCGCTGATCATGGGAGCCCTCTTGGCTGTATGTGACGCTGCCACCATGGCCGGTACCTAACTTCCGGCAGTCCACACTCTCTCTGCAAGGTGTGGAGTAGCCTCGATCCAGACCGGGCGCCGAGCGAAATCGATCATATCCGACAGTGGGTTTTCAATGTTGCACCGCGAAGAGGCGTCGTTCGCAACCGCGTGCTCTTGCGGGCTCTGCCGCATCCGTCTCCCACATCCTTTTGTCCGTTGCCGACAAGACTGAAAGGCAATCGCTTGCCGTCTGCATCAGCCGGCAAGCCGCTGCCGGATGGCGGGGGCGACAAGGATCGCTTCAAACACCACCTGCTTCGAGACCGCCCTCCCGACGGTTTGCGCTCGCCGGAAGTGTTTCATGGCGGTCGCGAGGTGGCTCTTCGCCGATCGCAGCCGCCGAGTGCTTCTTCTCTCCTTCTGACCACCATCGACAGCGGTCTCTTCCGCATACGTCAACGCCATTCGCGCCACGATCGCGGCCTCACCCAAAGCTCGATCGGCGGGAAAGGGTTCATCGCCGAGCAGACCAACCCGAAAGGCACACACGATCTGCGAGAGCGTTTCTTCCGGCGTGCCGGTAAGCACCGCAGCCAGTTCACTCCAGCACGCGAGTGCGGATCGGCACAGTTCCCTCATCTGCTGCCAGATGGCGGAATCGTGATTGAGCAAGTTGCGAAGCTCGACCATCGCGGCGATATCGCCGTCGTTTGCTCGCCTCGTGATTGACTTGAGACGGCTGAGGAGATCATCCGTCGATTCTGCCGCATCGCATGTCTCACGCCTGTACTGCCGACTCTTCGGGCGTCTCAGTACGCGGCGCCACTGACCGCCGTGAAGGTAATGTCCGGTCGCGACCATCTGGGCCTGGAAGATCAGCCGAGCAAAGTGCAAAACCTCGACTCGGCGCTGATCCGCGTCGGCCAATCGCACCTCCTCCCGTTCGCGTGCTGCACGGGCGGCATGGCGGGCCCGTTCGTCCCGGCGATCCAGGAGTTCGTGCAGGCGGCCCGTCAAACCGGCTCCCAAGTAAGTCCGCCGCGGTTTTCCCTTGATGCGAACCATCCGGTAATAAAAAAGCCGCCGGCCTCGCCGCTCCCAACCGGCACCACGCACCCTCACGGGGGAATGCCGTACTGTGCGACGGACGTGGTCGATGCCCCGATGCGCCACAACCCGTTTGGCGCAGCTGTTAAACGTCGGAGGAGCCCCCATCGCGGCCTCTCGTGGAGTGTGAAACATCGAGGGATGAGTACCGGGTTCCGCCGAGAGCCTCGCAGTGAGTTGTAGTAAGGGTTTAACCGGGTGGTTCGGCAACTGCTCCACGCCGATCATCACTTCGACGGCGTCGAGTTCTTCCTCGGTGAACCGTGACTGGGCAATTCCGTTGAACAGGGACACCGCGACATCGAGCACGTGCTCGCCCAAGAAGTACCCGAACTCGCGCAACAGCCGTGCCCGAGTCTTGGGCTCGAAGAAATCGCGAATGCGAAAGTCGGCACCCAATGCATGGATGAGGATCCAGCCCGTGGCATCAAGTGAGTCCCCCACATCGAAGAACAAGGCCGTGTAGCCGATAACCACCTCTTCCGGCAGCGAGAGTTTCTGGGCGATCCGAGCCGCCGAAGCGCGGGCCAGAATGTTCGCCTCGATCAGCCATCGCGTCTCGCGATCCTCGTGGAAGATCCGAAACGCGTCGTCAATTGTAAGGTCCACGGCGTTCCGTTTCGCCAAGCCGGCCTTGCGGCGATGGAACTCCCGTGCCCGCATCGTCCAGGAGTCCTCTCGGCATTTCACGAGCCGCCTTCGTTTCACGAGCGCGCGGCCTCGATCCCAACGCCAGTACGGCGTCGCTCCAGGCTTAACCGCCGCAAGCAGGTTCGCGTACTCGTCGACGTTGAATGGCATGAGGCCGCCCGTGAGCTTGTGATGTCGATGAAGTGCAGCAAGCGTTCGACAGGACGGTCGGAGCGGGAACGATGAGAGCGAGTAGTCGAGTACCAGGGTTTTTAATACTGGTACTGCGATACGCACCCGATCACGATGGTCCTAGTCTAGTTGCAGTTCTCTTCGTGTACATCGAGCAGCATCTCGGGAAAGCCAACATTGAGGGCACGAGCCAAGCTCAGCAAGGTCCGGAGTTTCGGGTTCGCAATTCGACCCTGCTCCAGGGACTGAACGAGGTGACGTGAGATCCCTGCACGCTCGGCAAGTTCGGAGCGACTGAGGCACGCACTCCAGCGAAGATGCGAGAGCCGACGGGCGAGCGGCCCTTGTTCGTGGTGTCGTGTGGACATGAAGCACCTCCTTGTGCTGGAAGGTCACAAACAACAGCATAACAACGGACGCTGCATGTACTGCGAGAGCGATGCAGAGTGCCTGATTGCACTTTCACAAACAAATCCGCGTCGACACTACTCTGATGCTTGAAAACAAGCATTTCTTGCCACCAGAAAAAAAACGGATTTTTCAAATCCCCTTGGAGATCACCTGCCTACCCCCGTTCTAGCGCCGACCCACTGTCTGTCATTCCGATCGGCCCCTCGTCGAGAATGGTCTCGACCAGAGCAATGATTTCAGTTGTGTTGGCCATGTGGACCCCCGTTGTCGTTCGACGTAACTCGCATGGTTCGCACGATAGCAGCGGGCCGTTCCGGAGGACTTGTGCTTGCGATAGGTAGGGTAGACGTTTTTCGGACGTGCCACGAAGAGACTCCGGGAGTTTCCGGGTAGATTACCTGTAAACCAAACCCGGCATGTCTCCCAGGAACGTCCTGGGGTAGGCTTTAAACGCCTCAGCCGAAGGGATATTTGGAAGCTCCCCCGGTAGGATTCGAACCTACGACCCGCCGGTTAACAGGCGTGACCGGGACCCATCGACTATTGCCGTTTCAACCTTGATTCGATGTGCTTTATAGCGTTTCGGTGTGAGAAGCAAACCTCAACATTTCGCGCATTACACAGCAACGATAGCGGAGTTTCCGGGACGATACCGGGGCAAGCTGAGGATGCTTCTCGGTCAGGCACTGCGGGCGTCGGCGATCTCGGCCAAGCGGTCGCCGCCGTGATGAACAACGGCCTCGCGCTTCTTAGCAAGTTGAGACTTCCGGATCCGGCTCGCCGTCGTGCGGGCGATCTGCGTGATCCACGTGCTGACCGCGCCTCGGGTCGGATCGTACGTGTGGAGTCGTTCCAGAACGTGAAGGGTGATCTCCTGGGCTACGTCTTCGGCGTCGATCGTGCTGCGGTCTCGCGGGGTGGCGTGTAGATACCACCTCAGCGCCAGCTTGTGCAGATAGGGCTTCCATTGTTCGTAGAGTTCGCTCGCGTTCATGTTCGTGGTCCTGAGGGTGAAGCCGCGAAACCGCGGCGGTGAGGGTTCAGCGAATCTGAAGTGAGTAGCCGTCGATGCCGTTCGGGATCGGGTCTTCCAAGTCGGGGAAATAGGCCCGTAGCGACTTCCTCAGTTCGCCAATCGTCCAGCGGCATGTTTCATCCGTAGTGCGATGATCCTTCCACGCAAGTGCCTTGAGCGCCTCCACCGAAAGCGGGTCCTTGCTCTCGGCGAGCGCCCGAAGCACTTTGAGTTTCTGGCCGTGAATCTCCAATGGCCTGCCGTCGTAGAAGGGGCGCGAGTTGTCGAAGCGCCAGCCTGCAACCGGCTCGGGCTCGGGTGTTGCAATGGCCACTACGGCGGCGGGTGTGTCGAGGTCCTCGCCGGCGGGCACGGTCAAGCCGAGAAGCTCCCGGCCGCTGGCGTCGAGGATCACCACGCGGGCCGCGTAGCATCCCGGCGCGACGTGCCGGGCACAACGGCGGGCCGCGGCCTGGAGCGCGTGGAGCGGATCGGGGGCGTTCGATGTGCGAACCATGGGTGAGAACCCTGCGGTTTGTTCAGTCGGGTCACTTAACCGGGCTCAACCCGGCAGCAATCAACTCGCGTTCGATGCGGCTCCAGACCCGGCGGGCGGCTTCCAGCTTCGCACCGCGATGAACCACCAGCGGCATGTCGTCGCCGGGCGGAACGTACCGCACTTGGTGCGGGTAGAACTCCGATCGCTCGTAGTGGTCGTACTGGAGCATGGCGCGTTCTCCGTCCGATCCTCGGAACTGGCGGGTCACGCTCGCGGGCATCGTGTTCATCGTGGAAACTCCAAGTGGAAGGAAGCCCTCCCCCTTGCGGGAGAGGGAAGGAACTCGAGGGCGGTTAGAAGAAGTTTTGGTCGGCACCGGGATCAGGGTTCACGTAAGGCTTCTTCGCGACGGGAGCGGCCTCGGCGGGCACTTCCGTTCCCCAGAGGCGTTCGTTCTCGATCAAGGCCGTGGCGGCCGCGATGTGCTTGCAAGGAACCCGGCTAGACTCGCGGTAGCATCCGGCTGGGCAATCGCAGCGGCTCGCCTCGCCGGGCTTGCCGATCAGCACCGTGTACGTTTCCGACCCGTCCAGCTTCGCCAGCACGAAGCCACGGCCCCACGTCGTGGCCAGCGGTCGCACGCTGTAATAGGTGGACTTGCGGCCCGCGTGGATCGTCAGCAGGCCGACGCCGTTCGCCGAGGGCGTCCAGTTGATCGCGTTGCCCTTGGTGCTGGCAGTCTTCGGCAGGACTTCGGTGAAGGTCGTGGTCATGTTTGAACCCCTTATATACGCCGATATGGTGTACGCCATTATGGTATCTAAGAAGGGGTGCATACGTCAAGATGGTACTACGTCAAGTTGGTGATTTTCTTCGAAATAGTTCTCTTGTACCTAATCGGCGTATACTTACAGTGGGTGTACGTGCCGTCGCTGGAGTGCTTGCTGATGGGATTCCAAGAGAACTTGAAGAAGTGCCGGGAAAGCAAGGGGTGGACGCAATCCCAAGCGGCTGAAGCTGCCGGTGTGTCGTTTCGAAGTTACCAGAACTGGGAGATTGGCGGCCGTGAGCCTCGGCTCGACGCGCTGAGAAAGTTGGCTGATGCTTTCGGGGTCAGCGCGGACAACCTTCTCGCGGGCCACGGGGAGAAAACTGAGAAGCCAGCGGTGAAGAAGAAGGGGGTAAAGAAGTGAGCGCGGAACCAATGACCAAGGATCGCAAACTCTCAATTGCGAGGCTTTATACCGTGGCAGCCCTCGGCGGCTGGGAGCCTGGAGATCCGATGGCGTTCGCCATGAGCCAACATTACAAGCAAATCACCGAAGTGGCCAAGATCTTCAATGACTTTCTTCATGCGCGAGGACTCTCGAAGATTATGTCCGTGTTGAGTTCTACCGCCATGACAAAACATCCCCAGGTGGAATTCGATTTCTCCACAACAGAGAGCATCTTGCAAAAGATGGTCGAAATTGGCGAGGAGTTCGCCGTCTCAGTAAATCGAGATGCCCGCGAGTATTTCGAGGGGTTGAAGTCTGATCCAATTATAGGAGTTGCATTGCGATCACTTGCGGAAAGAGAACCACATGTCCACAGATTCAGAGATACTTTCGCTCCGGAAGTACCGTCGTCTGATCTCTTTCTTGAGGAGATGACTTCCATTTACCGAACCAGAGAAGCAGAAGTGAGGGCCGGGGAATGATCGCCCTTTCCCCCGGCCTGAACTAATCTCAGCTTCACGCGGCGGGCTGCAACAGTGGGTTCGGTGCGGGTCCGATGGCTCCGACGATTGGCCCGTCGACCTTGTAGGTGAATCGCCACGCAGCGCAGTAGATTCCGACTCCTCCGGCATTGCTCACGAGAGAGTGTTTCCAATAGTCCATGTCCTTCTCGTAAATCGGCACGACGTTCGCGCCCCCGGCCCTGGTGAGTGTGGGCGCGGGGATCGGATACCCGGCTCGAAGTGCATAGCCTTCCATCACGATTTTGAACGAATCCGGAACTCGCCGTTGAATCGAGGTCGCGCCGCCACGGTCGCCGCCGATGGGGTTCTGGCTTCCGGGGTTGATAACTCCCGGATCGGCTCCACCGGGCAAGATGTTCCGGCCGCCTTGCACGGCATCGAACTTCTCGCCGAGGATGCGGTCGAACTCTGCCCACTTGCCGGTATTGGGCGGCGGTGGCGAAGTGGTCAAGTCGCTGCGCCCCGCTTGCGGAGAGGGCTTCGTGGGCAGCGTGCGGAGTTCGACGGTGCCCGTGCGGGGAAGCAGGCTCAGGTTGTTCTCATACTCGAGCCAAGAGGTTTCGGGCTTCACGCTGCGGAGCGTGCGATCGATCCAATCTTCGGGTTCGAACCCGCTGCCGGCTGATCGAAGTACGCGGTCGGTTGCTCCAGCGCTCACGCTGGGCGGGGCGGAACACAAGCCGGTGATGGTCTGATCATCGGCCACGGTGAAGGCGGCTCGGCTGGTTCCGTAAGGGTTGAATGCCGAGCTGCTCAGGCTGGTCGACCATTCGCGCCAGTTGTTCCCAGATAGCGGCGTCCACATCCCCGAATTGCCGATGACGGTCCCGATGTCGTCCACGTAGCTGAACGCGCACGAGAAGTCGAAGACGCGGCGGTCGAGGACATTGGGTTCGCCGAAGTCCACGGCGAGGGGCACGACCGCGCCTTTCGTGCCGGTTCCTCGCCTGCTGCCGAATCCTTTCAACAGTGCGTCGATGCGGCCCGCGACGAACACGTCGAAGAAGTGAAGGGCTGGCCAGTTGGAATCGGGGGCATCTTTTGCGAGTTCGTAGTGTCCCGAGAAGTGTGCGACCCAACTCTTCAGCGACGGCTTGCCAGAAATGGACGTGCTGGCAACCTTGTGGGATAACACCGGCTTGCCGACCACCCACGCGGGCGGGATGTTCAGGCCGGGGAGTTCCTCGTCCCGGATGGAAAAGGAAAGCTCGGTCCTGTCTTCGCTCGTGACCCACGGGCCGAACAAACGGTAGAAGCCGGGGAGCGGTGTAGGCGTCACGTCCTCGCGGTAGGCGTCCGGGGAATCGGTTCCGCCTCGGCCGTCGGCGCGCAGGTTGTTCGCGATCCTCAAGCGGCCGGCGTAGGTTCGCGTCAGGTAGCCCGCGTAGTCGATTTCGAAGGTAATCGAGGTCGCAAGGTCGATGGGCCCGGTGAATCGCGCCGTGGGGCACGTGGGCACTTTGGCGGTGATGGTGAAGTGAACGTCGAAGGCGTTCGCGGGAATTCCGCCCAACGGTTTGATCTTCAACGAGCCGGGCATCGGCCCCCACGCGATGTCGCGAGCTCCCAAGCCGCGGAAAAGGCGGTCGAGACCTCGGCCTCGGTAGGTGATTCCCACCCCGGATTTCTGCATGCTCGGGATGGCGTAGGCGAGCTGGAGGTTGGCGACTCCCACATCGCCCACGAACCGCGCGTGAATGTTGATGGTGATTTCGGAGTAGGCGACGCTCCGCCCGTCCAAGCTCATGACGGGTTTGATGTCGACGTTCGTTTCGGTGAAGTTGTTCGGCGTCCAGTTTCCGATCTGGAGCGTACCGAACGCGGGGTAACTCGTGATGAGCGTGCTGGCCATGTTTTACTTTCCGAAAATCGGGAGTCCGATTCGCTGGTTGCGCGATTCTCCGGCTTGGTTTGGGGCGGGTTTGTTGGGGTTCGTTCGCTGTTGCTGAACGATGTTGCGGAATTCCGCGAGCAACGGATTGATGGCGTCTTCCACCTCCTTCTTCTTCGCGATGCCGAGCTGTTGCATGAGCGCGTCGTAGATCATTTTCAACCGGCGTTCCATTTCCTCGGCGGCCTCGATGGCTTGTTTCGGCCCATGATTGTACCAGAACTCCGCAGCCCGCGCCACGACTTCCATGAGCGGCACGATTCGCTCCAGAATGTTCGCCGCGCGCTCCTCGATACTGGCGCTGATCTTGGCAAGCACCTGGCGCACTGGTAACGCGATCTCGCGGGCGGCGTTCTCGCTGCGGCTTTGGGCGTCCGTGATGCGAGCGATGTCCTGGCCGAGACGCTGAGACTCTTTCACGTCGCCAAGTGTTTGCCGCACGTCGGCCTTGGCGTTGGCTCCTGCGATCGCGCCGGAGAAGACCGCGAGCGTCTCCCGGCCTCGCTTGGCAAACGCCGTGGATACTTCGCTGATCGCGCGGATGGGTGCCACGGCGGCTTTCAACTCCGCCGACCAGATTCGCAGCACTGGTCCGGCATTGTCCATCGCGCCCGTGAGGCCATCGAAGGCGGTGTTGAGGGCTCCGGCCCCATTGCTTCCGGCAATATCTGCGGCCGCGTGCCCGGCGCTCTCGATGCCGCGTTGCAGCTTCCCGAACCCGGCGACGACGGCCTGGGTGGCCAGCTCCACCGCGATGAGCGCGACGGCTGCGGGTCCGGCGACGGCGGCGAGTTCGCCGAGTGCGGGACCGGCCTTGGCGACGGATGCGGCCATTCCTCCAACGTCCATGCCGACGGCTTCCATCCCGGCGGCAACTTTGTTCGGAATCGCGTTCTTGATGGCCTCAGTGCCGAACGGCTGGGCGACGGGTCGCGGGCCGGCTGGGCTTGAGGGTCCAACGGGCTGGGCACGTGGTAGCGGTGTTTTCGCGACCTTGGGCGTCGCCTCCGCAGGCTTCACCTCGTAGGTCGGGCCGGCCTGGAGTCGGTCCTTAGCTTCCTTGAACCCGTAGGTCGACGATCCGGCCGGTTCCGGGTGTGCGGCGGTTCGGGGTCCTTGTGGTCGCGGCTGTGAGGCGGTTGAGTCGAGCTGCGGGGCCTTCGTGTTCGAAGATCCCTTCGGCTCGGGTGCTTTGATTCGCGCGAAACTCGATTCGATGTTCTTCGCGCTCGTGGCGGCCGCTTCCATGTGTTCGCGCACGGCGTGCGCGTACCCGAATGGCTCTTTGGCCGTGGCGACTTCCGCCAAGCTCATCGACGGCTCGGGGCGGGGGATCGGCCTCGGTACGGGATCGGCGGCGGCACGGTCGCCGTGGGGAGCCCGGGATCGCTTGGAAATCGGTTCGTGCGGGCCGCTGCGCATGGCTTCGTTTGAGAAGTCGAAAAGATCGAATTCCTTAGGTTCGAGCTTCGGCCCCTCGGCCCTGATGGTTGTTGGTGCAATCTTCGGCACGTTGGGGCTGGGAACGTTCGGCGGCCCGAAGAGCGAACGGTCGTACGGCCGGGGGCCTGGGGGTGCGGGTTGAGCCGGTCCAGTCGGCGAATTGCTGGATGGTGCCGACGCGGGCCGGGCCGGACCGGAGCGGTCTTCGAGAAGGATTCTGATAAGTCCCGTGCTTGCCATGTGAGCCTCGGTAGCGTGGGTTCGTGAGGTCAGTTGCTTCGAGCGGTGTATGGCAACTCCGAATCGAACTCGCCATCGCGGTGCTCGTAGGGAAGGTCCATATCCTGCCCGTCGGCACCCAGCTCGTCTTCATCGCCTTGGTCGTCTTGGGGCACGCCCGAGGCCTCGATTCGGTCAAGGAACTTCTCGACCTCTGGGCCGTTCATAAACTCCACGGCATCGAGACGCCGAGCAAGGGCAAGGATGAACGGTTTCAGAGCTTCCACGATCTCGCGGCATGTCGCCTTCGTCGCGCTGTCCAACCCCCCATGCTTCTCGATAACGGCGCGATCGTCGGCGGCGGCTGAATAGTTCGCGTGCCCGAAGATCACCTCCTCGGCGAGCGTGCCGGCGGCGGCCATGAGTACCATGTTGCGGGCGTAGTCCGCGCCTGCCTTCGGCGCGTAGTGCATCACTGCGCCCAGACCGCTTCCGTCCTCGTCCTCGTCCTCTCCCTCGTTGAGGCGAAGGCTCGTGATGCGGCCCATTTCGCAGGACCAAAAAACGGCTGCGTGTGCCGCATCGTGGCAGCTCGGCCGCGAAGGTAGCTTCGATGGATCGGGACGCGGCTCGGTCCTCGCGGGCTTTCGCCGCGTGCGAATTAGGACGGTCAGCTCGAACGGGTCGGCGGGGTCGGCGTCCACCCCGATGATGTTGAAATCGCGCAGCACGTCGAGCAGTCGCGTGAAATCGGTCTGGGGTCGGATCCCATACGTTGGTTCGCTCATTACGGCTTCCTCGCTTCGTTCGCAGTGAAGGCCTTCGTCGTGGAATCGAGAAGAAGCAGCTCGGCGGCGATCTCGCCGGCGACCACTTCGACTCGTGCCTTCAAGGCCGAACGTCGTGCGGCCATTTCGCTCAGCACGGTCGCGGCCGCCCGCTGCCAAAGCTCTTCCTTCGCCGTCGTCGCCTTGGCGTACGCGAGGTTGAAGGCGGCGGCTCGACGTTCTAACCAAGCCGTGAGGTCTGCCAGTGCGGACTCGGCGTCGCGGACGGCGGCACCAAACGGCCGGGGATCTCGGTCGGCAGCCAGTGCCGCTTCTCGTGCGTTCACCGCGTCCCTCACGGCATCCTTGGCCGCGTCCTGTTCGACCCTTAGCTTGTCCAGGGCTTCCGCGGCGGCTTCGCGGGCGTGGTATGCGGGGCTGTCGTCGAACTCCCGGTCTACGGCCTGCTGGATCTGGGCGAGGTGCTCGTTGGCTTTTGCGTGGGCATTCACGGCGGCGGAAAAGTTTTGAAGCTGGCCGCCGATCAGGATTGCCATGAGCGCGGGTTGGGCTCCGATCTGGACCGGGCCGGCGATGGCGTCGATACCCTGGAGGTTTTCGAGTCGGATCCGAGACTCCCCGAAGTTGCTTCGGGGCGTGAGTCGGGGAAGGTCGATGATCTCAAGTTCGAACATAGCTGGGGTCCCTTTTGCAATGGTGGCTGGGTGAGAAGTTCACCCGCGCCAAACGACTTCTCTGATTCCGCTCGCCGACTCGGGCGGCTGTTGCTTCTTCCGGGCCGGCGGCGCGTGTGACCTGGCCACGTTGAACGTGGGAACCTCCGTGAAGCCCTCGGATTCGGGCCGGGTTCCGATCGGGAGCGCGAGGAACGAACCGGTCAGTCTTTTGTTCCGTTTCACGAGCCGCTCGGCTTCCTCGGCGTCGTCGAAGTCGTCGAGCGGCGTCCACGGCGCGTAGCGGTCCGGTCGGTGCCAAAGGGAAATCATCGCAACCCCCTCCGAGCTCGTTCATACGCGTCGTGCGTGGCCTCGGCCGAAGCAGCGTTGGGCCCGCGGAAACGTGGGCTAAATCCAAACATCCCGCGGGGCGTGTGTACACCTGGGCCGGATCCGGCGCTCGGTACCCCGCCGCGTTCGCCGTAGTGGATTGCAAGGGCGACGGCGCAAAGGATATCGTCGTGAGCGCCGTGCTCGGCTCCGAATGTCTGGTGCCGGGCGGCGGTCGTCGTCGTCTTGAACGTTTCCAGTTCCTTGACGAACGCCGACGCGAGCTTGAGGCCGGCGGCGACCTGAAGCCGCTGCTCGCCGAACACGCGGACCAAACCCGCTACCAAGTTCTTCTTGGCCACGGTCGCTCCGCTATCCGTTCCGCCGCTCGTGATGGTCAACCCGATGCATGCGGCCGCGTTCACCTTGGCCGCGAGTAGCGAATCGAAAATTGGTCTCCCGCATCCGCTGCGGTCCGTGATCAGTGTCGCGCCGTCTAACGGGTTCTTCGGACCGGCCATCAGGTTCTTCTCGAACAGCCCTTTCACGTCGGCTACGATCTGAACGTAGCTCGTCTTCAACGCCCATCGTTGAAGGTGAACGAGTCCGTAGATCGGGACCGTTCGGCCTTGGGTGTCTTTGCCGGCCGTCTGGCGGACCGCGGCGAGCGTGCTGTAGTCCGTGGACTGGCCTAAATCGAGGCCGACCAAATACCGCTCGAAAGGCGGTCGGGTGTTATTCACGGCAGCACCTCCGAAGGGAAGAGCGGTGCGAGGTCTGGGTTTAGCGCCTGCCGGACGGCGAGCATGTCGAACACGCCATCCACGTCGTCTCCGAACTGGTTCAGATAGGCCATGGAGAACCAGCGTTCTCCCATCGACCGGCGTTCGTGTTCGAGGAACGCCGGGGTATGTCGAGGGCAGTCGTAGGCCGTGATCGACCATCGGCGGAACCCTTCGCCCTCCGACCACTCCTTGAAGAACCATCCCGATTTGGAGAACGCGGTTGAGAGCGCCACGAGCCTCCCTTTACTCGCGGAAAGTTGCGGGCTGGCTCCGTGGTACACCTCGTCCGGGACTCGAGCTGCCTCGTCGATGATGAGCAGCGTCGCGGTGTAGCTGTGGACCGATCGCTCACGTCCGGGCAGTGCGATAACACGCGATCCGTTTCCGAATTCCAAAGTGGTCACCGCCTCGCGCACGAGACGCATCGGCCGGCCGATGGCGTTGAAGCAAGTGAGCACCTTCCGAAGCAGTTCGTTCGCCTGCGGCTCGATGGGTGCCACGACGATCGTCGTGGAGTTCGGTTTCGTCAGCGCCGTGCCGAGAGCCTTGAGAGCAACCGCAAGAGACTTCCCGATCTGGCGGCCGCACAGGATCAGGTTCCGCAAGTCATCGCTGCGAAGGAACTCGGCCTGCCATGCATCTGGAATGAAGCCGGCGTCAATCATGAGTTGGGCTGGGTCCCGGCGGTACGTCTCGATCTGGTCCGTTGCCGTCGGCATGTTGGCCGTCAATTGGTTCAGCCGGCGGGCGTTGTTCCGGAGCAGGACTCGGAGTCGTCGTTCCAGCAACATGTCGCCGCTCCAGTTCGTCGAGTTTCTGCGCTTGAGCCGCGGCGAGCTTGACCAGCTCGGCGACACCCTTCTCGGGGTACAGGCCGCGGAGCTTGGCCTCCGAATCGAGGATCGCGAGCGACGTCCGATAGTCCGCGGCATTGAGGGCGCGAGCGTACAAGGCCTGCCGCTGAACGAGGTGCCGGGCGACCACGCGGCGGCGGTTGCGGTCGAGACGTTCGACGAGCAATTCATCGGCCCGGCGGATGTACGTTCGAAGCTGGCGGTCATGGACTCCCCACTTTTTTTCGGCAGCATAATGCACAACATCATGGAGCTCGGCTCCGTCGATTCGCAGACGTAACACTTCCTCCACGCGTAGCGCGACGGTCGCGGCTTCAGATTTCTTTCTCTTCCTGGCCATGCTGGACGCTCGTGGTCAGTTCATCGATCCATGCAGCGTGAAAATCGTGTAGAGGCCGGTCGCGGATTGCGGTCAGTTGCTCTCGATTTCCGTTCGTGCGGAGATTCGCGGAGCCTTCGAAGACAAGCCCGTCTTCCTCGCCGAGGTCGAAGGCCACAACCTTGGCGTGAGTCCGGGCGGCAACCATCTTCACTCGTTCGCCGTGTTCCTTCAGTTCCTCGGCGAAGCGGTCGAACAGTTCCTTGTTGTGTCCTTGGAAGAACGTCGACACGAGCATCGACAACCGGAGCGTTGGGTAGGTCTCGAGGAAGCCGAGCAACTCGGCCGCGTTCCTCTTGGAGAAGCAGAGGGTCGCGATCCGAAGATGCCGGCAACGGGGAGCTAGTCTGAGCGTCGCCGCGATCACCTGGCACAAGTCGAACGTGCCGAGCATCAAGCAATGGTGCGAGGTGCCGACCCGAGGAAGCTCGGGAAGCAACTCGGCGGCCGTCTTCGCCGCTCGCTGGTACCGGGCCGCGGCTTTGGTGCGCTTTGCCGGCGGCGTGGCCTGATGCTGAGCCGCCCGTCCGAAAGCCGGGCGCGGCACCTGAGCGAAATTCACGTTGCTGATGGTCCCTCCGAACATCGCTTAGCTTCCTCCGCCCTTCGATCCGCCTTTGCGTTTGCTCGCGGCCTTCGACTTTTTGGACGCGGCTTTGTCCTTGAAAAACTGCTGCGCTCGGGGCGACAAATTTGAAAAGTCAACTTTCTTTGCCATGGTTTCCTCGGGCTTGCTGTTGGTGGTGGCGACGACGCTCAAGCACGACTGGGGCGTAAAGCGCGTCGATGGCGTCCCGATGGATGAAAAGAAGACCCATCCATTTTCTCGAGCGCAGAGTTCCGTTCGCGAGGGCTCGAGCAATGGTGCTGCCCGAACGGGCAGCGTAGACGCAAGCCTCGGCGATCGTCAGCTCGTCGACGGTGGGGCGAACGCCCTTTTCCTCGGCTTCGGGGCAGTCGGCGATCGTGGGTTCCATTTTCGCTCCACCTGCGGGGTTGGATGTTCTGGTCGTCATGGCGGGCATCCTAACCGGAACGCCGGACGGGTTTCGCCGAACCATTTTGAAGCGTTGCCACGCCCAATGCCCCGGCGGGCACCGGACCACTCCGGACAAACCGGACGCGGGGCCGAAGGCCCCCGGCGTCCGCCGTTGTGAAGTCAGGAGGTGTGAGTCTTTATGACTCACCTCTGACATACTCTGAATGGGTGCAACCACTGCAGGGTTAACCTGCAACCACTGCAGGTTAACCCTGCAACCACTGCAGGTTAGCGGAGTGGCACCCCTCAACCACTGCAGGTTAGCGTCCGAACAGTCGCGGCGGTGCTTTTGGTTGATGTTTGAGCTTGTAAACCGGCACTTTCCCATCCTTTTCGACGGTCAAAAACTTCTCATCTCTCAGAACCTTCAGTGCTGGTCGAATCGTATTTTCGGCCATGCCCGTTAGCTTTGCCAACCGTGCAATACTGGCCCCGTAGATCAGGCCTGTGTGACCCTGGCACATGTCCCACAGAACGAACCAAAGCAACGGCACGGCCAGGCCGCTCGGGGTCAAGTCGGGGAGAGCCGCGACGAACGCGTGATGCGTTTCGAATCGGCCGATCTCTTCGGACGGAGGTTCTCTCCGTCCGGGGCCTCCTTTGTGTTTTGGCACGCTCATCGTCCTCGCCGGGCAAACGGCGAGCGGCTATCTGAGGTGAGGGCCAGCCGCCCACCTTCGAGAAGTTCGTATTCGACCTGGTGCGAGAGCCGCGTCCCGCGGCCCTTGCTGGTGAGTACCCGGCGGCAGTCGAGCTCAGCCGCTCCTTCGACTCGACTGAGGAGTAGGAGCCGATCCGGTTGGGCACCCATCGCCGTTCCGCCACGGATGCCGCCCTCCTTGTTCGTGTGGTGGTTGACCAGCACCGCAACCCCGGTCTTGGCGAGCTGGCGGAGCGGGGCGAAGGCCCGAGCAACGGCAACGGAGTCGTTCTCGTCGAAGCTGTAGATGGTGCTGAGGCTGTCGAGCGAGAGAATGTTGCATCCGTGCAACTCCATTAGCCGACCGCGTTCCCGAATGAACTTGTCCCACGCTTCGGGTTTCTCGATCGCCGGGCCCGTGAAATAATGAATCCGATCGGGGGGAAGATGTCCGGCCCAGTCGCTCTGGGTTTCTTCTGTGACGATCATCGCTTTTCGAGGCTGAACGGGCTGCCCCAGGAACTCGGCGTCGGCGCTCAAGAGTGCCCGAAGCAACGTACTCTTGCCGTCCTTATCGCGACCGGACAGCATGGTGGTCGCGGCGAACTTGATTCGATCACCCCAGAGCCATCGACTTTTCAAGGCCGGATCCTCGGCGACGACGGCTTCCGCCGTCACCGTGTCATCGTGCAGGCCGTCGAAGGCGAGCTTGATTGCCAGCCACTGTTCCATCGACAGCGGGTTTTCGGGAAGCCACCAAATTGCTTTGAAGCGCTGTACGTAGCCAGGGTGATAGTCATCCTCGATCACTCGGCCGCCTTCATCCAGTGGCACCGGGTATACATTGGCAAACTCGAACGCCTCCGCATTCTGAACGACGCTTTCCGGTAGGCGAAGCAACCAGGAGTGTGTGGAGTGATCTGCTGGTGCATACTTCTCTTCCTCGAGGATGAACGAGCACAGATCTCCAAACTTGTGCAAGCATTCGTCGAATGCATCGGCGGAGGCCTGGCATCCATGCTCGATCTTCAGCACTCGGCCGCCCGGTGCGGACTCGGCCTTCGATGCCTTGAATCGCTGAAGGGCGCGCTTCGATTCTTCTTCGTTGCGCCGGCGTTCGATACCGGCGCGCTCTGATTCGACCTCTTCAGGCGTCGGCGGCACGCACGGCGGACCGATGAGCTTTCTCACGCGTTCGTCGAATCGGTCGTGCGCTTCCTTTTCACTGGCTCGTTGGGCCAGGATCGCGGCACCGACTGCGTTGCGTCTGGCCTGCTCCTCCTCGAAAGTCTCTTCGGTGTCTGGGGCCGCTCCGCGACGCTTCTTGGCGCGGCGTTTAGGGATGGCTATCATGCTCTCCTCAGGTAAGTGGTTTGTGGACGCGCGGAAGTAGTGCTCCGCGCGTTCACTCGTTTTCAGCGCCTTGCGCGGCTGTCTCCGATTATGACAGGAACGCCATTCATCTCTGTCTCACAGTGAGACACACGAGGAATTTCACCCGATGCCGGCGGCATCGAGAATTTGCTCGGCGGCCGTGTTCGACTTGCGGCGATCTGCTGGGGTCTGAACTTCGGTCTCTTCGCGTTCGCCTTGTTGTGCTCCGATGAAGCGAAGAATTGCGGGCTTCGATGTGCTGAGCTTTCCGCCCAAACGATAAGACTCGAGCTTCACCGTGCGCCCGTCCGCGAGGTGAACGCCGTGGAGTGCCCAACGCGAAAGCGTTGCGGGGTGCCGCTTCACGATCTTCGACGCCGCGGTGAGGCCGATCGGCCCCTCGGCGGTGAGTCGTTCGATTACTTCGGCTTGAGTAGGGTGCTTGAGAAGTGAAAGAGGTGCAACCATGTGATGCTCCTTTGGGGATGCATCACTCTTGCAGGGAATGGGGGCGCGCAACTACCGTAGATGTCGGTGCGTATTGGTGTATATCGGTGTAGATGCAGAATCCTTCGCTTCCAAAGCCACCACGGGAGCCCACGCGATGCCTTTCCCGGTGCCGTCGCCCTTGAACTGGATCGTTCCGAGGGCAATTCCAGAGTTGAGATTTCGCAACTGGTCTTTTATTGGCGACTGGCCCGGCAGCTTCTCGAAAGTGATCGACGTCGGCCAATTCCGTCTCTGAAATTCTTCCAGGATTGAAAACTGATTCTCAGCCGAGCGGCCCCCGAACTGTTTAGCGATCGCGCCCTTAAAAAAGAGCGTGCGGCTGTCAAGATCCCAAACAACTTGATCGGACGGTGCTTGTGCGACGGTGCCTTGCTCTTTCGCCTGAGCCTTTTCTTGCTCATTGAAGCTCGTGGAGTGCCAAAACGGGTTTGTCGCTCGAAGCAACTCGTATAGGCGATCCGTCAAGCTCCCATGAGTAAGGCCAGTTACGTTACCTGCCGTTTTCTGGAATCCAGCACAAATCGCGGCGATCTTATGCATCCGCTGCATCTCAGAGTTCCGCATCACCTTTCTGACTTCGATGATGAATTCTGAGCATTCCAACCCATATTCGATCGTGTCTCCATCCGAGACTGGCCATGTTCTGAGTACTTGTCGGATTGCATCCTTTTCAACCTTACCCATCTGTTTTTCGTCGATCAAACGTGTCCGAAAGGTCAATTCGGCCACTTCTTTGAGGGGGAACTGTTTAGTCCAGCACTCTGCAATTTTCGAATTGGCGTTCCAAGCTAGCATGAAAGCAGTATTGGCCTCTGCGATAAATGAATCCGACCTCTCCAGGTTCATGCCTGCGGTCCCCAGAAGTTCATATGCATCGCACTTTGCAGCTTCCCAATCCATTAGGAGCCTGTCGAGGTCCTTAGGGCTGAAAGGAGCCAGGGGGCCGAGGGCGTCGTGACATGCCGCGTGAAGGCATTCCCTGTTGCTGCACCTCCTCGGCTCATCGAGGAGGTGAGTCACATCTTGGTAGAGAATCGAGAGGGTGCCCAACGGATTTAAGCCAATCGGCCTCGTGAAAGGATGAAAACGTACCTCTGCCTCAGTGCCGTTCCACTCGTTCATAATGTTCACCAGTGAGATTTGCCGGGCCGGCCGGCGACGGGAAGAAGCCCCTGGTGAAGGTTCCTCCCGTCGCCGGCGTCAGCGGGTGATCAAGCCCGCCGTCCCAACATGGATGAATGTATACGATCACTTCCGCGCCGTCACTACCCGACGGCGGCCGCGACTTTCACGGCAAGCCCCAGATTCCGCTCGGCGTAGACCTGGGTGACGTTCGCGCTCGAATGGCCGAGCAGCACTTGGGCAGCTTCAAGCCCGTGCACGGATCGCACCTCGGAAGCGTAGAGGTGGCGAAGCTGGTTCGGGTGCCAGTGTTTCACCTCGGCCTTCTCCGCGGCGACTCGAACGGCGTGGGCAAACGTGTGAGGCGTGTACACCTCGGCGGGTACCAACTTCGGCGTCGACTTCCTTCGATCGATCTGTGAAGGTGTGACCTTGCTCTTTCGTTCCGCTCGCATCGCCGCGAAGCGTTCCTCCCGGGCTCGCCGCGGTGAGAACAGCGGCCCGCTCGGATCGACCACCGTTCCGCCTGCGATGAACGACTCGATCACGGTCTGGCCGCGCGGCCCGATCAGAATCACGCGATCCTTTCCCCGGTGCTTCGTCTTGTGCTTTGAAGGGCGGTAGGTCCAGACGTCGCCTTTGCGGTCGACCTCGATGAGCGCGAGCGAACACACTTCACCGGGCCGCATGCCGGTGAGTCGCTGCAGTTCGACCATCGCACGGGTGTGCCGGCCGAGAAAAGGTAAGGTGGCTTCCACGATCGGCGGTTCGACGGGCCTCACCGGCTCGCTTTCACGGGCTTCGGTCCGACCTCGCTGAAGGCCGGGGAGCGATTTGAGGGCATCGTAGGCTGAGGGCCGGATAAGTTCCTGGCTCACGGCCCATCGGTACATTCGCCGGATGCGTTCGACTCGGCGGTTGATGAGCGTGCGGCACCAGCCGTTCCCGATCATGGCCTGGCGAACCGCGGCGAGCGCCCGCGGCCCGAAGTCCGCGGCGTTCGTGTGGCCGTACAGTCGCCGGACGGGGCCGAGGGCCCGCTGGATTTCGCATTGCTCGGTTGTGGGCTCGCCATCGGGGCCGCGGTAGTGCCGCTCGGCGTGCTGCCAGTAGGCGGCGAGGAGTTGGTTGAGGGTGAACGTCGTCCGAGGTGCGACGGCCGCGGCTGGCGACGATGCAAGTTCGGCGAGGATCCGAGCGTGCTCGGCGAGGGCCTCGGGTGAACCGTACTTGCCGAGCTCGATCCACCGGCCGTTGACCCAGCATCGAGCGGAATTTCTGTGCCTGCGAATCTGAGGAGTGATGTTTTTGGGACGTGCCACGAGAGAGAACTCCGGCAGTTAACGGGGCAAGCCCCGTAAACCAAGGTCCGGCAGTGCTCTCCGGAACGTCCGGAGGTAAGCTTTTAAAAGCTTCAGCCAATGGGATTTAAGGAAAGCTCCCTATCTGAAACAGTTATCGAACTCGAACGGCAAGAGTCACGCGCGAGTATTTCAGAGACACCCAAGCAAAGCGATTTACAGAGTTGAACTTACGTCGACGCGGCCAATCCGAAAAAGTCTCTCACTCGAATCTCTCTTGCAGCCCTCTCTGCAACACTCTTTGAACTCTCGCGCTCGCGCCGCCTGTTAACTTGCGGGGATCACTATGTTCATGCGAATACTGGTACACCCGGGTGCCGTCGCCGCTGAACCATCAGTTTACGCGGCAATTCGCGGGGTTTCGCGGCGGTGCGGCTGATAACTTGCCAGTTGGGGCATCGTTTGGTTCTTGAGGTACGCTGCGTAACTTCGGTCCCACACGCCACTCAGCACCAGCACTCTCAGGTCCACAATCACCTGTCCACCGGCAATGCCCCAGGTCATGCCCGACCGCTTCAATCGTTGGGTGAAGACCGTCTTGCAGGCGGCCTCAGTCACGCCGCTGCCGATCGGCAATTTCACCCGACGACACGCGGAATAGTTCATCCACCGCGTGTACCGCCGCAGGTAGCGATAGGCCTTCCCATACTCCTTGCGGCGGCCAGCCGTCATCGTCCGGTTGTTCGCATGTTGCGACGCCGAACGCAGGATGTTCGTCACGCCATTCTTGCGATCCCGCAGCCAGTGCCGCATCCGCCGATACCACGTCCAGGCCGTCGGCGATTCTCCAAAGAGCGATTCGGCCACGGTCCAGAGATGCGTACAGGCATGGAAGAAGTCGAGCGTCCACTGCCACGACAGCCGTTGTCCCGGCCGCCACGGGTCGGCCATGCGTGACAGCACCCGCTGGAAGAATTGCTGCTGGTGATGCCCGCCGTCCGTCAGGTACGTCAGTCGCGGACAGAACGAGTTCAGCGTGTGCCACCGGGCGATCACCGTCGTCAACAACGCCGTCATCTGTTTGGTCAAGCGGTGCTGTCCCGGTTCGGGCATCTGGCCCAGGTAGATCGTGCCGAGCCGTTGGCCCCGGCGATCATGGACCGACACCGTACCGGTCGCCGCTTCTTGATAACCCTGGCCGCGAATCGGTACCATCACGCCATCGCGGCCGACGGCCAGAGTGGGCCGGTGTTTCCCCGTCGATCTGTCGGCGTGCGTCAACAGTTCGACGAGTCGATCCTGGCGGGCTTGTTCGCCAGGTCCCACGACGCCGTCGCGAACGGCTTTGGCGACCTTGCGAAGCGTGGTCACGGAGCAGGAGATGCCATGTTCGATCTGCAAGAGGGCTCGCACCGCGTCTTGCTCGTGGTCGGCCGACCAGCGGCCAATCCGTTCGGCCAACGCCGGTGTCGCTCGGCCCGCGACGATGCCCAGTTGCAACTCCAGCGGCCACACGCACGGTTCGCCCGACTCCAGGCATTCGTAGACGCATCGTCGGATCTCGACCGGGCCGAAAAGTGTATCGAGCGTGTTCGGCGTTTTGTCGCGGCGGCGGTAGGTCTCGCGTCCGAACTGGAGGCGCGGCGGACAATCATCGACGGCCGGTTCGGCGTGGTTGTAAGCGTGGTCGACTATCTCACGTCCGGTTTCACGCAACTGCTCCGTCACTTTTTTTCGAACGCGAAGGTGGCGGCGGGTGTGAGAGGATGGGTGTGGAACTCTCGAACGAGTGAAAGGAGCTTGGCGAAGTGCTTCTGCAACCGTTGCGACAAATCGAGGGGAACAGAGGCCACAGATCTGCGACGGGAGGGCATGAGGAATCCATTCCAGTGGTGTAGGAGGTCCATCACCTTGTCCGAAATGGAGCATGAGAAGCAAGCCAGATTGAGCTCCGATCCGTCAGTACACGACCTGTTTCCCACGACAAAGCCAGAATCACAGGCGATTCGTCCGGATTGGAGCGATTCCACCCGTACACCCTCGGTTAACAGCTCGGTATAGATCATGCCTGGCGAATCATCATCCATTTCACAAATATCCATGCGCCAAGTGCCAACGCTCCAAGAACGAGCGGCTTGCGGTCCAAGCGAAACATTCGCTTCTCGGCAGCCGCCAGTGATGCGCCGCCGATCATCAACGCCAAATCATGGCCCGAGATGGCGCAGGCGAACATCAGCGGCCAGCACATCTTGATGCAGGGAACTCCGTGGACCGCACCCTGCCGCATCGCGTCGAGATCGGCCCGGGCGCCTGCGGGGCACAAAGGAATCTGTCGGTGACAACGCACGAACCAATAGGCTCGAATCGGGAGCAATGCCCAAGCCGCGGCCAGCAGGCACAATGCGACCGCGGCCCGCAAGTCGTGGGCAAATTCGCATGATCGAAGAAGCACGAACGCGACGCCGACCGGCAACCAGCAGGCCGTGTAGCCGAGGATGTACTCAAGAACGGCGAGAATTCGCCTTCTACGATAGGACCTCGTCGCGACATCTCGTATGGCTGGAATCGCGGTGGGCAGCATCATCGCGCCCACCATCAAGATCCACGAACCGAGATCGTCGGATCGCGAGGGATAGGGCTCGCAGCACGAGAGGCGTTGGGCCGTCGCGGCCTCACCCAGCATCCAAGTCCACGACAGGACCGCAATTGCGATCACGACGCGGTCCGGCCGCGCTTGCAGGCCGGCCATCATGAGAAGTAAAGGCTGACCCGCCCGACCGTCACTTGCTGCGAGGTGCCGCCGGTCGAGACGGGTACAAACGACACCCGCAGCTTCGAGGGATCAATCTCATTTCGGTCCGCGAGATGGTGATAGAGGTTCGTGACATCTAGGGCGAAGTTCTGACCGCCGCCACCGTGCACCCCGGCCGGATCGCTGGCTTGCTTGATTCCAAACATCGCGATTCGCCCTACAAACCTGTCCTCATGATCGTTGGGATTCTCCCCGTCCGGGACATTCAGGAAGACATCGTAAGTCGGTGCCACGTCGGTGGAGGTCACATTCTCGAGTTGCAAAGTGACGTGATCGACGAGTTGCCGGGCCGTTGCCAGAGGAGAAACGGATCGGACGCCGGATGCGAGCCTGAAAGAGCGAGGCGTGACGGGGGTGGGCAGCGAGACATGCGCAACCTGATCCCCGAGCCGGATGGCCGAAAGAGTCGCACCCACGAGTTCGGGTTGGTTCGCGGCCATTGTTGGCATTCCGGAGCCGCCGAGCGGGGCGACTGAGAAGACGGGAAGCGGCCCTGGAGGAAGGACCCGGAAGGGGACCGGGCAAGTCGCGTCCTCGTACTTGTAGTCTAACAGAGGCGCGGTCAGGTTGAGAACATCAGCCGTCCGCAAGGTGATGGGCGTTCCCGTCGCGTCGTGAAAATTGAACGGAACCCCGCTCAGCCAATACGCCGATGTCAGGTTCGCGTGGGCCGAGTCGCAGGCCAGCCACACTTCCCACAGCCGATCGATGTTCGAGTGATGCAGCCAGAAGATCGGGTCGAGTGCCGCCAAGTCCGGATCCTTCATCCAACCGCCAGGTGTCGCTCCGACCCGGACGTGGACGGTGTTGTGAGGCGACAATTCCAGAGCGCCGCCCACAGAACCGAAGTGGGCCGCGGCAGGGCCGCCGAAGAATCCGCCTGGAGCGGTGCTGCCGCTCGCCGTCAGGCAGGCCCGCAGGTCCACGTCGCGGGCGCTCAGCACCGGAAAGCCAGCGTTGGCGCTCGGGTTCCGCAAAGCGACGTAAAGGGGGTTCGTTGTTCCATCGGGAAGTACGGGATCGCGGAACGCGGGAGGAAGTTCGAGCGTAGCGGGAATCGAAGCGTTGTAGTTCCAGTACGGCAAGGCCCAGTCGCTCGGGCCGCCGAATGTTTGCACATGCCGGGCCACGATTCGCTCGAAGTTCAAAATGTACATTCGGTGCCAGGGCAGGAATAACGATGTGCTGTGCTGGCACTGAGCCCACAGGCTTCCCATCCCCGGCGGGAGCGCGCTGATCCCGTGAATCGCCGCTTGGTATTCCCACCCCATCGGATCGGTGGAGGGCAACGCCTGCATGGCGTCAACAGCTTTCGCGTACCAATCGAGAGTGTTGTCACCTGGGGGCAGATTGTAGACGTCTTTCCGTTCGCGCATCGGAGACCTCTTAACGAGCTGATGGAAACAGACAGTGCAGAGATTACGCGAGTCTGACAATGGCACCGAAGATGAATGCCTAAGAGCCTATCCCAGAACCTAAAAACCGCACTATATTCGACCGGAATAGTGATGTTTTTCTGGGTTCTGGGATAGGCTCTAAGCCGAACGATTCGTCCAGACGCTTCGTGTGGAGTGCCTCGATCACTTCGTCGTCTGCGGCGAGAAACAACTGCGGCATCTCGTGAAGGAGTTCGCCGCCCACTATCACGAGGAGCGTCCGCACTAGGGCCGGGGCAACGTGCCGCTCTCGGTCGCCGATCCGGACCATCCTCCGGTCTTGCCGTTCCCGACGGGCAAAGTCGTGTGCCGCGAACGACTCGGCGGGCTCCTCAAACACTACTCCCGCGCCGCGGCCTGAACGAAAACCACTCTCGATTCGACATCGCCGGCTCTACGGCGAAAGCTGCCTCACGCACCCAGCGTAGCATGTCCGGTATCGCGCGTCACATTGGCTCGCCCGGAATGTCTTCGGGTGCCCAACCGGTGACATCGCTCGACTCTCGGCACAGTCCAAATCGCCTAGAAACTCCGGCAAATTCCGTGGACATCATTTTTGTACAAGTAGGTAGACACTAACCGTTGGCGACTTTGGACTGATCCAAATGTTTAGTAAGAAGGGCGACTTCAGCTGAACTCAAGCCATTAAATATGATGCGGCGAAGCTCGTCACCTGCCAAGCAAAACGACACTCTTTGAAATCGGATGACGTTGGATAAGAACCTCTCGTCACTCCAATCGATGACGAAAGAATCATCTTTTAAGAATACACTAAAGTCCCTATACTCGTCGATCCTTGCTCCGGAAAATGATCCTGCGTCAACAACTGGAAGGCCAACTGTCTCGTCAAGTCCGCACAGCGCATGCAATTGACTGCATTCGCGGACCTTGTCGAGCGACACAAGACATATGCTTCGTATAATCAACGACGATGGATCAATTCCAATTTCCAGCAGCGATGTCCGGAAATTGCCAATGCGAAAGTAACAAGCGCCCGGCAGCACTTCGGGATAGGTCTTAAATGCGAGCGGGACATATGGGTCGATATCTACAATACAGGGCGCATCCATTTGGGTTGCACTTGCAATAGTCAGCATCAAAGTCTCCCTATTTCAGCAATGCATGGAAGAGTACAGGAAGATCGCCAGTCTGTCCAGGTGCACCGAATTTTAGTTCCCACCCAGCAACGTTCACGATTTCGCCGTACTTTACACCGTTCGCTAAAGCCTGATTAACCGCAGCTTGCAAACTAGCCAGCTGTTGCTGTGTTCCGATATTAACTAAGCTGGGCTGCACACCTCGACCGAGATTCGCCGTAGCATATTCCGCAAGATGCTTCGAGCCGTTAGGGTGAACCCAAACAGTACCATTTGCCGTTTGTAGCTGAAAAGACTGGGGAATCACAGTCTTTTCGTAAACGGGCTGCGTTCCCTTGATTGAATCCCAAACTGTTCCTGCCCGTCCCGGAATGAGTCCACGAGCCGCGCCAAGAATCGTCGTTGTTGCTACAGCATCACCTACTAACGCACGATAGTTCGACCAGCTCATGTCTCCGTTCAGATACGCACGAAAATATGGGTTATTGGGCTGATAGTATGGATCGAACGCTGCTCGTGGAAGATCGCCTACGAACTGCACGGTTCGATAAACAGGCTGAACAATGAGAGCATTAGGTACACTAGCAAGAGCACCACTGACTTGATCGACACTCCTCATATGCTGAGACAAGGGCGTCAAATAAATTGCATAGGGGTTGTCCTGTCGCGGACTAATCGAACCGCCACGGTAAGGTTGGGGAGACGGGGGCAGTGGAATGGGACCGAATGGCGGCGCACCACGTTCGACTCGCATCATCGCGACAAGGTACTGTGAAGTTGGCAACGTGTACAGATGCGCTTGCTCTTCGGGACTCAATGGGTATGGCTTCTCCTTCATCCCGCTCGGGTCGGTGAAATTCGTCAGCGAGTTGCCCACATAGCGATGGCGGTTGCTATCCGGCACCAACCCCAGCGGGTCTTCCTGCGAGAACCGACCCATCTCCGGGAAATAGACCCGACTCGGCGTCAGGCCGAAACTCGCCAGCGAGTCGTACTGCATCCGGCCGAAGCCGAAGCGGTCCGGCAACGTGCCCGAAAGCAACTTGCCCGCGGCGTCGTAGGCCAACGCGCTCGTGATGCTTCCCGAATTGTCAAAGACCAGTCGCACCGAACCCTGCAGATCGGTTCCGTACCAGCTTACCGCACCCGCCGACGTCTCGCTCGCCACCGGCACCACGAAGTCCGGACCAAACATCCGACGCATGGTTAGCGTGTTCGAGCCGTTCAGGTCCACCCAGGCGTCGAAATTCTCGTTGCCGATGGCTCGCGGCTTCGCCGGATCCCAGCCGTCCAGGCCATAGCGTTCGACGGTAACCGTCGTGCCGTCCCAGGCGTCGCGTTCGATGCGGTTGCCGAAGGCATCGTACACGTAGGTGACGCGTTTGGTGACCGAGCCGCCATCCGTGGCGCTGAACGCGGCCGCCGTCATCTGGTTGTTGTTGTCGTAGGCGTAAGTCCAGGTGTCGTTCGCCGCGCCCTTCGACTTCTTCGTGACGCTGCCTTCCGCATCGTAAGTGTAGGTCCAGACGCCGTCGGTGCTCGTGCGGTTGCCGGCGGCCGTTGCGTAGCCGGTGTTGGTGCGGTTGCCGTTGGCGTCGTAACCGAAGGTCGTCGTGCCGTCCTGCGTCAACTGACTCGTCAGGTCGTAGGCGTAGCTCGTGGTCGCGCCGTTGTCGACCTTGGCCAGGAGCCGGTTCGCCGCGTCGTAGGAGTAGGCGTACGTCGCCAGGGTCGTGAGCATCGCGTTGGCGGTCGTGATACCGGTCACGCGACTGACCGCGTCGTAGGCATAGGTGGTCGTGGCGACCGTACTCCAGAAGCCGGAGGAGGATTTTTGCCGGGTATCGCTCGTGAGCCGACCGGCATCGTCGTAGGCGCGGACGTCCTTGATAGGGGTGATGCCGGTGCCGCCGAGTTCCTTGGCGGTCTGCATGTTCCGGGCGTCGAAGGTTGCGGTTGTGACGCCGCCCAGCGAATCCTGGACGCTGGTGCGGTTGGACGCGGCATCGTAGCCCATCGTCAGGCCAAGGCCGAACGGTTCCGCGACGTGGGAGACGCGATTGGCCGCGTCGTAGGCGAGCGTATAGGTGCCGTCGGGATCGGCGGCCGACGTGAGGCGACCCGCGCCGTCGTAAGTGAAGGTCTGGGTTTGCGTCTGCGCCCCGCCGACGGCGAACCACGATTCGGTATTCCGGTGGCCCGCAAGGTCGTAGCTGTAGTCTTTCCGGCGGCCGAGTCGGTCGGTCGTGCTCGTGAGTTGGCCGACGGCGTCGTAGGCGTAGGTCCGGTTCGCATTGAGCGGATCGGTCTCGGTGACGAGCCGGTTCGCGGCATCGTAGGCCCAGGTGGTGCGGTTGCCGACGGGGTCGATGAGGCTCGCGGTGCGTCCGGCATTATCGTAGGTCGCGGTGGTGCGATTGCCGAGGGCATCGATGGTCGTGGTGATCCGACCTGCGGCATCGTAGAGCGAGGTCGTGCGGTGGTTCAAGGGGTCGATGCCGGCGCTGATCTGACCGGCGGCGTCGTACACGACCGTCGCTCGGTTCCCGAGCGCGTCGATGTGCCCGATCGCCCGGTTGTCGGCGTCGTAGGCAACGGTGGTGCGGTTCCCCAACGAATCGACGCTCGCCGCGGCGTTCCCGGTCGCGTCGAAGACGGTTTGCCAGGATCGCTCGAGCCCGTCGAGGGTGCTGGTGCGTCGGCCGGCGGCGTCGTAGTTGAAGGTGTTCGTGTGGTTGAGCGGGTCGATGACGGAACGGACGCGACCGGCGGCATCGTAGGCGACGGTGCCCCGGTTGCCGAGAGCGTCGATCGAGGCGACGATCCGGTTGAGCGAGTCGTAGACGGCGGTCGAACGGTTGCCGAGGGGATCGACCGAGGCGATAGCGTTGCCGGCCGCGTCGTAGACGGAAGTCGAGCGGTTGCCGAGCGGGTCGACGATGGCGATGAGCCGGGAGGCGTCGTCGTGGACGAGCGTGGTGCGGCGGTTCAGGGCGTCGATGACGGCGACGAATTGGCCGGCGACATCGTAAACGGCGGTGGTGCGGTTCCCGAGCGGGTCGATCGCGGCGATGGGCCGATTGAGGGCGTCGTAGACGATCGTGGTGGTATGCAGGAGGGGGTCGGTGTGGGCGGTGCGGTTCCCGGCGGCATCGTAAGCGGAGGTGCCCCGGTTGCCGAGGGCGTCGACCGCGGCGACGAGCCGGGAGGCGGCGTCGTAGACGGCGGTGGAGGTACGGCCGAGGGGATCGGTGAGGGAGGTGAGCCGCGAGGCGGCATCGTAGGTGGAGGTCGAGACGTTGCCGAGGGGGTCGACGGTGTTGACGAGGAGGTTGTTGGCGTTGAAGGAGTAGCCGGTGACGTTGCCTCGGGCGTCGGTGAGCGAGGTAACGTTGCCGGCGACGTCGTAGGTGGAGGTGGTCGCGTTTCCGAGCGGGTTGATCGCGGCGACCACGCGCGAGGCGGCATCGAAGACGGCGGTGGTGCGGTTGCCGAGCGGATCGACGTTCGCGATGACGCGGTCGAGGGCGTCGTAGATCGCGGTCGTCCGGTTGCCCAAGGCGTCGATTGTGGAAGTGACTCGGTCGAGGGAATCGTAGACGGCTGTTGTGCGATTGCCGAGCGGGTCGAGGGAGGCCGAGAGCCGGCCCGCGGAATCGTAGACGGCGGAGGTGCGGTTGCCGAGGGGATCGATCGAGGCAATGACGTGGCCGGTGGAGTCGTAGACGCTGGTGGCGGTGCGGCCGAGCGGATCAGTGACGGCGACGAGCCGGTCCGCGGCATCGTAGGCGGCGGTCGTGACGTTCAGGAGGGCGTCGGTGACAGTGGAGACGCGGCCGCGGGCGTCGTAGACCGTGGTCGTGCGGTTGCCGAGCGGATCGAGCGAGGCGACGAGTTGGCCGGCGGGGTCGTAGATCGCCGTGGAGCGGTTGCCGAGGGGATCGACCGAGGCAATCACTCGATTGAGTGCGTCGTAGACGGCCGTGGCGCGGTTGCCGAGCGGATCGACGACGGCCGTTTTGTTCCCGGCGGCATCGTAAACGACCGAAGTGACGTTGCCGAGCGGATCCGTGACGGTCGTGCGACGATCGCGGCCGTCGTAGCCGTATAGGGTCACGCGACCGAGCGGATCGATGGAAGTGGTGGCGCGTCCGGCCAGATCGAACTGCGTACTGGAGGTTTGCAGAAGGGGGTCGACGACGGCGGTGACGCGGCCCAAGGCGTCGTAAACGGCGGTAGTGCGGTTGCCGAGCGGATCGACGATCGCGATGCGGTGCCCAGCCGCATCGTAGACGCTCGTGGTGCGGCGTTCGAGCCCGTCGCCGACCGCCTCGACCATCGACGTTTGCCGGCCCGACTCGCCGTAGGCGAAGCTCGTCCGCAGCCCGCTCGGCAGGATCGTGCCGATGGTCAGGCCGGCGGCATCGTAGATCACGGTCGTCGTCGCGCCGTCCGGGGTCGTCTGCGACACCGGACGGCCCACGGCGTCGTTCGCGAGGGTCGTGGTGGCTCCGAGCGGGTCGGTAACGCCGGCCTTATTCCCCCAGGAGTCGTAGAGCATCGTCCCGGTCTGCGCGCCGCCCACCAACGCATTCGTCAGCCGCCGGTAGGAGTCGTATGTCTCGGTGACGACCCGGCCGAGCGGATCGGCGATCGTCTGGAGGAGTCCCAAACTCCAGGTCAGCGTGGTCACTCCGCCGTTGGGGTCGGTCGTCGTCTCCAGGTTGCCCGATGCCGTGTAGGTGTAGGTCGTGGTGCGGTTCAATTCGTCGACGGCGGTGGTGAGAGCGTGGTGGCCGACTTGATAGGTGAAGGTGGCCCGCGTCGCGTCGGGATTCTGGATGGCCGTCACGTAGCCCGAGGCATCGCGCGTGTAGGTCGTGGTTTGGCCGAGCGGGTCGGTAAGCGCCGTGAGCCGGCCGTTGGAGTCGCGGGCCATCTTCCAGTCCGCGCCGTCCGGGTCGATCCGCTCCACCGGGTAGCCGAGTTCGTCCAACCGCGTCCGGGTCAGTGCGCCCAAACCATCGGTCTCCTGGACCCAGACATCGCTGCTGACGCCGGCGGTCAGCGCCGCGCCGAGAACCGGCTGCACGGTCCGGACTTCACCGCCGATCGAGGTCCGCACGCCCATCCCACTGAGGTAACCGTACGTCGTCCGAAGGCTTCCCCACTTCTCGTCGGTGAGCCGGTGCGAACCGTCGTAAGCGAGAGTGTGCAGTCCGCCGGCCGCGTCGGTGACCAGGGTCAGGTCGGTTCCGGAATAGGCGAACGACGTGACCCGGTTCCCCGGCGCGGTCACCGTGGCCAGGAGGCCCGAGGAATACGCGAAGGTGGCCACCCCGCCATCGGGCGAGGTCGCGGTCGAAACGCGGTTCGAGCCGTCGTAGGTGTAGGCCTTCGTCGTCGCGCCGTCGGCCGACGCCCACTTCGTCTGGTAGCCGGAGGAGTCGAAAATCCGCTGCTCGCCCGAGGGCAGCGTGTAGGTGTACCCGCCGCCGGCCGTAGCGAGCGTCCCCGCGTCGCCCACCGGGCTCGTGTAGTTGCCGCCGCTCAACGTGTAGTAAGCCCACTGACCGTTTCCTTCGATCCGCATCTCCCCCGCCGGCACCGACCCCGTCGCAGCGACGCCGATCAACTGGTCCACTTCCGCCAATGCCCAACCCGCCCCCGCCGCCGCGCTCGAACGATTGACCACGAAGGTCGAACCGCTCGATGTCGCGATCACGTCGTTGATCGTGCCCGGATAATCGATGAAGGCAGCGAAGCTGTAGGTGTGCAGGCCGGTCGATTGATTCGACGCCGGCTGGAGGTCGAAGTTCCAAATCGCACCCGGCATCAAACCGCTGCCCGAGAAGGTCCTACTTCCGGACGAGGAACCGTCCCACGTCAGCGTCGCCACCACCTGCGTGGGAGCCGCCAGGGCATTGTTCGATTGCACGCTGAATTCGATGGTCGGCGCCTGCCCCGCCTCGCTCGACACGTACGTGAGTCCCGAGGCACTACCCATCGCCGGACTCGGACTGCGATCGAGGTCGAGCGGCACGAACGCCGTTACCGTGCCATCGCTCAACCGCTGGCTCGGCGCGGAAACGTACTGCGGATCGTGGGGCAACCAGTGATGCCAGTCGGTCGGCGAAATACCCACGGTCAGCGAGGAATTGGAACTGCTGCCCTCGTTGCCGGCGGCGTCCGTCACTCGCGCCCGCATCCGTACCGTGTTCCCGACGGTCAGGGCGGTGTACCCGGTGAAGACCGCTAGCCCATTCGCCATGGTCGCGGCGGCATACCCGGTCTCCCCGGCGTCGGTGTAGTTGCCGTCGTTGTTCAGGTCGACGTCGAGAGTGACCGTCGCTCCGCTCGGGATGCCGTAGAGATCGGACGCCTGAACCCGAATTTCGGGTGCGTTCTCATACGTGGTGGAAGGAGCAACGAGCGCGACCGCCGGTGCGGTCGCGTCGATCGCGAGTCGATAGACGTTCGAGGCGACCGAACCCGAGGTCGCCGTCAGGAGATGGCTGCCCTCGGCTAACGCGGTGGCATACGTCAGGGTCCAGAGCCCACCGGCGGACGAGGTGACCGTCCCCAAAGCGGTCGAACCCCCGGAACCGGCCGAGGAGCGGTCGGACACGGCCACGGAACTACTCGCGGGTGCCGTCCCGAAAATCGTCAGCGTCGTGTCGTTTGTGAGGCGATCCGAGGCCGAATAACCCGTGTCGTCGTTGAACCCAGAGATTGTGGGAGGAGGAGGCGATGCCGGCAGCAGGCCCAGTTGCACGCTCCCACCTCCGGAGCCCGTATTGACGGTATACGGACCCTCCGAGGCGTACCCGTTCGGAGCGACCGCATCCACGGTATAGTTCGTATTCGAGCTGAGATTGGTAAAGTAGCAATTGCCCAAAGTATCCGAGGTCTTGCTGTCGATTTGCGTACCGTTCAGCGACAGGGTCACCGTGATGCTACTCGCTGGGGATTCGCCCGAGTCGACCGAATGGTTGCCGTTCGCATCGAACCAAGCGTAGGCGGCGATATAGGCGGGGTCGTTGCTCCCGGCCACATAGACGCCGCCAGTCGCGCTGCCGAAGGGGACGTACTGGCCGATGGGATTATCCAACTGTTTGCCCGTTGCGCCCGAGAAGACTCGCACCGTTGCGTTCATGCCGGGACCCGAACCGGTCAGGATGTCCGCGAATCCATCGTTATCGGCGTAGGCCAAGGCTACCCGCACTCCGCCCGCGAACGAACCGAACGGCGAAATCTCCCGCAAAACCGCGCCCGTCGCGCCGCTGTAAACCTTGACCGCCGAAGCCATCCCCGGACCCGAGCCCACCGCCAAATCGAACGTGCCATCGCCGTTGACGTCGCCCGCCAGGGCATCCGAACCGACGTAAACCCCACCCCGAAACGTATCGTCGAAGGCGAAGAACGAACCGAGCGGCCCCGCGATCGGCTGCTGAGTCAAGGGGTTGTAGACCTTCACGCGCGGACCCCCGCCTTCGCCCGCGCCAATTGCGATCTCGGCCTTCCCATCGCCGGTCAGGTCCGCCGCCGCCACCGAGATCCCGCCCCGGAACTCCGCATCCAACGCAAAGAAATCCGCGATCACCGCGCCGGTCGCGCCCGAGAAGACCCGCACGCGCGGACCCCCACCGGGACCCGCCGCGACGATCGCGTCAGGGAAGCCATCGCCATCGACATCCGCCGCCGCGATGTTGACGCCGCCCTGGAACGAGGGATCGAAGGCCCAGAAACTTCCCAGCGGTCCCGCGATTTGGTTACCGGTCTTCCCATCGTAGATGCGGATATTCGGACCGCCGCCGGCACCGGGAGCGACGAGGAGGTCGGGATAGCCGTCCTGATTGAAGTCCGCGGCCGCGACGCGCACCCCGCCCCGGAACGAGTCCGCATACACCGTCTTGGTGAACTTCACCGCGCCCGTATCCGCCTCGTAGGCGGTAATCACCGGGTCCATTCCCGGTCCCGCTCCCACGAACAAGACGGGAAAGGGCAGCGGCCGGCCATCGAGCATCGCTCGCGGCTCGAGGCCGAGGAGTTCGAGCTTGGCGGTGGGACGGCGGTCGGAAGTAATGCGAGCAGGGTCGAGGTCGATGAGATCGCGAAGATAAGCGTACAGCCGATCCAGAGCATCGAAGAGGTCGACCCGGTACCAGGGACGACGATCGGGGTGTGTGCGACGCGAACGACGCATGGGACACCGACACTCGGGTCCGACCGGATGCTGAATCAGCGTCCGGTCACCGCGTGGGGAAGATGGGCAGAATCCCCCGTGAAGAGAACGTGGTGATTGGACCGCGCGGTGGAGTCGCCGTCAATCAAAATCCCAAAATAAATCTTCCCGCATTTCTGGCGTCCGGCTTCGAGCGACGAAAATCGCCACGATTTCAGCGTTTTTCTCGCGAGATCACAGGGACGATCGTTCTGGTGAATAGATGGTACTTCTGAGGATCCGATGGCTCCGGGGTACCGATCCTCCCGCATCGCATTCCTTGGCAGTAACATTGGCGGGTCGATTCGCTGCGTGTATGCTGGAGCGATTCCTCGGAGCGGGGTGACTCATCGTGACGCCGACCCATTTGCTCGTCGGACCCGCGGATCCAATCTGGGCTACGCGCTCGCTGCCGGCGAACGATCCGTCCGTCCGCTGGTTCCCGTTTGGCGCTGGCGATTGGGCCGAAATCACACGGTCGTTTTCGACGGGCTGGAAGCCGGATGCGGTCCTCCTCCGCATTGGCTATGCTTCGTTGCCGTCGTGGGTCTGGAGTTGTCCCGTCCCGATCGTGGCGCTCGCGCACGATCCCAATTTGCTCTGGCACCAGTATCGCGAGCAATTACCTCTTTTCGACTTGGTTCTCACCGATCTCCCCGCGGCTCAGCGCCTCCAGCGGGCGGGCTTGGGGAACGTTCGCGCCGCCAATCTCTACGGACTCGAGAACGACTGGCTCGCCGAAAGCGATTCGCCCGAAATAACGCGCGACATCGACGTGCTGTTCGTGGGGAACCTCAACCCCGCGGTTCAGGGCGAGCGCCTCCGTTATCTCGGGACGCTCGCGCGACTGGGTTCGAAGTGGAACGTGGCGATTCGCACCGGCGTGTTCGGCGCGGACTACCGTGCGCTCGTGCGTCGAGCCAAGGTTGCATTCAACTGCTCGATCCGCGGCGAATGCAACATGCGGGCCTTTGAAGCCATCGCGGGCGGAGCGGTGCTCTTCCAGGAAGCCGACAACGAGGAAGTTCCCCACTACCTCGCGCCGGAGGCGGAATACGTTCCGTATACCGAGACCGACCTGGAGCAGAAACTCATCGAGGTGCTGAACGACGCCCGGAAACGCGAAGCGATCTCCACGCGGGCGAAGCAAAAGGTCCGAGACTCCCGTTGGCTCAGTTTGATTCGTGCCGGCTTCGCCGCTTGCGCCTCCGACTGGCCCGCCGTCGTCGAACGAGCCGCTCGTCGCGCGACTAAGCCTCCCCGGGTGCCGCTTGCGGTCCGGGTCTGGCAGCGGGCCAATCTCGCCGTCGGACCCGACGCCGACCCCAGCCTCGTAAGCGATTTGCAATCCGCCGGCGAGGATCACGGCTCTGCGCTCCACGCACCGCTCGTCGAGGCCGCGACGCACCTCGCGCGGGCCGCGGAGACTGGCAACCGCGTGAGCGCCGTCGGGCTCATCTCGGTCCTGACCGGTCTGGGTCGCCGCGACGACGCCATCGCAATTCTCCTCAAAGTCTTGACGGAACTCGAAGCCGAACCGGTCCTCGCACCGGCCGAGCGCGCGACCTGTCCTTATCCCGCCCAGTTCGATGACTTGCGGGTGGGGTGGGACCGAGCCGGCTGGGATCATCCCGACGACCCGGCAGCCGAGAGCCGCGAGAAACTCGCGTTGCTGCGCTGCCGGGCTTATTCGCTGCTCGCCGAACTTACCGGCGAATTGGAGTCCTTCCGGAATGCCGTCGAAGCCCGGCCGCAACTGTCAACGGTGCGCGCGGCACTCGGTTGCGCCCTGGCCCGCGCCGGCCAGTTCCCCGAGGCGGCCGAGCAACTTCGACGGGCCGTCGAGGGTAATCCCTTCGACGAGCCCGCCGCCCAGGCACTGATGGGCGTTCTCACCGAGACTGGCCAAAGCGAAGCCCTGGAACGCGTGAAGCACGCACGACGGCTCTTGGACCGTGCGCTGGGTCGGGAGCCGGTCGCGCCCACCCCGATCACTGAACCCCTTGCTCCCCCAACACCGTCCGGTTCGAGGATCGTGCCGCTGAGACGCGAGGAATTCGCCGCGCGCTACGGCCGACTCGATACGTCGCTGGCGCGCTCCGGCTTCACACCGCCCCACGATACGCAAACCGTCCTCGCACTCGTCGCCCACCTTCGGCCGCGCCGCCTTCTCGAAATCGGCACCGCCGCCGGAGACATGACCGCCAACCTCTGCACCTGGAGCCCGACCGACGCCATCGTCTATTCGATTGGCATCGTCGAGGGTGCCCAGGCCGCCGAAGCGGCACAAGGATACGAGATCCCGAAACACCACGAATTCGCCCGGCACGCCGATTACTTCGGGACCGCTCGCAAAGCGATGCTCATCCGGGCCGATTCCCGCCGCTACGACTTCGCCCGGCTCGCGCCCCTCGACTTCGCCTTCATCGACGGCGGCCACGATTTCGATACCGTTCGCTCCGACACGATTGCCGTCTACTCGGCACTGCGTCTGGGCGGCTGCCTGGCCTGGCACGATTTCGGCAGCCGCGTGGCCTGGGTCAAGGTCAAGGAAGCGGTCGAATCGCTCGGCTTGCCCGAACCGGTCTACCACGTGACCGGCACCGAGGTCGCGTTCCTCTTTAAGGGCGAAGGGGTCGGCGCATCGCCCGGCCCCGACCTTCCCAAGATCGCGATCGCTTGGGACGGCGAGTTCGTTCCGGCGCACTCGCTGGCCGCCGTCAACCGCGCGGTCTGCGGCGAACTCGTCGCCCGCGGTCAGGATGTCGCACTCGTCGAGAACCCGACCCGGACGCCCGCCAATTCGGACGTTCCACTTTCGGCGAGCCTGTCGACCTTGCTCGGTCGGGAACTCCGCGTCGATGCCACGGTCCGCCATCGCTGGCCACCCGACTTCACACCGCCTCCGGGCGACGGTGCCTTCGTCCTTTGCCAGCCCTGGGAATTTGGACGGCTCCCCCGCGCCTGGATCGAACCGATCCTCGAAACGGTCGATGAGGTCTGGGCGTACTCCCGCGCCGTCGAACGCTGCTACACCGCCTCCGGCATCCCGGCCGATCGCGTAAAGATCGTTCCGCTGGGCGTCGACCCCGATCGCTTCCGGCCCGGCATCGCACCGCTGCCGCTCGGGACGACCAAACGCGTGAAGTTCCTGTTCGTCGGAGGCACGATTGCCCGCAAGGGATTCGATGCGCTCCTGACCGCTTATCGCCGGGCCTTCACCGCGTCGGACGATGTGTGCTTTGTGGTGAAGGAGTTTGGAGCGAGCACCTTCTATCGCGGCCAGACGGCCAGCGATGCGATCGCCTCCTTCCGCGCCGACCCCCACGCTGCCGCCATCGAATACCTCGATCGCGACCTGAGCGAGGCCGATCTCGCCCGACTCTACTGTTCCTGCGATGTGTTGGTCTCGGCGTATCGTGGTGAAGGGTTCGCGCTGCCGGTCCTCGAAGCGATGGCCTGCGGGCTGCCCGTGGTCGTCACCTCCGGCGGGCCGACCGACGAATTCGTGCCGCCCGCGGCCGGATGGCGCATTCCTGCGCGCATCGCCTACTTCCCCGAAGATCGCGTCGGCGATCTGGAAACCGCGGGCCGTCCCTGGTGGCTCGAACCCGATGTCGAGGCACTCGCCGACCTCTTGAAACGGGTTGCGGATGAAGACGGCGAGCGTCGGAGTCGGGGGGCCGCCGCCCGTCAGGCGGCTGTGGGCTGGAACTGGAGCCACACCGCGTCCGCAGTCGAGGATCGCGTCCGGGCCTTGCGCAATCAAACCCCCGTCCGCTTCCGACGACGCGCCGCTCCATCGCCTTCGGCTCCACGATCGACGCCGGATGCGAACGCGCCGTTCGTCGTCGCAAGCGCCAGCAGTCTTTCGTTCCCGGCTCCCTTCGTCATCACCAGTGCGAGTGTCGGATCCTTACCGGCCGCGCCCCGCGACCGGCCCCGCGTTTCACTCACCATGATCGTCAAGGACGAAGAACACAACCTCGCGGCCTGCCTCGGTCCCGTCCGCCACCTCGTCGATGAAGTGATCCTGGTCGACACCGGCTCCCAGGACCAGACCCGCGACATCGCTCGAACGCTCGGCGCGAAGGTCTCGGAGTTCACCTGGATCGACAGTTTCTCCGCCGGCCGCAACGCCGCCCTCGAACGCGCCACCGGCGACTGGGCCTTCTGGATGGATGCCGACGATCGGCTCGACGATGCGAATGCAACCAAGCTCGCGAAACTCTTCGCCTCGCTCACCCACGAGAATGCCGCTTACGTGATGAAGTGCGTTTGCGTGGCCGACGCGCCTGGCGGCACCGCGACCGCCGTCGATCACGTCCGTCTCTTCCGAGCCGATCCCCGGCATCGCTGGAAGTATCGCGTCCACGAACAGATCCTCCCCGCCCTCCGCCAG
>JAYTGN010000086.1:0-16921 GCA_043733485.1 Gemmataceae bacterium
TGCGGAGCGGAGCGCGACGACTCCGGCGATGTCGCGCTCCGCTCCGCAGACTCCGCGTCGCCGCTACACGGGCCTTGCGAACCTCACCAGGTTTCGTCGTCGCTCTGAACCGCGTCGTCCGTGGTGCGGGCGAGGTAGAATGCTTCTTTAATCGCGCGTTGCATCCACTCCTGTTCCTTCCCCTCGGGCACGCGGCCCGCCGCGATGTACGCCGAGTAGATATTGCCGGCGACGCGTACCAGCACGGTCTCGCTGGGCTGCAAACTGATAGCAATCTTTGCCACGATCTGCTCCTCGGAATTCGGTTCGGGATGAAGGGATTATCGCAAACGGCCCGCACTTCACAAGCACGATCTCACGGTTCCAAACGCTGCTCGATCAGTTCGGCGACGTCTTGGGCGCAGCCCCAGGAGTAGGTCACGCCCGATCCGCCGTGGCCGTAGTTGTGCAAGGTGCGGTCGCCTTCCCATTCCAGGCGAACGCCTTCTTCGCGAGAAGGCCGCAGCCCCACGCGAACCGGTTCGACCGCGTCGATCTCGGCGTTCTTCAAACTGGGAAGGAACTCGACGCAGCGGCGGAACATCGCGCGGATCGGCTCGTAGTTCTTCAAGCCGATGTCGAGGCTCGATTCGTGGGGTTCGGCGAGGCCCCCGAGGATGAGTTTGTCGTCGCCGCGGGGCACGATGAATACGAAGCCGGGGTCGCGGCTCACGCCGTCGTGCGACACGCAATGAGCCTGCGCGATTCGCGGCATGGTGCGGCCATCGTTGCGGATGCGGATGAGCGCACCGCGAAGCGGGTAGACCGTGGGGTCGCCGAGTTCGCGGGCTCCGAGGCCGGTGCAGTTCACGATCGCAGCTGCACGGAATTCTTCGAGCAGAGCCGCCTCTTGATCGGCCAGCGGGGCGGGGATGATTCGCGTTTCGATTGTGCAGCCCGCTTCTTTCACGGACGCGAGCAGCCAGCGGAGGTAGACGTCGGTGTCGATCATCGGCGCGAGGTGTTGATAGGCATCGGCCAGTTCCTGGCGCGGGCCAATGCCGTGCTCGGCAATCAGTGCCGAGTCGTGGCGAAACCCGCGAACCCGGGCCGCGAGTTCCACCATTTTGTTGTGTTGAAACGGATCGTCCTCGAGTCGGCGTTTGAAGTAGAAGGTGACCGGCCGCACGAACGCGCCGGTGGCGGGATTCGACGCGAGTTCCGAGTAGATGCGGTAGGACGCTTCGGCCCAGCGCTTGGAGCGGTCGAGGTTGTGGCGATGCCCGCACACGGCGGGCGGCCACTCCCACAACGCGCCGGCCACCACCGACGTGATGTTCGGCGCGAAGCGATCGGCGAGAACTCGGACCTCGAAGCCGCGACGCCGCAAAACGAGGGCCGTCGTGAGCCCGACGACACCCGCACCGAGTACCAGAATTCGCTCGCGCGACTGCATGAGTTCAATCTACTGGCGCAGGCGGATTCGCGAACCTGCAAAAATCGTCTCGGGTGGCACCGAGCTTCCAGCCGGTGCAGGGTGTCGAGCACCGGCTGGAAGCACGGTGCCACCCAGCGGCGGCGAGGCACTACAATTCTCACATGGCCCCATTTCGCTTAATTCCGTTGGCCTCGGCCGACGGACCGACCAACATGGCCGCCGACGAGGCGATGTTGGAATCCGCCTCCGAACGCGGCGTCGCCTCGCTCCGATTTTACACGTGGTCCGAACCCACCATCACGCTCGGCTACTTCCAACCGGCCAGCGATGTCTCGGCCGTGCCGGGAAACTTGCCCTGGGTTCGCCGCTCCACCGGCGGCGCGGCCATCGTTCACCACCACGAACTGACCTATGCGATGGCCTTCCCCGATACCCAAGAATGGCGGTCGAGCGAATCGTGGACTTGCCGGTTCCACCACTTGCTGAGGAGCGTGCTGGCGGACCACGGCATCGAGTCGCGCGCCGTCATCTGCGGCGAAGAGAAGAAGCTCGGCGAGGTACTCTGCTTCCTGCATCAGACTGCGGGCGACTTGCTGATCCAAGGCTCGAAGATCGCAGGAAGCGCCCAGCGAAAGCGGAAGCGCGCGCTGCTCCAACACGGGAGCCTGCTGCTGTCGCGGAGCGAATTCGCACCGATGCTGCCGGGAATCAACGATTGGGCTGGCAAGGGTGGCACAGGCATTCCTGCCTGTGCAATACCCACAACACAGGCAAGAATGCCTGTTCCACCAAAACAAAGGCCGTTCACGCCTCAACGACTTGCGAGTTTGCTGCAATCGCATTTCGACCTGCAACCCGGCGATTGGACCGCCGAGGAACTTCATCGCACCGAAGAAATCCGGGCCGAGAAATACGCGAACCCCGAGTGGAACGCGAAGCGATGACTCCACTCTTGCAAACGAATGTGCCGGCTGTGATTCTCGCGCCCATGGAAGGCGTCACCGATGCGCCCATGCGCGCACTGCAAGGCGAGACCGGTGCCTTCACCTACGCGGTGTCGGAGTTCCTGCGGATCAGCCACTCGGTTCCGCCGAAGCACGTCTACTTCACGCACATGCCGGAGTTGCGGACGAACGGCACGACGCGAACAGGCCTGCCAGTGCAGGTGCAACTGCTCGGCGGCGATCCGGACCGCATGGCCGCCGCTGCTGTCGTGGCACATGAATGCGGCGCGACGGCCATCGATTTGAACTTCGGCTGCCCCGCGAAGACCGTGAACCGCCACGACGGCGGGGCGACGTTGCTCAAGCATCCGCAGCGCCTTCGCGCGATCATGCGGGCCGTGTGCGAGGCGCTGCCGAAGGAGGTTCCCGTCTCCGCGAAGATGCGGCTCGGCTGGGATTCGATCGACTCCATCGACGAGAACGCGGCGATGGCCGCGGACGGCGGCGCGGCCTGGATCACGATTCACGGCCGAACGCGGCAAGCCGGCTACGCCCCGCCGATCTTCTGGGAACCGATCGGCCGCATTCGCGCGAACCTGCCCATTCCCGTGGTCGCGAACGGCGACATCTGGAGCTTCGACGACTTCCTGCGGTGCCGCGACGCGACGGGCTGCATTCACTTCATGCTGGGTCGTGGGGCACTCGCGAATCCGGAGCTTTCGCATCGCGTGGCGCAGGAGTTGGGTGTGGCGTCGCGGCTAAACGGCGAGCGACTCAACTGGATCGAACAACTTCAACGCCTCGTCTACTGGACGCACGAACTCCGCGAGCGACCGCCGCAGAATATGGTTCGCCGCTTGAAGCAGTGGCTCAAGATGGCTTCGACGTGCGGTACGTTCGCCGAGTTCGACGCCATTAAACTGGCAAGCGACGTGCCCGAGCTGTTGGAATTGCTGAACGGCACCCTCAAAGTTGTTGCGTGAATGCAGTAAAAACTCGGGCGCTCCCCTTGTTCTTCCGTGCTGAACTGTTCACAATACTTTTGTCAGCGTGATTGGAAGCGTCACACCGGCCTCGCGGCCGGTGCTTTCGTTCCGGACCACGCGGACGGCGACCCCTCCGGAGTCGGCCTTTCGGCCGACCATACGCACTGACCCAACCGGTCGGCGCGGACGGCGGTTCGCCTCGTCGGGCTCGCGCCCGATGGGGCTGAGCTTCCTTCCGGTCCGTCGCCGCGGTTGGTGCGGAAAACCAACCGAGTTCATCGTTCCCCGCATCGCCTCTGTGGCTTTGCGATTGCCTCGTCGCGAAGCCGCAAGCGGCCTCGGACTGGAGCGGCACCCATGGCAGTGATCAAAAAAGACCCCGGCAAGGCGATCCTCGAACTCGTCGACAAGATGCACGAGGAAAAGAAGATCCCCCGTGAGGTGATCTTTCACGGCATCGAAGCCGCGATTCAACTGGCCGCCGAACGCCACTTCCAGGTCGAAGAAGGCGTACTCGTCAAGATCGACATGGCCACGGGCATCATCCACGCTCGCTACGGCGAAATCGAACTCGACCCCGAAACGCTCGGCCGCATCGCCGCTCAATCCGCCAAGCAGGTGATGATCCAGAAGATTCGCGAAGCGGAATCGGACACGGTTTACAACGAGTTCAGCGGCAAAAAAGGCGAACTGCTCGTCGGCACCGTCACCCGCGTGGACGCCGGCACGGCCATCGTTTCGCTCGGCAAAAGCGAAGCCCTGCTGCCTCGAAGCGAGCAGATCCCCGGCGAAAGCCACCACGTCGGCGAACGCGTCAAGTCCGTCATTCTCGAAGTCCGCAAGCAGGGTCACCGCGTCAAGATCGTGCTTTCGCGATGCCATCCGGACTTCGTGAAGGCGCTCTTCGAGGAAGAAATTCCCGAGATCGAGGAACGGATCATCGACATCCGCGCGGTGGCCCGCGAAGCTGGGTACCGTTCCAAGGTCGCGGTCACGAGCATCGACCTGAAGGTGGATGCGGTCGGGGCCTGCGTCGGAGTCCGCGGGAGTCGCATCAAGAACGTGATCGAAGAACTGAACGGCGAACGCATCGACATCGTTCGCTGGAACGACGCCCTTCAGGTGCTCATCCCGAACGCGCTTCAACCGGCGCAGATTTCCGAAGTCTTCACCTATATTCGCCTCGGCCGGGCCATCGTCCTGGTGACCGACGATCAATTGTCGCTGGCGATCGGCCGGCGCGGGCAGAACGTGCGACTCGCCTCCAAGCTCGTCGGCTGGGACATCGAGATCATGACCCACGACGAGCTCGGCGAATCGCTCGAACGGGCGGAACGCTGGTTCGGCCAGCTTCCGCACGCCTCCGCCGAACTGACCAGCGCGCTCATCGAAGAAGGCTTCCTCTCGTACAACGACATTACCTGCACCGATGCTGCGGGGATGGCCGAATTCTCCGGGCTCAACGAGGAACAGTCCGACGAAGTGGTGAGGTACGCGGAAGAATACTCCGACGTCATGGATCGGAGCGTGGAGGACGAGCGGCGGGTGGCGGAAGAGGAAGGTGCCCGCTTGGCGGAAGAACAAACGCAAGCCGATGCGGCAGCAGCTGCCGCCGCGGAGGCGGAAGTGCCCGCCGAAGCCGAGGCCACTCCCGAGAGCGAGCCGGCTGCGGAAACTCCGGTTGAAGAAGCGATCTCCGAGCCGATTACCGTGTCCGAGGAGAAGCCCGCCGAGGCCGCGACCGAAGAAAAGAACGAATGAGCCCGAGCCGTTCTGCGGAACTCCCCCTGTTCGGAGAGCGTCGCGGAATTAGAATAGACTTATTCCGGGTTACGTACCGGCGCGATCCGCGACCGGCCGTGGGCGATTTTGGGGTGCGAGCCGCACCTCTACTAGGGAGCACCGCTTGTCGAATCCGCAGACGAAAGAGAAGGACAAAAAGGTCCGGGTCTTCGAACTCGCCAAGGAACTGACCCTGGGGAGCAAGGATCTCGTCTCGATGGCGAAGGATCTCGGCTTCGCCGGCGTCACGAACCAACTGAGCGGCTTGAGCAACGAGCAAGTCGATGCGCTGAAGGACCGCGCGAAGCGCGGGCCGAAGCCCGGTTCGACTCCCGCCCCCGTCGCTTCCTCGAAATCCGCCATGCCTCCCGCCGCGAAGCTCGATAGCTCCGTCAAGACTCTGCCGAAAACCGTCAAGCCGACACCGACCCGCCCGGCTGCGGCCCCGATCGTGGCGGAGGTCGCGCCGCCGGTGGTCGAGGTTCCCGAACCGGCGGTTGAAGAAATCCCCGAACCGGAAATCGCACCCGTTCCCGATGTCGTCGTGGAACTGCCCTCGGAACCGGCCGCACCCGTTGCCCCGCAGAACGTGATTCCGGCGAACATGAACGTGAGCGGTCCGCGCAACCTCGGCGGCGGCGTTCGCAATTTGAACCCGAACCGCCCGGTACCGCCCGCCACAGCAGCCCGACCGCCTGAACCGCAGAACCCAGAATCGTCCACGACGGGCGGCGTTCTACCCACTCGCCCTCCGCAAGCACCACTGGCCCCTCGCGCTCCTGCAGGTCCTCCGGTCACGAGTGGCGGCGTGCTGCCTCCGCGGAATATGGCCGGGCCCGGTCACGCCCCGCCTCCCTCCGTGGGTTCTGGTTCGACCGCCCGCGCCGAGTACCTCAAGCGAATCCCGGCACCGCCGCCTCCGACCAAAGGCATCACCGCGCCGCCCCGTCACGGTCCTGGTGGCCCTGGTCCCAATCAAGGGGGCCAGCAAGGTGGCCCTCCGCGCTCCGGGCCTCCTGGTGCGGGTGGCCCTCGCCCGCCGAGCCCCGGTCCGAATCGCGGACCCCTCAAGCATCCCGGTCAATCCGTTCGCCTCACGCCGGAAATGCTTCAGAAACTTCGCGACTCCAGTGCGCGCGGCCAGCGCATGGAAATTAGCGATCTGAGGAAGCCTCAGCCCGGCCCCGCGCAGCCCAATCGCCCTGGCGAACCGCCCCGCCCCGGCACCGTTCGTCCCGGCATGCCTCCGCCCATCGGTGGTCGCCCTGCCGGACCTGAAGCGGAAGACGACGAAGACAAGAAGAAGGCGGCCGGCGTCATCGGTCGCGATTCCCGCCACAAGGGCCGTACGGGCATCGGCGGTCGTGGGCGCGGTCCCGGCACGGGACAGCCCGCTATCGTCGTCGGGCCTGGCGGCACGGTCGATATCATCGAGCAGCAGTGGGGCTCCCGCAAGGGGCCGCGTGCCGCTCTGCTCGGGAAGATGCGCCGCCGCCAGCAGCAGCAAAAGAAAGTGATCGAAGGCAAGGTCGAGATCGCGCCGCCCATCAATGTGCGGTCGCTTTCCGAAGCTATCGGGATGAAGGCCGGAGAACTCGGCAAGCGGCTCCTCACCGAGACCGGCCAACTCTACGGCGTCAATTCCACCATCGACCTCGGCATTGCGCAACTGATCGCCGCCGAACTCAACATCGAACTCGTCTTGAAGCGGCAGAAGACCGCCGAAGAGACCTTGATCGAAGAGTTCGAGAAGATGATGGCGGAAGTGGACCCAGAGAAGCTTCGCCCGCGGCCTCCGGTCGTTACGATCATGGGTCACGTCGATCACGGCAAAACGTCGCTGCTCGACAAGATTCGCCAATCCAAGATCGTGGACACCGAAGTTGGCGGCATCACGCAGGTGATTCGCGCCTGGTCCGTCATTCACAAGATCGAAGACCCCGAGACCGGCGAGAAGGTCATCGAGCGGCCGATCACGTTCCTCGATACGCCTGGCCACGAAGCGTTCACGAAGATGCGAGCCCGTGGGGCCAACGTTACGGATATCGCCGTCATCGTGGTCGCGGCCACCGACGGCGTCATGCCGCAGACGGAAGAAGCGATCGCCCACGCCCGCGCCGCCGACGTTCGCATCATCATCGCGATCAACAAAGTCGATATGCCGAACGCGAACCTCGACCGCACGCGCCGGCAGCTTTACAGCCTCAACCTGCTCCCGGACGACATGGGCGGCGACACGCAGTTCGTCGAAACCAGCGCCATGACGGGCCAGGGTATCGACGACTTGCTCACCGCGATCCTGCTCGAAGCGGAACTCAATCTCGCCGAGGAGTTGCAGGCCGACCCGGACCGCCCCGCGACCGGCACCTGCCTCGAAGCCTACATGACGGCCGAAGAAGGCGTGATGGCCACCGTGCTCGTGCATCAAGGGACGCTCGAGACCGGCGACATCGTGCTCTGCGGCTCGACCTTCGGCCGCGTTCGCGCCATGTACGACGACATGGGGCTACCCACCGATCTCGCCGGGCCGAGTACGCCCGTTCGCATCACGGGGCTCAGCGAGGTGCCCAACGCCGACGATCCCTTCTACGTGGTGGACGAACTCACGAAGGCCAAGGAGATCGCCGAGGCCCGCGAACAGAAGGACCGCGACGCGTCGCTCAACAAGTGGATTCCGCAGAGCCTCGACACGCTCACGGCGGCCAAGACCAAGATCAAGATCACGGAACTGAAGGTGATCCTGAAGGCCGAGGCCCGCGGCTCGGTCGAAGCGATTCGCAAGGAACTCGAGAAGCTCACGCACGAGGAAATCCGCACCCGCGTGCTGCACGCCGGCATCGGTGCCATCACCGAGTCCGACATTCAATTGGCACTCACGTCGCCCGCGGATACGCTCGTGGTCGGGTTCAACGTGACGGCCGACGACGCCGCTTTGAAGCTCGCCGAAGCGCGGGACATTCACCTCCGCGAATACCAGATCATTTACAACCTCGTGGACGACGTGAAGGCGGCGCTCGAAGGCCGGCTCAAGCCGATCGAAGAAGTGGTTCACCTGGGTCGTGCCGTCATCCGAGCCTTGTTTAAGGTCGGCAAAGTGGGCGTCATCGCGGGTTGCCACGTTACGAGTGGCACCATCGAGCGGAGCGCCCGCATCCGCGTGATTCGCGAAGGTGTCGTGGTCTACCCGCCCGCCGAGAAGGTGGTCGGTCTCGATAGCCTGAAGCGTTTCAAGGAAGACGTGAAAGACGTCCGCGAAGGCTACGAGTGCGGTTTGAAGATCACGGGCTACGACGACGTGAAGGTCGGCGACGTAATCGAGGCCTTCAAGATCGAGATCAAACAACGGACCCTGTAGCCGCTTGCGGGTTCGCGAAGCATGCCCATCGGCACCCTGACCGTTCGCCTGTTGATTCGCGAAAGCCGCTCGCTCAAGGACAAGCGGCAGGTGGTTCGGTCGATCCTGGATCGCGTCCGCGGCGGGTTCAGCGTCTCCGCCGCCGAAGTCGAGACTCAGGACGACGTGAAGGTCGCAACGCTCGGCTTCGCGGTGATTGCAGCGGAATCGGCGAGCGTTCGCACGGCCTTGAACGAGATTGCGGAGGCGCTGCGGAAGCATCCGATCGCCGAGTATCTGGGCAGCGAACTCGCGGTTGGCAACGAGGTGGTATGAATGCCACAGCCTCCCCTTGTGCCGCTGCATTCCGATGAAGCCTTGGTTGGCTCCAAACTGCGAAAGTATCGCAAGCTATCCGATCGCGAGTTGCTCGACTCGCTGAAACCGGGGCAAGAGGGATCGCTGAAAGCGAGACCGGATGGAACGATGGTGGATGGCCACCACAGGATTAAGGTGCTTCGGGAACGCGGCGTGGACGTAAACGTGTTGCCGCGCGAGATTGTTCTCAAAGCGCCGATGCCTGAGTAGTCCGAACGGAGTTTGCAACGTGTTCTGGATTGCCGAGTCTTTCCCAGGGCGAATTGCGATTCTCCCGCGACCGCGCGGTGGGGACTGGCTCGAAGATGAAGTCAAACAATGGCGACGAAGCGGGGTCGACATCGTGGTGTCGTTGCTGACGAACGATGAGGTGGCCGACCTGGCCCTCGAACGGGAAGCGGATGCGTGCCGAGCGAATGGAATCGAGTTCGTTTCCTTCCCGATAGTCGATCGCGGACTGCCGAAGGCTTCTCGCGAAGCGATCGATTTGTCGAACGGGCTCGCGGAGCAGCTAGCCGAGGGGCGGAACATCGGAGTCCACTGCCGCCAGGGTATTGGTCGGTCTGCACTGGTGGTTGCGGCGATTTTAATTGCGTCGGGCTTGGAACAGGAGAATGCCCTCCGAACGATTTCCGCCGCCCGCGGGCTGCCCGTACCCGAGACGCCCGAGCAGCGAAAATGGGTGATCGAGAACGCCGAGTTCCTTCGCGCCCCGCTTCCCACGTAGAATTTGAAAGACTGGAGAACAGCACTCCCTCATGAAATCGCATCGGCTGGCACGCGTGTCCGAGGTCATCCGCGAAGTCGCGGCCAGCACCATCTTGTTCAACCTCAAAGACCCGCGGGTGAAGAACGTCACCGTCACGCGGGTCGAGGTGAGCGCGGACCTCCAGCACACCAGAATCTTCGTTTCCGTGATGGGTACCGAACGCGAACAGCAACTGACGATGCACGGGCTCAAGAGTGCCGCCGGGTTCGTTCAGACGAAGATCGCGGCCCAACTCACGACGCGGTACGTTCCCCACGTGACGTTCGTTCTCGACGAGGGCGTGAAGCGGAGCATCGAGATTTCGCGGCTCCTGCACGAGGCCCAGGAGCAGTCCCGTGTCGATGCCGCGGCGCGCGGGGAAACGACCGAGGATTCCGACGATCAGCCCGAGGCCGCCGACGGATCGGCGAACCCGGCGGACTGATTTCTCGCACACGACCGGAAAGCGAGTGACCGCATGCCGGCCATCACGAACAAGCAGCAGCTGCTCAACCACGCGCACACCGCGCTTGCGAAGAAGTTTCCGCTGCCCGAGAGCAGCACCGAGCCATCGGGTCGCTCGGTACTCGAGGAACTCATCTACGCGGCGTGCCGCGAAGGTGCCGCACACGCCGACGCGGATCGCGCCTACGCCACCCTTCGCAAGTCGTTCATCGACTGGAACGAAGTCCGGGTCAGCACGGTGCAGGAGGTGGCCGACGCGCTGCGCCCGCTCCCGCAACCGGGTACCCGGGCGAAACGCATCGTCGCACTCCTCCAGGCGATCTTCGAGGAACGCTACTCCTACGATCTGTCCGACGTGCTCAAGAAGGGGCTGAAAGACACGGCCCGCAAGCTGCGATTCTATAAAGAAGGCGTCAACGATTTCGCCGTGGCCTGGGTCATTCAGCGCACCCTGGGCGGCCACTCGATTCCCCTCGATGCTCCGACCTTGCGCGCCCTCCAGCGATTGGGCGTGGTCGAACCCGGCGAACCGGACAGCCTCGAAGCCGTTCGCGGCAGCATCGAGCACGTGATCCCCAAGGCACGTGGGGCCGAGTTTACGGAATTGATGAGCCTGCTTGCCAAGGAAATCTGCATCGACGGAACTCCGCGGTGCGGTATCTGCCCGCTGAAGGGCGAGTGCCCGACGGCACCGGAAGTGCTTTCCAAGAAGCCAGCCGAGGGGAAGCCGAAAAAGTCGCGCTAATCCGGGCGAGGCAGCACCCCGCGAGGCCCCATTGACGCCGAAAGAGGGATTCCGGTAGGTTTTGACCACTTCAACGCCCGACATAAGCTAAAGATGTTCATCCGAGCGCGCCCGGCTCGGCACCGGGAGCCCGTCCCGTCGCGAGACTGCCGATGTTCCGGTATCGCTGCCCGCAATGCTCGGTCGTACTCCAGGCTCCGGAAATCCGGGCCGGGAAAACGACCGTCTGTTCCAAGTGCTCGCAAGCCGTCATCATCCCGGCCGATCAGCGGCACTGGCTGAACGAGAAGGGCGAACCGCTGCTCGCGTCGCCGACGATGGTGATTGCGTCGTCGGGCGTTACACCGCCACCGCGGTTGCGAGTGCCGGCCGTCGCCGAGCTCGAATATCCGCAGGAAGCGGACAACGACGTACTCGGGGCCATCTCGCACGGCGACATCGAACTGCCGAGCGGCCCGCCTTCGATGGATTTGGACGCGGTCGAGCCTCCTCCCGCCCCGCAACTCGCGCCTTCTTTTTCGCGTTCGCTTCCCCTGCCCGACGCGGACGATGGGAAGGTCGAACTCTATCCGCCCACTCCGGTTGCCGAGACGCCTCGACCGCCGACCACTCCCGGCCCCGTGCCGGCGAAACGCCCGATGCCTCCGCCGCGAGCGGTTCCGCGCCGGCCGCTTCCCGCCGTGCAGCAGCCTTCCCGAACGCCTTCACCGCGTCGAACTGAGCCGGCCTGGTCCGGCCCTTCGAGTAAGAGTGGCTCGCGACGGCTGGCGAGTGGCGGTGCCGTCGCACTCGAGGAACCGCTGCGGCTGCGAACCGAAATGGACATCGCGGTCGATCTCACGTCGGCGTTGGCAACGCGGATGAAGCCGCCGCCCAGGCCGCCCCGCGATTTGAAGCCGTCCACCGCCGTCTGGATTCTCTCGACCGGCCTAGCCGTTGCGCTCCTCATCGCGAGTCTCGCATCCTCGAACAACTTCCTCGAAGCGGTTCTCACCATCGGTGCCGCGCAGGTTCTCGCGGGTTATGCTTGGGTCACCGCGCTCGCCTTCAGCCGCGACGTTCGCCGCGGCATCGCGTGCGCCGTGCCGCCCATCACCCTCTGGTACCTCACCAACTGGAAGTATGCGAAGTATCGCCCGCTTCGGTTCGTGGTCAGCGGTGCCGCCGTGTTCGGCTTGGCCCTTCTGGCCCCGAAGCTTCAATCGCAAACCCGAAGCTGGGCTGGCGTGGCGGAGGGGCAACCGCCCGTCGTCGCGCCGCCCGAAATCGCCACCCTCTCGAAACTCGTACAACTGCGGCACTACCGCGACCAACAGCACTACGACTCGCTCATCGGGCTGCTGCGCACGCTGGCTCGCACCGACTCCATGTATTCGGATGCGGCCAAGGATCGGGTCGAACTTTCCGCCGATTTGAAGTTGCTGTGCAAGCACACGGATTCCGGCGTCAAGATCGAGGCGCTAGCGGCGTATGCGACCTGGGGCGGCCCGGATGCTCGCGAACTCTGTCTGGAGGCGAGCCGCTCGCAGAACCGCGAAGAGCGCCTCATGGCACTGCGGCTTTTGCCGCGCTGGAAAGATGAATTCGTGGCCGGGCGAATCGCCGAGCTGATCGGCCGAGCGGGCACGGAAACGAGTGCGGCCCAAGACGCACTCGTCACGCTCGGCGGGCAGTTTGCCGAACGGGCCGCGATCCCGCTGTTGCGGAAAGACGATCAGGGCATCCGGCTCACGGGCATCGAGATTCTGGGCCATGAGAAGGTCGGCGGCGCGGACGCCGTCGCGGCCTTGAAGGAAGTAGCTCGCACCTCGCCGGATCCCGGCACTCGCCAACCCGCCGCGGCCAAGGCTCAACAGATCCAGGCACGACTGAACAAATAGCTGAAACCCGGTTTCTGCTTTGGAAACCGGGTTTCTGAATGGTTCCACCCGCCGAATTTTAAACCCTATTTTTGCCTCTTGCGAACCATCGCCGCAGCACCGAATGCGCCTCCGGCTAAGAGCGCCAGGACGTGCGTACTGATCCACTGTTGATGAAGCGCGTCCGGCTCAGGCACAACCGTCATGGCCGAGCACGAGAACCACAACACGACAAGCAAAGCGCCCGCTCCGAGTAGCCACCATCGCACAGGATACCTCCCGCCACAAAAAACCCGGTTTCCAAAGCAGAAACCGGGTTTTGAGTCACATCTTCCGTCCCGACTTCTTCCCACTCGGTTCCGGTGCAGACGCCACGGGAACCACGGCATTGCTCGCCGACCAGAACCGCTGCGGGATCAGACCCAAGCCCGCGATCATCGACATGCTCAGCCAGAAGTTGGTGCAGCCGTCGGCAAGGCGCGAGTCAAAGCCATAGGAGTGCAGCCCGATGTTAAACATCCCACCGAGTTGATTGGTGCCGAACCAACTCCAGGCGGTGATCGTGTTGCCGAGGATGGCGAGGATCGCCATGCCGCGAACCTTCACGAGGCCGCACCAGCGAGCGTGCAGGATCAGAGCGTTCCAGAGTACGATGAGCACCGCGCCGTTCTCTTTCGGATCCCAGCCCCAGAACCGTCCCCACGATTGATCGGCCCAGATGCCGCCGAGCACGGTGCCGATGAAGCTCAGCATCATGGCGAAGCAGACCACGCCGTAGATCATCTGGCCGAGAATTTTCGACACGTTCGCCGACAGGCCCATCGCGGCCATGGGCTTCGCAAGCCGAGGGATCGGCGTCGAGACCGCCTTGCCGTGAGAATCGATGCCGTCGGTGGAAGCGCGGGCGATGAGCAATATGGCGAAGTAGACGCCGCCGACGGCGAGCATGCCGAAGCGGAGCAAAGCGCCGATTCCGCTGTGGAGGTACTCGAACTTCGCCAAGGCGTCGAACAGCACCCAGCCCACGGAGAGCGGGATGATCACGACGCCGGCCGCGGCCGCGCCATAAGCGAGAAGCCGATCCGCGGTCGGTTGGCCCGGCGTCTTGAACGAGTCGCGAATCACCGAGCAGAACAGCATGAAGGCGTAAGCCGCTCCGAGGAACCCGGCCACGAACGTCGCGGTGTAGCCGAGCGTCACGGTGGTCACGTGCGTGGCGAGCCAGAAGTTCGTGTCCAGCACGGCCTGCATCATTTCGAGCGTGTCTTCGGTCGCGAGGTTGTGGGCCACGATGGTCGTGGCAACTCCGAGCACCGAGGCGACGATGGCTCCGATGCCGATCGGGAAAATCTTCTCGAGGATCAGCCCGAGCCCGACGCACCCGCAGCCGATGAAGATCGCCGACGAGTACAGGTTCGTCACGAAGACGAGCGTGTAGTTCATCAGGTCCATGCGGACGAACAGCCCGATGAGGTGAACGAGGAAGGTGAGCGTGAGGACGCCCACGGCGGAGCGGCGCAGCGATTCGCCGACGCGCGGCATCTCGGCGGCCCGCAGCGCGAACCCGAAGATGCTAAGTAGGAACGCGATGACGTACAACCCGATACAGCGCAGAAACGGCGCGAAGCGGTTGTAGTTGATCTCGATGTCCGCGTGCTTGCGGTCGTTTTCGGAAACGCGGCCCGTATACTTGTCGCGATACTCGGCCACGAGAGCGTTGAACTCAGCGTACTTCTTCTGGCGGCGCAGTTCGATCATCTGGTCCCACACGGCGACCACGGGATTCCCGGCCAGGCGAATTTGAAGATCCGCCTCGGTCTGCTTCTGCATCTCTTCCCACTCCGATTCCGGGAGTTGGCTCTTGAGCAGGCTCAGAACCTGTCCGGGGGAGGCCGGATCCTTCATGCGAAGTTCCGCGAGTGGAACATCGAACAAGTTGCGTCGCAGGATTGCGATTTCATCCGCCTTTGCAGCGGGTCCGTCCTTACCCATCATCTGCCGGGCGTTTTCGTCCGTGAATCGTTCGCGAACCTTCGCGCGGACGGCGCTGAAATACTTCTGGAACGTGGCGGCTTCGGCGTTGTCCTTGAAGTCGCCCAACGACACCCACGACTCGCCCTCCGCTTGCGGCGGCACGAGGTGGAAGCGGTTCTCGTCGGTATCGTGGCCCTTCCCCTGAGCCACGTGAATCACCAGCGCGAGCTTCTCCTCGAGGTCGAGCATCTTAACGTCGAACGGATCCAATGGCTTCTTCTCGGCCTTCTTGCGTCGCGCCGCCATCGCCTTCTTTTGAACGGTCTCGAAGTGCGGCCGGAGTTCGTTGATCGAATAGCGAAGCCCCTCGCGGAGCGGCAACTTCAGTTCCGCTAGAACCTGATCGCTCTCGATGCGTACGATGCGGTGGGTCCACGCTGGTTCGTTCTCATCGGAAGGTTTCGCACCGAGGGTTTCGAGATACCAGCGAATCGCCGGCTGCGTGATCCCATTGGAATCCTTGTAGTCGGACTGATGGCTGATCTTGCGCAGGTACACGCGAGCCACGCTGTCCAGTGGCTTCACGCGGCCACCTTCCAGCACCAGCAACCGCGAGAAGGTGTCCAGGTCGAACGGATCCTTCGGCTTCATCCGTGCGTAGGTCGAGCCTAGGTACAGTGCGCAAGCCACGACAACGATCGTCGGGATGAGCCACTCGAAGTTGCGATCCAGCCAACTGGTCGAAGGTGCAGTGTGAGGAGCACCGGCTGGAAGCACGGTGCCACCCGAAACCGATTCCACGGTGTTGACCACGGCTCCGCGGCCCATCTTCCGGAAGAAGAGAATCAACCCGATCGAGAAGTGAACCAGTAAGCCGAGGCCGACCATCACGCACGAGATGTAGGGAATCCGCCAGCCGGGGTTCCGCACCACTTGCAAGATCGTGGTCGTCTCGCTCTTCTCGAAACTCTGCTGGTAGAACGTCTCGCCTTCGTAGCGCATCGGCTCGTTCATGCGGATGGTCTGTTCGCGAACCTGGTTGCCGTCCTGGTCGAAGACCTTCACGTCGCTGGAATAGTTCTTGGGCTTCTGCGTGCCGGGGTAGCGGTCGAAGCGGAACTTGTCGAGTTGGACGCGGTACGGCTTGTAGTAGCGCTTGAGCCGCAGCGACATCTGATACTTCTTGCCGTTCACTTCGAACTCATCGGGCAGCCCCTGGAGCGAATAGAGCAGCGAGACGAGGTAGGTGCCGACGGCGTCTTCCGTGCCCTTTTTGTAGAGGCGAACGTAGGCCGAGGGGTTGTCGATGGTTTGCATCGTGTCGACGCCGGAGACTTCGGGCACCTCCACGGCGACGGACGCGAATCGCGGGTGAACGGCCCGCCCGGCGGTCGCCGGGTTCTTCTTCCCCGGTTCGACGTCCTTGAACTTCGAGTTCTTCATGTACTTGACGACTTCGATGTCCACGGGCAGGTCCGGATTCGCGATGCGCTCGACGGGAGCCGCCTCGGCGTTGCCGAACAAGCTCCAGGGCGGTTCGTTGTAAAGCCGCGACACGGGTATTACCGTCACGCCATCCGTGTTCGCGTCGGACTTGTCCACGATGGCGAGTTGGTAGTCGCGGGTATTTTCGGCGAAGCCGACGGCGGCACCTTCGTCGATGATCATCCGCTGCTCGATGGCGTATTCGCGGGTGATCAGTTCGCCGACGAAGAGCAGGATGATACCGCTGTGAATGAGGAAGATACCGGAGCGTTTCCAGGAGAGCTTGAAGCGGAGGGCGTGGGCGGCGAGCAAGTTCGCAAGCATGAGGCCGCCGAGCAACTTGCCGCCCGGCAAGGGGAACGATCCGCGCCAGGGAGCGGTGTCCTTCGGGAAGAGTTCCGAGAGAAACACCTGCGCGAATTTGTGGAGCAGGTCCAGCGGCACCATCACGAACACCGAGTAGAAGTACTTGTCCACGACGGTCCAGATGCCGTTATCGACTTGCGCGAGGGTGCCGAAGAAGACGAGGAGAATGGAGAAGGCGAAGAGTACGACGGTGAGTTGCAGCGAGGCGAGTGCCTTCATGCCCTTGAGCAGGATGTACCCGAGCGTTTCGAGCGGGTTGTCGGGAAGTTCCCCGGTCGCGGCCACTTCCGGCTGATGGATCGTCGTGCTCATGGGAATTCTCCATATAGCCGCCGGCTTGCCGGCGGTTCGCTCATCGTGCCAACCGGAGCGATGGCATCTATCACCCTCTCCCCGTTGGAGAGAGGGTGGTTTGCGAACTGCGTATGCAGTTCGCAA
>JAYTGN010000087.1:0-6698 GCA_043733485.1 Gemmataceae bacterium
GTGCGTAGGGTGGGCCGGAGCGAGGCAAGGCTTCAGCCTTGCCGAGTGAGGCCCACGTGCATCGCCAGTCACTCTCCCCGAGGGCCTCCCGCGACTTGCATTCGCAAGTCGCGGTCCGGCCCACCCTACGTGCCTTTCAAACGGGTCAATCACGATCTGACGCCCGCTAACGGTTCCGGACATGCGAAGTGAAAAAGACAAGATGCTCGCGGGGGAACTCTACGACGCCCTCGACCCGGAACTCGTTCTGGCCCGGGATCGGGCCCGCGACCTCTGCCAAGAATTGAACGCGACCCGCGAACGCGAGCAAGAGCTTCGCCGGTCCATCTTGAAGCAACTCTTCGCGAAAGGCGGCGACTCGGTCTGGATGCAGCCGCCCTTCTTCTGCGATTACGGCTCCAACATCCACCTCGGCGAACGCGTCTTCTTCAACTTCAACTGCGTGATCCTCGACGTGTGCGAAGTCACCATCGGCGACTTCACGCTCTTCGGCCCGGCCGTCCAAATCTACACCGCGACCCATCCCTTGAACCACGAGTTGCGGCGCAAGCAGGAGTTCGCCAAGCCCATCGCCATCGGTTCCGACGTGTGGGTCGGCGGCGGCGCGATCATCTGTCCCGGCGTGACGATCGGTTCGAAGTCCGTGATCGGGGCCGGCAGCGTGGTCACGCGGAACATCCCCGCCGGCGTCCTCGCCGCGGGCAACCCCTGCCGCGTGATCCGGGAATTGGACGAGGTGTGAGGGAGTCGAGAGTGCTTAACTGACCTCCTTTCTCGGGAGTTTTTTCCGCTTGCGAAGATTTGTGAGTCGCTTCAGAAGCGTGCCCTCCTTGAGGTCGCTCCCAGCGGCACGACGGGCTTCCGACAGGAATTCTTGACGCAGTTCGGGTTCACAGAGAATGTCATCCACACTGCAGGAACGGTCGCTGAGCATCTTGCCGTAAACTTCGATCAGGGAAGTGTCCATAATCGCTCTCCAGAGATGAATTGTTCAAACGAAATGAACGACCCGGCGATGAGCCGCGCGGGTCGATTTGCACAATCCAAGGCAAGGCGGAGAAATCGGCCACGGCAAGTGATGCCGTGGAGAACGGTCCACTTGAACCGAAAAACTCCAGCCCGCGTCTAGCTTCAATTCAGCCACGGTTGTGATGCCGTGGAACGTGACTACCTCACTGAGTTGTGAGTCTGACGAATCAGAACCCAGTCGACCGAGTGACGGCAGTTACTGCAGGGTGGAAACACCTCGCCTTTGGAAAGTGCGATTTCGGTCTGGTGGCAGCCTTTTGAGCGCCAAATACCTGAAGTGGGACACGAGTGCCCGGTTGAACCTTGCATGACGAAAACCCCAGGGGCTTGCGAAAGTGCGAGGTGCCGAGTACCCTATCAACTACCACTGTTGGGGTGCCTCGGCACTTCTCAAGTCGGAACATCCGGCTTGGAACAGTTTGAAGGCTCCGACGTTCTAAGCGTCGGAGTCTTTTTCTGTTCACCGATAGCATATGCGCCATCGAGCAAGATGGGAAGTGGAATTTTGGAAAATCATCACCCTCTTTTAAAACACCCCAGCCCGTGTCTAGAACAAGTACCAAGTGCATCCAAAGCACAGTCTTCACAGATTTCTTCAAATACGCCATGAAATAAGGGCTGAAACGGGTCAGGCTGCCAAAGTGGGTGTGACGCGAAGTGGCAATGTGGCAGCCTGACTACTCCGGAATCGATGCGAGTCGCGCGAGAGCTTAAAACACGTCCTGATCGGCGGTGTCGCGAGGTGAGGCCGCGGCGTGAACGCCGGTCGGTGCCTCGGCGTCGGTTTCGCTCAGTGCGAACGGCGGGAACGGAATCTTCGCCAGCATCGGCTCCCGAAAACTCGGCTGGTACAGTAACTTCTCCTCGGGTTGAAGTTGCACCGCGGCGTCCTTCGCGGACTTGCTCAAGAACTTCCACACCTCCTGGCCGAGTTCGAGCGTGCCGCTGCGGCCGATGGCCCGCACCGCCGCGTTCTCGATCACCCGAGGCTTCACCAAGCTCGCTTGCTGCTGAGCCCCGAGCAAGATCACACCCTGCGAACGGCCCTCGGAGGCCACGGTTTCGATCATCGCGGTAATCTCGTCCGAACTGTCCTTGGGGGCGAAGCGGTTCAGTTCGTCGAGCGTCACGAGGTACTTCAGGCCCTTCACCTGCTTGGCCGTCTGGTGGTGCATGATCTGATGGAACACGGCGGCCACGACGAAGCGCTGGAGCGATTGCGTGCGAGAGATGCCGAAGAGGTCGATGACGATCGGCGACTCGACCCCGGAGGAGGGGATCACGAGCGGGCTCCCCTTCGGATTCTTGCGGCGGAGCACGCCATCGCCTTCCATCACCACGTATTTCAATCGGCGGAGGAAGCTGCCCTTGGTGCCGCTGCCGAAGTCGCCGAAGAGATCGATCTCCTTGTTGCGAATCTGCTTGAACCACTCGATCATCTCGTCGAAGGTCTGCGGTGCGCCGTCGGTGGTGCGGAGCTTCGGTTGGTCCGAGGTGCCGTGGGTTAGGTACTCTTCGACTTCGTTGACGAGCCCGCCGAGGTTCGCGGTGCTGATGTCGTCTTCCGAGAAGAGATACTTGAAGAGCCCCTGCTCGATGATGTCCGAGAGCGACCAGCTGTAGGGTTGCACGTCCAACGTGCGGCCGCCGGTGGGCACGGCAGTGCTCACGTTCCGCGCTTGCGGGGCGTAGAACTTCGGCTTCGCGAACGGCGTGGGATCGGGCACGCCCGAGTCCTTCCAGTCCTTGCGGTTGTCCGCTTCCTTCTTGCGAAACTCCTTGGTCCAGCGATCGAGGAAGAACAGGTCGAAGTTCTTGACGTTGAAGATGACGGGCACCACTTGCAGTCGGTTCATGTCGCTGACGTTGTCGCGCTTCTGCCGGGCGGCTTCGTGTAGGAGCAGCCAATTGAGCGTGAGCAGCAGCGTGGACTTGGTGCCGAGGCCAGCGATGCCGTTGACGTTGAGGTGCCCGCCGTTTTTGCCCAGAAGAAAATCGAGGTCGATGGCGGCTCGGCCGGCGAACGCGGTGCCGCCATTGCGGAGCAGGCCGATGTCCAGGCGTTCCCCCATTTTGTCCAGGCCGTAGCCCTTGCCCGCTTCCAGCGAACTGGCCAGCATCACTTCGCTCTCTTCCGTCGGCGGCGTGTGGGCCACCGGTTCGGTGCGAAGGATCGCGACCTGGGCGAAGGTCACGCCTTCGGAGTCGAACGGCGGCCGTTCCGAGGTGCGGCCATCGAAGCGTGCCGCCTCCTCGTGAACGTCCTTCTGCCGGCTCTGACGGAACACTTCCTGCACGATGCCGATGAACTTGACCTCCCGGTTGGCGATGGTGCTGCGCGTGGTTACGATCTGCGTGCGCTCGATGGTGCAGGCGCGATCGACCCAGAAGTAGAAGACGCCACTGGTCGATTCGTAGCGGGGTGGCGCGGCCACGCGGCCGAGCGGAGCCACGACCACGGAAGGCGTTTCATCAGTCACAGTTCGTTACTCCGGAAGAGGCCGGCTTGGCGGTAGAGTCGGTTCACGAGCACCGACAGCGGGGTGAACAGCGGTTTGAGGGCGTCTTCGGCCCGCACGATCGGTTCGAGCGAAACGGGCATCCGGGCGTAGCTGCTCGCTCGGCAACGCGCATCGACGATCCACCGCGATAAGCGGTTGACGAAGTTGAAGTCGCCGCCGCGATACTCGAACTGGTTCCAGGGCACTTCGACGCGAACGTAGCCCCAGTTCGGCGCGGCTTCCGTGCCCCGGGCGAGTTTGAGATACCAAGTCGCGACCGCGATGCTTCCTTCGCGCTTGATCTGAAACACCGGCGTTCGGCGACCCGGTTGGAGCTTCAGTAGCGTCGGCCACGTGCTGTCGTTCAGATAGGAAGCTGCCTGCATCTTCGGAACGCCGACCACCAACGGGCCATCGGCGTCCGGGTTCCCCATGACGCGGTCGAGCGGGCCGTCCACGAGAGTCGGCACCGATCGATCTTGTGCCAGGGCGAGCCGCTCCAGGTTCGTCATCTCTTCCAGCGTGCGAGCGCGGGCCTGAGTCCGCATCACCTCGTAGTCGAACGGGCTGTACTTCGTGAGATCGGGTAAGTTCGCCGGCAGAACGCGGATTCGGAAGTTCGGATTGTTCGAGAGTGCGGCCGAGAAAGTCTCCACCTGCTCCCAGGGGAACGGGTCGGCCACGAAGCTCAGCACGCGTTCGACGACGTGAAAGGTCCGTCGGAATCCACGACCTTCGAGGCTCAATGCGACCGCTCCGATCTCGCTGAAAAAGAGCGGGATCGGCCAGCCTCGGCCCTTCAAGGATAAGCACAACACGGGCTGTCCCGCCTGACTTCCGTCGATGAACCGGACGGGAAATTCTCCCGTTCGGGCCGGCGCTTCCGGCACGATGACCGACTGCCAATTGCCTGCTTTCTGCTCGACGTCCAGGTCCACAGTCGTGGGCTTGCCTTCGCCCTCGGCATCCTCGGGAATCAACGGCAGCGAGGGGCTCATTCCGACGGCCACCGCATCGTGTTCGCGCAAAAAATCGCCGATGGCACCTCGATCATTCATCGCCCACCTCCAGCTTTTGAAGCCTGTACCGCATCGCCTCGCGGCTCACCAGCAGTTCGGAGGACAGGCGGTACGCCAGCACGCCACGCGGGCAGCATCCGTGCTCCTTCTTCAACTCGTCGGCGCGAGAGCGAATCACTTCTTCCGGCATCAGCAGTTCCACTGCGAAGCGGTTCGCCTCGCGTTCCAGTTCGTCGTCCGGTTCGTTGGCACCCTCGCTGATCTTCGCATCGGCGCGGAAGCGGCCCATCCGTTCGCGGTGCAGCACGGCGTGGCCGAGTTCGTGCGCTGCCGTGAATCGGCGACGCGGCAAGATCGCATTCGCATCCACGAACGCGAGCCCCACGTTCCCGGACCAGAACAGGAAGCCATCGAGAAGGTCCGACTCGTTCGACAAATCATCGAGCACCTGCGGGCTCGAAACGTACCGTTCCGCAATCAGGTACTCGATGGCGGTTCGGAGGCTCAAAGCCGGCACGGCCGCATGATTGAGATCCTTCGCTTGGAAGAATTGCTGGAGCGGCACCGGGCCGCGGCGAGCCGGGTCCACCGGCAACTTGCACTCGCTTCGCAAGGCGGTCACGGCATCGGAAATGTTCATGACGCCTCCGGGCGAGGCTTCGTGCGGCGGGCGGCCAATTGATACTCGACGTCCGAGTTCACCCGCATCCGCACCTTGATTGCGGCTTCGCGGAAGGCCTTCCAATAATCGGCGGGCGCGGGGCCGAACTTCGCCTCGGCCCAGACGATCAGCGAAGGCAGACCCAGGCTCGCGGGCAGTTCGTCCTGATAAAGGCGGAGCTTCTCGTTCATCTGAAGGGCGTCCGCGGTGAGTCGGGCGGGCGTGTGCCGAAAGAGTTCGCGGGCGACATCCGCCACGGTGACGGGTCCGGCCACGAGTGGAACGGCCTCGCCGCTCGTGAGGTGCTGCGCGGCGAGTTCGCCCACGATCGCGGTCGCCGTCGCGAGTTCGTTCGCCTGCTGTTCTTCGAGGAAGGCCGCATCGATGTCCAGGAACGCTTCGAGCAGTTCCGGGTCAGTCGCGGCAAGTTCGCAGAGCACGTCGAGGGTCGGTTGGTCGTCCCGTTCGAGGGCCGCGAGATACTGGGCCGAGGCGATGCTAGTGCGGAGGCGTTCGTGCGGGGTCATCGGGCGCCCTCCTTTGCGGCCAGCTGTTTGAGTTTGTGCATGGCCCGCCCGAGCCGCACCCGCGAGTTCCCCACGCTGATCCCGAGAACCTCGCCGATCTCTTCGTGCGAGAGATCGTTCAAGTGGTGCATCGTCACGATCCGGCGGTCGGGTTCGGGCATCTGGGCGAGCAGGTTGGGCAAGGCGTGCGGATCCGAGCCCGGCCCCATTCGCGAGGCAACATGCTCGAAATCGTCGAGGCTCGCGGGCGGTTGCGCGGGTTGCTTGCCGCGTTTCCGATACTCCTCGAGGATCACGTTCTTGAGGAACCCGAAGACCCAGCCGACGAGCGACTGACCCGGATCGTACTTCGTTCGCTGTTTCAAGGCGCGAGCATAGGCTTCTTGCACCGCGTCTTCGGCGGCCTCGGGGTCTTTGAGCCGAGCGCGGGCGTGCGTCAGCAGTTTGGAACGAAGCGCGGGATCGCTCAGATCCGGCGGGGCGGCAATCGGCGGGGATACAGTGGACGGCGGCATCGCGGTGCTCCGAATCGCGTTCGACACAGGTTACTTGATTGCCGAGAAGGAAACGTTACGCATTTTGGGGGGCACCAGCCGTTCCGATTTCAATTGGCGGGGTTCGGCAGTCGTGGCGGGGGAGAAGGTGCGGTCGAACGCGAAGTCGATCAGTTCCACCTCGAAGCGGCCAGCTTCGGTGTCGAACGCAACCACGACGGGGGTCGAAGCGAGGATGGCACGAACGGTGGCGTGTCGCAATTGTGCAGTGGTCATGGGGCCTCGTTATTCGTTATTGGTGGGCTTGGGGTTGTCTTTTAAACCCGGCTTCTGCTTTGGAAACCGGGTTTCTTGGAGCGTCGGAAGAAACCCGGTTTCCAAAGCAGAAACCGGGTTTCGAGGTCGTCGATTCCCGGCGAGCCGAGCCCCGTCAGGGGCCGGGTTGTCTTTGACGGATTGACGGATTG
>JAYTGN010000088.1:0-16877 GCA_043733485.1 Gemmataceae bacterium
CGCTATAGCCCTGCGCCTTGTCGGTCTGGGCGTAGGCCACCGAGAGGCCGGCGACCGCGGCGTTGGTGATCCACGCCTTGGCGCCGTTCAGCTTCCAGCCGCCGCGGCTAAACGGTATTGCTCGGAGTCGATCCCATGATGAAATATCTCGTCGCTCTGTGTCTCGGTGCCTCCGCAGTGAGCGCGCAAGATCGCCCCAAGATGCCCGCCATCACCAAACCAGTGTCGTTCGATACGCCGGAAGCGGATGCGATTCTCGCCGCACTGCAAATCTTCCCGCCGGACAATCCCTGGAACCTCGCCATCGACGCCTGGCCCGTGCATCCGAACTCGGCGAAGATCGTCGCTTCCGTCGGGGCGAATAAACCGCTCCGCTACAACCCGGACATGAGCTTCATATTCGTGCCGCCGAGCCAGAAGAAACTCGACCTCAAGATCGTGGATTACCCGGATGAATCGGACAAGGGGCCGTTCCCGATCCCGGATGCGATCCCGATCGAGGGCTGGCCGGTGCAGTACTCGCGCAATCCGAAATTGAAAGGCACTACACTCGACGACGTCCAGCGCGACAAGCTCAAGGAAGGCGGTGATCGCCATGCCATCGTCGTCGATCCGACCAACCGCATGCTCTACGAGTTCTACCAATTGAAGAAGACCGACAGCGGCTGGCAGGCGGCCTGCGAGGCGACCTTCGATTTGAAATCGAACAAGCTGCGGCCCGACGGCTGGACGTCTTCCGATGCGGCGGGCCTGCCGATCTTCCCGTCGATCGTGCGCTACGACGAAATCAAACGCGGCATGGTGGAGCACGCCATGCGCGTGACCGTCGTGAAGACGCGCCGCGCCTACGTTCACCCGGCCACGCACTTCGCCAGCCGACTCACGGACGAGAACCTGCCGCGGATGGGCGAACGACTCCGGCTCAAGAAGGACGTGGACATCTCGAAGTTCACGCCCGAAGTGCAGGCGATTTTGAAGGGCCTCAAGAAGTACGGCATGCTCGTCGCCGACAACGGCATCGACTGGGCCATCTCGTGCGCCCCGGACCCGCGCATTCCCGTGCTGCACGACGAACTGCGGAAGCTCAAGGGCTCGGACTTCGAGGTGATTGTGCCACCCGAAGGATACCAGCCGGCGAAATAGCGACATTTAGCCCGCCGTTTACGGCGGGGTCTTCGCAAACCCGCCGTAAACGGCGGGCTAAATATGAACGCACGCGGCCGCCTCGCTCCTTCGCCCACCGGCGCGCAGCACGTCGGCAATGCTCGCACGTACCTCATCGCGTGGCTCTCGGCGCGGTCGCAGGGCGGCTCGGTCGCACTCCGCATTGAGGACATCGATTCGCCGCGCGTCAAAGCCGGTGCTGCGGAACAAGCCCTGGAGGATCTTCGCTGGCTCGGCCTCGATTGGGATGGCGAACCCGTTGTGCAAACTGCCCGGCTCGCACATTACGAAGCCGCACTCGAACAATTACAGCAGAAGGAACTCGTTTACCCCTGCACCTGCACGCGAACGGACATCGCGGCGGCAGCGAGCGCCCCGCACGCCGAGCACGAAGGCCCCGTTTATCCCGGTACCTGTGCCCATCGTTGCGCGAAGGATGCCGACAAGTTGAACGGCGTGCCGTTCGCTTGGCGCTTCCGCGTGAGCGAGTCGCCTGCGTTCGTGGATCGGCTTCTGGGAGAAGTGCGGATCGACTTGAAGCAGGTGGGCGGCGACTTCGTGGTGTGGAAGTCCGCGGGCACGCCGGCGTATCAGCTTGCGGTAGTCGTCGATGACGCCGCGATGGGCATCACCGAGGTGATTCGCGGCGGCGATTTGGTTCCCTCGACGCCGAGGCAGATCTTGCTCTATCGTGCTCTGGGATTGGAAGCGCCGAGCTTTGCGCACGTGCCGCTCGTCGTAGGCGAAGACGGCCGGCGACTCGCGAAACGCCACGGCGACACGCGGCTGAGTACGCTGCGAAGCCCTGGGAGCGCGGGCGTCCCGCCCGCTCTTCTCGACGGAAGCGACGCGCTCGAGAGTCCGTCCGAGGAACTGCTCGGCTTGCTCGCTTGGTCGTGCGGTTGGCTGCCGAAACCGGAACCGATTTCGGCGCGGGAATTGTTGCCGCTGTTTCAGTTGGAAGCGATTCCGAAACAGCCGTTCGTATGGACGGGTTGAAACCCGGTTTCTGCTTTGGAAACCGGGTTTCTTGTTGGGCACCAGAAACCCGGTTTCCAGAGCAGAAACCGGGTTTCAAATCACGGCATGGTCAGTTTCTTGACATCGTCTTCGAGCGTGGTCACTTCGCCGTTCCGCTTGATGATCTTGCCGTCCTTGCCGACCACGAACAGATGCGGCACCACGAGGATCCCGTAGCTCGTCGCCAACGGGCTCTTATCCAGGCCGCCCGCGTGCAAATGGGTGCCGGGCAGGCCCAACCGTTGGATCGAATCGCCGGCCGCCTTCGCCTCGTCGTCCAGCGCGATGCTGATGATCTCGAGCCCCTTCGGCCCGTAGGTCGCGGCCAGTTCCTTCAGCTTCTTCGCATCCTCGGTAAGCGTCTGGCTCCAACTCGCCCAGTAGAACACGATCACGGGTTTGCCTGCGAGTTGCTGTGCGTTGAACGGCTGACCCGTGGCCATGTTCGTGCCGGCGATTTCGAGCGGCTTGCCTTCGCAATCGAGCCGCTTCACGATCCCAGCCGCCTTCGCCGCACGGGTATCCATCGCGTAGTTCTTGAGCAGGTACTCGCACCACAATTTCGTCTTCGCTTCGCCGTCCTTGCCGCCGAGGAACTCGTACGACATCGCGAGGCGGATCACGGCTTCCGAGGCGTCCTCGCTCTTGGGGAAGGCCGTCGCGAAGGCTTCCAGCGCGGTCCGATACTTGTCCTGCGCGGAGTTGATCTCCGGGCCCGTCTTGGCCTTCGCCATCAGGATGCCGTTCTCGGCGCTGATGAGCCGGAACGCCGCATATGGCCCGAGCGGGTTCTGCGGCGTCGCGACGAACGCGTCCTTCAACTGCTTGAGCCGCAACTGCGATGGGTTGCCTTCAGTACCGCCATCGGCCGCGTTCGCGAGGCTGTCGATGAGCAACTTCGCCCAGCCGGTCTGCTGCTCGGGTTTGAGCTTCTGCACGATCTGTTCGAGAATCGCCGCCCGCTTCGAGTAGTAGATCGGCATCTCGTCCGGCTTCAGGCCGCTCGCGGTCTTGTCGATCGCGTCGAGTTGCGCGACGAGTTCCGCGATCTCGGGCGTCACCTGCGGTGCGTCACCGGTGTTGCCACCGCTGTTCGCTTCCAACCCGCCCGGCCCCGCAGTCGGCCCTTCGACCAATTTCCACGAGCGGCCGATCATGATCAGTTCGCCGGTCTGGAGGAACTTCGTCTCCTTGCCGTCCTGGATGAGGATGGTGCCGTTCTTGTGAACGATTTGATCGTCGCGGCCGCCGAAGGCGTCGGCGGGCGTGGTCTGTGGAATGCCGAGTTCGAGGTGAACCCACTTCGCTTCGGGCGAAAGCTTGAGCGCGACCGCGGCATCGCCCATCCGCTTGATTGCCCCAGCGGACTTCTCTTTGATGCGGGCGATCTCCGCGGCCGGAAGCCCAACGCCCTTGAGGTTTTCTTCGCTGGGCAGCAGCGCTTCGAGGCGCTTCGGATCGCGGGTGAGTACGGCCTGGAGAATTTCCTGACTCGCTTCTTCCGGAGAAATAACGACCCATTCATCGACCTTACCGTCGCGGTCTTTGTCGAGGCCCCACTTGCCGCCGTTGGGCCCGAGCCAGCGGAACTGGTAGGGTTCGGTCGGGGCCGGCGGGTACGTTTCGCGGTACGCTTCCTGACCGTTCACGTAGAAGGCCACGATGTTGAAATTCTTGCCGTCGTAGCTCACGAACTGGCGGACGGGCTTCCCCTCGGCATCGCGAACCACGTAGCCGATGACGACCTGATCCTTGTTCTTGATCGGTTCGACCTTGTGGCGAGCCATCTGCTCCGGCGTGGGCGTGGCGATGGCGACGCCGGGTTGCCGCGGCTTCGTTTCAAAGGCCTTGTCCAGCGGGAGCGAGGGGAGCTGGGCGAACGCCGACAGTCCGAATCCAGCCCACAGGGTGAGCGTGGCCAGCACCCGCATGGAGAACCGCTTGGTCGTCATCCGTGACTCCTACATTGCGCGGAATAAGCGTCACAACCGTTTTCGGCAGACTGGGGGCGTCGGGTTGAGACTTGAGTGAAAAAAGGATCGAAAGAGAGGATTTGGAAGCCAGTTGGCGTAGTGGGCGGGTATCGAATTGTTAGCCCGACGCGCAAGCGAGGGTTTCACACACCCAGCTTCGATTTGTTCCGGTTGGCAAAAGTCCAAGAATGGTTGGCACGCCCATGCTCCAGGGTAAGTCGTGCCACTTGCGCCGGATTCGACGCCACTAACGCCCTCACGTCCAGCCGCCAGAACCGTCAATCGCCTCACGCCCGACGGCCACTTCTCGCGCGAACTCCACTTCGACTCCGTACCAAACACCGGACATCGACCGATGCATAGGATGCACGGTCGCGCCCGGCCAGGACGGCCAAACGGCGCACACGAGATCATCAGGAGGCGGTCGAATGAAGCGGCATTTCGGTCTTGCGGCGGCGATGGTAATCGGCCTGTCGGCATCCGGGAGCGGACAACCGCCCGCACCCTCGGCCCAGCCCGCGCAATCCGCCCAACCCGCACCCTGGGCCAACAAGTTCTTCCTCCCCAACATCGAGAAGGACCGCGACCAACCGCCGCCCGAGATGATCCAGTACAACTTCGGCGACGTCCCGCACGGCACGATTTGCACGCGCACCTTCACCATCACCAACATCTACGACGTGCCGATGCAGATCACCGACGTGCGGAAGAGTTGCACCTGCCTCGATTACGTTCCCATGTCCAAGGTGCTCAAGCCGAACGAGACCGGCGAACTCACGGTCACGATGAACTCCGGTAAGTTCGTGGGCACGAATTCGCAGACCGTTTACGTGACGTTCGGGCCGAAGTTTCTCTCGACGGCCGTGATCCGCGTTTCGGCCAACAGCAAGACCGATGTGACGGTGAACCCCGGCGCGGTGATCTTCGGGACCGTGCCGCAAGGCACCAAGCCCAGCCTGTCCGTGAAGCTCGAATACAAGGGCCGGAACCGCGACTGGAAGGTGACGGAAGTGGCGGCGACCCCGGCGGCCCTGGACGTGCAGATCGCGGAGACGAGCCGCGGCGGGCCGCTCCGCGGCGGCGTCGAGTACCTCGTGACCGTGGGCCTCAAGCCCAACGCGCCCGCTGGTTCGATCTCCGAGCAGATCAGCTTGAAGACCAACGACCCGGCCAACCCGCTGATACAGGTGACCGTCACCGGCACGATCGCGCCGCCGTTGGAAGTGGCTCCGGCCCGCGTGCGAATGGAGAACGTGGCCATCGGGCAATCGGGCACGCAGCGCGTTCTCATCCGCGCGGCGAAGCCCTTCAAAGTGCTCAGCGTGGAGGGCGCGGGCGAAGGCGTGACGGTCGAACTTCCCACAACGGCGGGAACCGCCCTGCCCGTTCAAGTGCTCACCGTGAAGTTCGATCGCAAGAAGCCCGACGCCCTCGACCGCGACCTGCGGGTGAAGACGGACCTCGACGGCGGTGCCACGGTGACGGTGCCCGTCGAGGCCGAGGCGATCAAGTAGCCGGGCGATCAGCGCTTCGGCTCGAGCTTCGGCGGCGTCTCGGCGGACTTCACCTCATTCAGGCGCTTGAGGTACTTGTCGAAGAGCTTCGTCTGCTTGTTCACCGGCTCGAACGGTCGGCCTTCGATGAACACTGAAAGCACCTGCGTCGAAGCTTGCAGGATGTCGCCGTTGGCGATCACGAGGTTGGCCTTCTTGCCTTCCTCGATGGTGCCGAACATTTTCTCGACGCCGAGGATCTGAGCCGGATAAAGCGTGACGGCTTTCAAACCTTCCTCGGGCGGTAAGCCGTAGGCGACGGCCATCGCGGCCTCATAAGGCAGGTTGCGGGCGTTGCTCGAACCGGCGGAGCGGATGCAGAACCGCACGCCGGCTTCGTGCAGTTTCGCGGCCGCCGTATACGCCGAGTCGTACTTCTCGCCGATCTCGCGGGGCAGCGCCATGATCGGCCCGAGGATCACCGGCACGTCGCGCTTCTTCAACTCCGCAGCCACCTTCCACGACTCGGTGCCGCCGCTGATGATCGGCTTCACCTTCAAATCGTCCGCGAGTTTGAGCGCGGCCAAAATATCGGTCTTGCGATCCGCGGTGAACACGACGGGCTTCTCGCCGCGAACGTACGGAAGCAGTGCTTCGAGCCGCGGGTTCGCGACAATCGCGAGCCCGGCCTTCTTCGAGGCATCGTAACGCCGAGCCGTCTCGAACAGTTCCTTCATGCGCGTGAGCTTCTCTTCGCGGCGAAACTTCGCGGCGGGGCTCTCGGCTTCATCCTCCGCACCGAACGGATTGAACCCACGGCGACCCGGTTCGCCCGAATACTCGATGTGCAGCGAAAGCGCGTCGATCACCACCATCTCGGCCGGCACCCAACCCGCGAGGTTGATGAGCGAGCCCTGACCCGGCATCAGAGAACCTGAGGGCCGCGTGACCACGGTTGTGATGCCGTTGGCACGCGTGACTGGGATGAGTTCGGAATCGGGATTGATGCCGACGCTGGCACGGAGGTCGGGTTGGAAGTCGCCACCTTCGCGGGAATCGTTCGTTTCGCGGGCCGATTCGATCTCGACGAGCCCGAGTACGGTGGCCGAGTCGATCATGCCCGGGTACACGTGCAGTCCGGTGCCATCGACGATGTGGGTGCCAGCCGTCAGTTCGAGCTTGGTGCCGGTCTTCGCGACCTTGGTCACCTTGCCGCTGAGGGCATCGACGACCACGGTGCCGGTGAACGCGGGCTTGCCCGGCGAGTGAACCATCGCATCGTGAATCGCATACGTGCCCTTGGGCAGTTCCGGAAGGGCCTTGAACTTCGCGTGCTGCGGCTCGGGTTCCGCCCTCGCCGCAGCACGAGTGTTGAGCTTCTCGGTTCGTTGGAAGAACACTTCGCCTTCGATGATGGTCATCTCGCAACGGCTGAACGAGTTCAGCGGGTGGCCGGTGAAGAGGGCGAGGTCCGCGTCTTTGCCGACCTCGATGGTGCCGAGGCGGGAATCGAGCCCGAGTTGCTTCGCCGGGTTCAGCGTGATGGCGTGGAGTGCCTCCTCCGGCGTGAATTCGCAGTACTTCACAAGCTTGGCGGCTTCCTGGTTCAAGTGCCTCATCAGTTCGTTGTCGTCCGACTTCAAGCAGACGCTCGCCCCCGCATCGCGAAGCAATTTAGCTCCATACGGGATCGCGTCGAAGGCCTCGATCTTGTAGGCCCACCAATCGCTGAAGAGGCTGACACTCGCGCCGTGGGCCGCGATTTCCGGAGCGACCTTGTAGCCTTCGAGGACGTGTTGCAGCGAGCGAACCTTCACGCCGAATTTGTCCGCGACGCGGAGCAGCATCAGGATTTCGTCCGAGCGGTAGCAGTGCGAGTGAACGCGGAGATCGCCGGCGAGTACGTCGGCCAAGGCTTCGAGTCGCAGGTCGCGGCGCGGCTCGGAGAGCGGGCTATCGGTCTTCTTGCTCTTCTCGTAGGCGTCCCACTTCTTCTGGTAGGTAAGGGCTTCGGTGAAGGAGCGCACGAGTACGGCTTCAACCCCGAGGCGGCTGTTCGGGAAGCGGCCATCGGTGCGCTTCACGTTCTCGCCGAGGGCGAACTTGACGCCGCGAGGTGCGTCGGGAACGAGCATCTCCTTGGCCGAGAGGCCGTACTTCATTTTCACGACGGCGTCTTGACCACCGATGACGTTGGCGCTGCCGTGGAGCAGGCGGGCCGTGGTGACTCCGCCGCCGAGGGCGCGGTAAATCTGCACGTCTTCGGAATCGATCACATCGCGAACGCGGACCTCGGGAACCACGGAAAGCGTGGCCTCGTTCACGCCGCCGCTGATGGCGAAATGCGAGTGCGTGTCGATGATCCCGGGCATCACGAAGAGCCCCTCCGCATCGATGATGGTCACGCCTTTCTCGCTCGGCAGGTTCGCACCGATGGCCTTGATCTTGCCGCCGCGAACGAGAATGTCCGCCTTCGGTAACGTCTTCCCGGCGAGTGTCAGCACCGTGGCGTTGCGAATGAGGACGTCGCCGCCGGTCTTCAACTTCGGGATGCGGTCGGCCTCGGTTTCAGTGGTCGGAGCTTCGATGCCGTCGAGGAAGGGAATGACGGCGCGGAAGGTGTTGCCGTTGAACGCGGTCCGATCTGCCCGGCGTTCGCTAGGTGCTGGTGCCGTGGGAGGCAGCGTCTTGGGGGCCGGCGTGGCTTCATCCGTCTTGGGTTGGTTCCGCGGCCCTTTCTTCGAGACGATCGGCACATCGATCGCGCCGGTCCCGGCGGGCGGTGCGGCCTTCTCGTCGAGGTCGAACCGCACGCCATCCGAGAAGGCAAACTTGTACTTGGTGTTCGCGACCTGGAAGTCGCCGTCGGTGACGACGAGGTGAGCTGAACGGCCTTTGGTAATACGGCCGACTTGAGGCGCGACACCGAGAATCTCGGCGGCATCGCGCGTGAGAGCCGCCAGCGCGGCGTCGGCGGGAAGGCCCGCCGCAATCGCCTTGCGGACGTTGTCGCGGAACTTCGCCACCGCGAGGCCGTTGGTCGTGAACGCGAACTTCACCCCGGCCTTGTGCAACTCCGCGGCACAGGCCACTTCAAGTTGTCGGATGCGTTCGCGATCTTCCCGCACCCGCACGGACAGGTCCGATTCGCGATCGCCTCCGGTGGCGAAGTCGAGCCGTAGAATCACGGGCACGTTGCTGGCCTTCAGTCGGTCGGCCACTTTCCAGGCGTTGCGGCCGCCCACGATAATCGGCTTCAACTTGAACTCTTCGGCAAAGTCGAGAGCCCGGTGAATCTGATCCGGCGAGTCGGCTTCAAAGGCGACCAGCAGTTTGCCTTCGAGTGCGGGCCAGAGTGCTTCCAAGCACGGGTCGGCGAAGGGTCGCTTCCCGGTGCGGCCACGAGCTTCAAACGCCGCCCACTGCCGCTTCAACCAACCAGCATCGAGCATCGTCTGCCGATTGTGAGCGACGATGCCCATGAGCGCGCTGGGGTAATCACCACCCATCACGCGGCCGAAGCGAGCGTGTAAGGCGACCGGCCCGCGGAGGATCGCATCACGGGGAACCGCGCCGCTCAGACTCACGAGGGCGCTCGTTCCCGAGAGGTAGCCGCCATCCGGCGCGACGAGATGCGCCGTGAACCCGACCCGACGCCAGGGAGCGACGGCATCTTCATCGAGCTTCAGCGCGGTCTGAATCGCGAACTCGGGCGTGAGCCCCTTGCGGTTGTCTGGCTTGGTCGCGACCAGCGCATCGGCGGCGATTTCCTCCACGGCCGGCGGCCCGGCGAGCGAACGGCGCAGCGCCGGGTCGAAGCCGCGCGGGCTGCCCGCATCCAGGAACCCCGGATAAACGGTGAGCCCTTTCCCTTCCGTCACGAGGGCATCGGGCGGGATGGCGACATCGGGGCCGACCGCGACGATCAGCCCATCGCGGACCACGATCGTGGCCTTCTCGATGATGGTGCCGGGCTCGACGACGACCCGCGCATCGCGAATCGCGTAGGCCGTCGGTTTCAGGTCGGCGGCATTTTGTGCCGAGACGAGCGAAGATGTCGCGAGTGCAATCGCAATCGCGAGCGAACACGACCGGCGGGTCATGGTGATTCCGGGATGGGGTGATGGAGAGTGCGATACCGTTGTATGCGATTTCGCGACTTGCAGCACGAAGACTTTGGTGTGCCCTCGAGCATCATCTGGTGGTTTCCAGCGATGGATGGCCGTGGCAGTATGTCCCCCACTGGCGTTCTTCCTGTGAGGCTGCACCGGCTGGAAGCACGGTGCCACTGGTGGTTCCGGCTTCCAGCTGGAAGCCTTCGCCACTCCAGAACCTCTCGGGTGAAACGAATGCCTTCTCCGAACGTTATTGCTTGCGAGGCACTCGCGAACCGGTTAAAGTAATTTCGTTAATCCTCGATCGACTCGCCGCGATCCGACCAGTATCCTCCAGCAAACCAAAAAACGTGGCCTTTAGTAGCGTACGCGGCTTGCCCGAACCGCGTCCGGGGAGATTGTTGATGCCCGCGGAAGACGAACTCCGCCGCAATTCGAGCCCATCCGACGAGCCTCGCTCTGTCGGTGGGTATCGACTGCTGCGCACCGTGGGCGAAGGCGGGATGAGTACCGTTTTTCTCAGCTACGACGTGCCGGCGCGACGAGCGGTGGCCGTGAAACTGCTCGCCGACCACCTCGCCACGCAATCCGAATTCGTCAATCGCTTCTACCGCGAAGCTCGGCTCAGCCGCCTGTTCCAACACGCGAACATCGTGCAGGGTTATGCGGCGGGCTTCGATCGGGAGGCGAACAAGCACTACCTCGTGCTGGAGTTCATCGACGGCCCGAGCGCCCATACCGCACTCACGCAACTGAGTCGAATTCCCGTCGGCATGGCCGTAAAAATCGGAATCGATATTGGCCGAGCGTTGCAGTTTCTCCACGGTCGCAACTACGTCCATCGCGACGTGAAGCCCGACAACGTGTTGCTCCACCCCGACGGCACCGCCAAGCTGGCCGACCTCGGCTTAACCAAACGCCTCAGCGACGACTCGCACCTCACGTCGCTGAACCAGGGTGTCGGCACCCCATACTACATGCCCTACGAGCAGGCCCTGAACGCCTCGCTGGTGGATGGCCGCAGCGACATTTTCGCTCTCGGTGCCACGCTTTATCACTTGCTCACGGGGCAGGTGCCGTTCGGCGGTTCGACCCACGAGGAGATCAACCGGGAGAAGGAACACGATGCGTTCGTTCGCATCGAGAAGCTGAATGAATCGGTGCCGGCCAGCGTGGCTGCGATCGTCGCGAAGATGCTGGCTCGCGATCCGCGCGAACGCTACCAGACGGCGACGGCCCTGATCGAAGCGCTGGAAGCGACGGGTCTGGCCACCAAGCTGCCTTCGTTCGCGCCGAGCGGAACGTCGGATGTCGCGGTGTTCGTGGAGTCGCCGAACCCGGAGCTCGCAACGCGAGTGGATTTGCCGCTCGTCCCGTTTCGCGAAGCGGATGTGCCGTCGAAGCCGCATCGAATCGTGCCGCTCGCCGTCGGCGCGATCGCCGCCATCGGCCTAGCTCCCGCCTCCCCGCAGTAACTTTTCCTGGAACCGCGCGAAATGCCTGCATCGGCCCCGACCGTATTCCAGGCCCGGGCCTGTCTCGTCCTCGCGGCCGTGCTCTGGAGTTCCGGCAGCTTCTTCATGCGCTTCCTCCGCGAACCGAGTTCGCTCGCGACCACGCTGCAACTCGAACTCCACGAACCGAAACTCGAACCGCTTCAAATTGCCTTCTATCGAGGCCTCTTCGGCGGAATCGCGATGCTGCTCCTCGTCCGCAAGGTGGACGTGCGATTTCGGCCGGCGATGCTCGGCATGGTGGCGACGTTCGCCGTGATGAGCGGCCTGTACATGTCGGCCCTTGCCCTCGGGCCAGCGGCGAATGCGATCTTCCTCCAGAACACGGCGCCGGTCTGGGTCTATCTGTTTGCCGTGTTCATCTTGAAGGAAACGGCCGATCGACGCGGCTGGCAAGCGGTGTTCCTCGGCGGCATGGGCGCGCTCGTGATCGTGATCGGGAACTGGCCGCACGACTTGCCTTCGACCGAAGAACGCACTCAGGTGCTCATCCTGCTCATGGGCGTCGGCAGCGGCTTCACGTATGCCGGGGTCATGATCTTCCTGCGAATCCTGCGCGCCGAATCCGCAGCCTGGCTCACCTCGCTCAACCTCGTCGGCAGCGCCGTCGCCCTCGGCCTCTACGTGCTCCTCGCCTTCGGCCCAACGGAATTCTGGACGTGGGCCAGCGCACCATCTGCCGCGCAGTTCGCGGTGCTCGCCGTCTATGGCCTGGTTCAGATGGCGATTCCCTATTGGCTTTTTGCCCGGGGATTACGCGTGCTTTCGCCGCAGGAAGCGGGCATCATTACGCTGGTCGAACCGCTCTTGAACCCGCTTTGGGCCTACCTCATGACTCCGGAAAAGGACGCCCCGACCGTGCCGATGCTGATCGGCGGAGCGTTGATCCTCGCGGCCCTCGTGTGGCGCTACGTGCCTCTTAAGAAGAACATCTGACGGAGTTGGCGAACCGGCGACGTTAGTCGCCGGGTTGCATCTCCAACCCGGCGACTTACGTCGCCGGTTCGCCAAGACACAGGTGCCTATTGATTCCTGAATGTCGATAGTCGCAGAGATACAGAGAAAACAAAGGCAACTGAAGTTCAAAGGCAGTATCCTTCATCTTCTCTGTGTCTCTGTGTCTCTGTGGTTAATTCTCATGGCATCATTCCACATTGCGACCTTTGAATGCGACGTGACTCCGCCGCTCGGCCACCCGCTGTGCGGCGGCTGGATCGATGCCGTGCGCGGCGTCGACGATCCACTCAAGGCGCTCGGAATCGTCTTGCTCGGTGCCGGTAAGCCCGTCGTGCTTTGTGCCGTGGACTGGACTGGCATCCGCAACGAGGCCTTCCGCACGTGGCGAAAAGCCCTCGCCGATGCGGCCCACACCACGCCCGAACACGTCTCGCTCCACGCGGTGCATCCGCACAACGCACCCTTCGCGGATACCGAGGCCGAGAAGTTGATCGCCGCCGCCGGTTCGGCCAAGTCCCTCGATTTGAAGTATTTCGACGACTGCGTGAAGCGATCCGCCGAGGCCTTGAAGGCAGCACTTCCCAAGGCTCGCGAGTTCACCCACATCGGAACCGGTGCGGCGAAGGTGGAGCAGGTCGCATCCAATCGACGGATCGTCGTGGACGGCAAAGTGAAGTTCACCCGCACGAGCGCGACCAAGTCGGAGGAGATGCGAAGCGAACCGGAAGGGCTCATCGACCCGATGCTGCGGACGCTGAGTTTCTGGAACGGCGACAAGCCGCTCGCGGCGATGCACACCTACGCTTGCCACCCGATGAGCTACTACGGCGACGGCCGCGTGAGTGCGGATTTCTGCGGCCTCGCTCGCCAGAAGCGACAAGATGAAGACGAGAAGGTCTTCCAAATTTACTTCAACGGATGCGGCGGGAACGTGACCGCGGGCAAGTACAACGACGGATCGAAAGAGAACCGTCCCGTACTCCGCGACCGAATCTATGCGGCGATTGTTGGAGCGTGGAAGGAGACGAAACGTCAGGCCGTCACGAGTTGGGATTGGCGCTTCGAGCCGGTCAAATTCTTGCCGCGGAAGGAAGCCGCATTCGGTGCCGAGGCCAGCCAGAAGGTACTCGACGATCCAAAGACGACCGCCGCCCGGCGCAACAACTGTGCCTATCAACTGGCCTGGCTCCAGCGCGCCGAGGTGCCCATCGAACTGAACTGCCTCGACTTCGGCGGCAAAGTCCTGACACTCTTCTTGCCCGGCGAAGCGTTCATCGAGTATCAATTGGCCGCGCCGAAGTTGCGCCCCGATGCCGCGGTTCACGTGGTCGCTTACGGCGACGATGGCCCCGGCTACATCCCGACCGCGAAGGCTTACCTCGAAGGCGGCTACGAGCCGACCGTGGCACTCACGAGTTCCGATTCGGAAGAACTGATCCTGAAGGCGATGTCGAAACTGCTCAAGAAGTGAAGAAGTTTCTCACCACGGAATACACGGAACACACGGAAACAGACAAAACAAGACAAGGAACAAGGAATATCATGGCCTTTAATTATCGACCCCGGCGCTTTAGTTCGCTGTTTTTTTCCGTGTGTTCCGTGTGTTCCGTGGTCACACTCTTGTTTTGTTCCGCGGTGCTTGCAGACCCACTCTCGCCCAAGGGTGAACGCGCGACGTTCAAGATCGCCAAAGGCTTTACAATCGAACTCGCGGCCAGCGAGCCGGATATTGTCGATCCGGTGGCTATGTGCTTCGACGAGCACGGCCGGCTCTTCGTCTGCGAAATGCGAGGCTACCCCAACGGCGGCATCGGCACCGGCAAAGAGACCCGAGGCAAGATCAAGTGCCTCGAAGACCGCGATGGCGATGGCGTCTTCGAAACGAGCCACGTGTTCGCCGAAGGCCTCCGCTTCCCGATGGGCATCACGCCCTACAAGAACGGCCTGCTCGTCGCCGTCGCCCCGGACATCCTTTACCTCGAAGACACCGACGGCGACGGCAAGGCCGACAAAACCACCGTGCTCTACACGGGCTTCAACCTCGCCAATATCCAGCAGATGGTCAACGGCTTGCAGTGGGGACTGGACAATTGGATCCACGGAGTCGCGGGCAACGACGGCGGCATCATCTCGTCCGGCGAGAAGCCGGACGCGCCCACCGTTTCGCTGCGCGGTCGCGGCTTGCGCTTCCAACCGTGGCGGCCCGCGAGCCTCGAACCGACCTCGGGCGGCGGCCAATACGGCCTCACCGCCGACGACTATCAGCACTGGTTCACCGCCACGAACAGCGAGCACCTCAAACAAATCGTGCTGCCCGATCACTACCTGCGCCGCAATCCGTACCTGCCCGTGTCGCAGGTCACGATCAACATCCCCGAACACGGCGCGGCGGCGAAGGTGTTCCGCATCAGCCCGTTCGAGCCGTGGCGCGTCGAACGCACGACTCGCCGCGCCGGCAGCCCCGACGCCAAGCGATTCCCGACCACCGAACTCGTGCCCGGTGGGTTCATCACCTCGGCGTGCAGCCCACTCATCTACACCGCGGATCTCTTCCCCGAAGCTTACCGCGGCAACAATTTCGTCTGCGATCCCGCGAACAACCTGATCCATCGCGAGGTGCTGGTGGGGAAGGGGAGCGTCTTCTCGGCGAAGCGCGTCGATCCCGACTCCGAGTTCCTCGCCTCCACGGACAACTGGTTTCGGCCAGTTCACCTCACGCTCGGGCCAGACGGCGCGATCTACGTGCTCGACTTCTACCGCGAGGTGATCGAGACGCCGCTGTCGCTCCCCGACGACATCAAGAAAAAGTTGAACCTGGAGAGCCGCGGCCGCGGTCGCATCTGGCGGATCGCGCCGGAGGGCTTCAAGCCGACGAGGTTGCCGGACCTGAGTTGGTATCGAGCCGTACACCTGGTTGAAGATCTTCTGAGTGCGAACTCGACTCGGCGTCTCACCGCGCAGCGACTAATCGTCGAGCGCCAGGCGAAAGCTGCCGCCGCGCGTGTCCGTCAACGGCTGGCCAACGCGAGCGGCAAGCCCGGCCATGCAAATCTGCTTTGGACGCTGCACGGTCTCGGAGAACTCACGTCGGTAGACTTACTTCCCGCGTTCGACGATCCTGCGCCTGGGATGCGCGAGCAAGCACTGCGGCTTTCGGAAGAGTTCTTCGCGAAGTCGCCGGAACTGCGTGCGCGCGCCGCCAAGCTCATCGACGATCCGGAGCCGCGCGTGCGGTTTCAACTGGCGCTGAGTGCTGGCGCAATGTCGCCGGAAGGCGCAGCCAAACTCCTCGCGGCGATATTGGTGAAGGACGCCACCGACCCGTGGATCCAAACCGCGGCGCTGAGTTCTGCCGCGCATTGCAACGCGGCTTTGATCGAAGAACTCATCGAAGCAAAAGACTCGGCACCGGTTCTCGTAAAGCTCGCGGCGATGACCGGCGCGAAGGGCGACGAAGCCGAGATCGTCCGAGTCTTGACGCTGATCGCGGAAGGGAAGGGCGGTGCCGCCAGTGCTGCCGCCTTGCTCGATGGCCTGGGACAGGGCACTCGCAATGGGAAGAAGCCGCTCGCAACTTGGTGGGCCAACCCGCCAGCCGGTGCGGCACCCGTCATGGTCAAGCTTCGCGGTCGCTTTGAGAAAGCTGCCACCACCGTGAAGGACGAATCCGTTTCCGATGCGGATCGCGTGGCGGCTGCGAGCCTACTTGGAATGGGTCCATTCGAACTCGCGGACTCCGCACTGGCCGAGGCGCTCGTGGCCACCTCGCCCGGCGACCTGCAACTCGCCGCCGTGCGCAGTCTCGCTTCACACACCGATCCGAAAGTCGGCGAACTGCTGCTGGCGAAGTGGTCCGGGTACGGGCCGGCACTTCGCCGCGAAGTGCTCGATGCGCTCGTGGCGCGACCCGACCGCGTCCTGAAGTTGCTCGACGCCATCGAGAAGAAATTGGTGTCGCCGAGCGAGCTCGACCCGGCCCGCGCGACGCTTTTGAAGACGCACCCAAACGCCGCCGTTCGCGCGAAAGCGGAGGCGATTTTGAAAGCGAGCGTGAACGCGGACCGCGCCAAGGTCGTGATGGAGTACGCGGGTTCGCTCGAACTGAAGGGCGACGCGGAGAAGGGCAGGGGGGTCTTCAAGATGAACTGTGCCGCGTGCCACAAACTCGATGGCGTCGGCTTCGACGTCGGCCCGAACCTGCTCGCGGCCTTACCCAACAAGTCCGGTGAAGACCTGCTCGTCTCGCTCTTCGACCCGAACCGCGAGGTCGATCCGCGCTACGTGAACTACCAGGCGGTCACGCTCGATGGCCGCATTCTGCTCGGCATCGTGGCGACCGAAACGCCGACGAGCATCACGCTTCGCCGGGCCGACGGCGTGGACGACACGATTCTGCGGAAGGATCTGGAATCGCTGCGTTCGACGAAGCTCTCGCTCATGCCCGAGGAGATGGAGAAGAAACTCACGAAGCAAGAAGTGGCGGACTTGTTTGCCTACTTGAAGATCGCGGGGAAGTGACACCTGGGAGCGCGGCCGTCACGGCCGCTCCGTGGCGGTTGACTACTGACGATCACAATCTCACCATCGAAAAGCCTACTTGGCGAACCGGCGACGTGAGTCGCCGGGTTGGAGATGCAACCC
>JAYTGN010000089.1:0-16850 GCA_043733485.1 Gemmataceae bacterium
CTCTGCTCGGCAGGGTCCGCTCTGAAGCGGGTTATGGGCTGAAGGAGTCTGGCACTTTCCTTGATTGGTGGCACATGGATTCAGCCAGGGTGATCTAGGGCGACGAAGAGGATCGCAAAGCCCAGAAGAACCCGCTCCCGCCAACGGTTCTCTTCAATCGCGCGATCGATAATCTCGTGTACGTTCACCGAGCCTCCGTCAGCTTAACGTCGCCATCATCGCCTCCGCAAGCCGTGATCGCGATTACGTACCCAGCCCCGGCACCTCGAAGCCCTTCCGCGGCGTGCGGCGGACGAAGGCGTTCGCTTCCGACACATTCGTCACCTTCAGCGCCTTCGTGTCCCACTTGAGATCGGTCTTGGGGAAGCGCGTGGCCAGGCAACCGAGCAGCACCATCTCGGTGAGCGGACCCGCGTAGCTGAATGGGGCCGACGTTTTGCCGTTGCCACGAACCGCTTCCACGAACTGGAGGTAGTGGTCCGCGTTCTTCTCGTCCGGGATCTTGAAGTCGACGAACTTCTCGGTCGGCAGCAGGATCGGCGTGTTCCCCGAGTCGTACTGCGAGTACATCACGCCCTCGGTACCGATCAGGATCGAACCCTGGCCGTCGAGTTTGAGTTTGCCGATGTGCTTGACCACGTCTTCCGGCGGTCGCGCGTTGCCGTTGTACCAAGTGAGATCCACGGTGTCGGTGGTGTACTGGGTGCCGGGGAATGTGTACTTCACCTGCACGTCCAGCGACCAGTTATAAGCGTTCGGCCCGGGGAGTTCGGAGCGGATACTCAGCGGGTTGCCGACGCCGAGTGCCCCGAAGACGGGATCGAGAATGTGGCAACCCATGTCGCCGAAGGTGCCGGTGCCGAAGTCGAGCCGCTTCCGCCATTCACCCGGATGGTAGTAGCCCTGGATGAAGGGTCGTTCCGAGGCGACGCCGAGCCAGAGGTCCCAGTTCAGATTCGCGGGAACCTTGTCTTCCTTCGCGGGCTTGGGCTTCGTGTCGCCCCACGATTTGCCGCTCCACGAGTGGACTTCTTTCACCTTGCCAATCGCGCCATCGTGGATCAACTTCACCACGAGCTTGTGCTTGCGGTTCGAATGAATCTGAATGCCCATTTGCGTGATGAGCTTCTTCTCGGCCGCGAACTCGGCGAGCCGTCGCGCTTCAAAGATCGTCTGCGTCAGCGGCTTCTGGCCGTACATGTGCAGCCCACGTTGCATGGCGGCCATCCCGATCGAACCGTGCATGTGGTCCGGCGTCGACACGTTCACCGAGTTCAGATCCTTCTCCTTGTCCAACAGCACGCGGTAGTCTTCGTACACTTTGCAGTCGGGGAAGCGTTTGAGGATGCCGAGGCGATTCTTGTCCACTTCGGCGACGGCCACGAGCTTGAGATTCTTGCTGTTGGTGAGCGAACCGATGTCGGAACCGGCCATGCCGTCCGCGCCGAAACTGGCGTGGAGGACAGTTTCGCTCGGGGCCGCGTGAGCGTGCTTCCGCCAGACGAATGGCGCGGCACCCGCGGCGAGCATGGTTCGAATCGCGGTCCGGCGGGAGAGGTGCTGCATCGGTGCGTCCTTTCAAGTGAGATACCAAGAGATTATTCGAGGCGCGGGCGCGGTGCAAGCAGAAGCTCGCTCCTTTTCCACACGGGGTTGACCCGTTTTTCCGCTTCCCGCTATAGTCCGGCAGTTCTTCTCCCGACCAAGGATGGTTGGCGATGCTGCTCGATCTGATCAAACACGTAGATACGCATAAACCGGCCAAGGAAGCGGTCTACAATGCCGCGCCCGAATACTTCAAAGTCGTTCACGACCTCCTCCCCGAGCCTTTCTTCCATACCCAGGCGTTCCTGCTGTTCTTCCTCGGCGTCTTCGCACTCTACTGGCTGATCCCGCGACGATTCCAGATGGCACGCATCTGGGTGCTGGTCGCCGCCAGCTTCCACTTTTATGCCGCTTGGAGCTTCGAACTCGCGTTTCTGGTCACGGGCACCACGGTCGCGGATTATCTGTTCGGCCGGCTCATGGACCTCTCGAAGCGGCAGGGCTTTCGCCGCACCGTCATGATCACCAGCATCACGATGAACCTCGGCATCCTCTGCTACTTCAAGTATCGCGGCTTCTTCCTGAACGAACTGCACAACGCGCTCACCGGCTTCGGCTACGATCCCGGCTACGGCAAGCTCGACCTCTTCGGGCTCATCGTGCCCTTCGGCATCAGCTTCTACACCTTCGAAGCGATCAGCTACGCGGTGGACGTGTACCGCCGCAAGATTGCCGCCGAGACGAGCTTCCCACGATTCCTGCTCTTCATTTTGTTCCTACCGCATCTCGTGTCCGGGCCGATTGTGCGGGCCGGGGATTTCCTGCGACAGACGCGGCGGCCCAAGCGCTGGAACTGGGTCCGCATGCAAGTCGGCGTGCAGTTCTTCCTCATGGGCGTCTTTAAAAAGATGGCCATCGCGGACCGCATGGCCGTGTTCTGCGATCCGATCTTCAACGAGCCGGACAAGTACAACACCGGCGCGGTGTGGATGGCCGTGCTCGCCTACTCGATTCGCATCTACTGCGACTTCTCGGGCTACACGGACATGGCGATCGGCCTCGCCCATTTGTTCGGGTACAAGTTGAACAACAACTTCAACATGCCTTACATCTCAGCGAATGTCAGTGAATTCTGGCGGCGCTGGCACATCTCGCTCTCCTCGTGGCTGCGCGATTATCTGTTCATCCCGCTCGGCGGCAGTCGCAGCGGAAAGTTGCTGAACTACCGCAACCTGATGATCACGATGACGCTCGGCGGCCTGTGGCACGGCGCCGCGTGGAGCTACGTGATCTGGGGCGTGGCGCACGGCGTTCTGTTGATCGTCCACCTGCAGTTCAAGGATTTCTGCAAGGTGCGGCCGCGACTCGATGCCGCGTTGCAAACGACATTGGGAACGGGCTTCCGCATCGTGCTCACGTTCTTCGCCGTCTCGATGTGCTGGGTCTTGTTCCAACCGAATCTGCCCGCGAACCCGCTCAAGCCGGACCTGATCACGAGCGGCTTCGATCGTGCCATGGCGATGTACGGGAAGCTGTTCAGCATTTCGATGGGCCAGGCGTTGCCGCTGCACAATCGGAGCCTCTGGTACACGGCGGGGTTCCTGCTGGTGTGCCATCTAATCGTGAGTCGCGGGTTGTGGCAGCGCGTGTACAACCGATTGCCCGCACCGGTACTCGGCGTCGGGTATGCGGTGTGCGTGTGCCTGGCGATGGTGCTCGCACCGGATAGCGGCGGCGGGTTCATCTACTTCGATTTCTAACTCGAAACCCGGTTTCTGCTTTGGAAACCGGGTTTCTAACCGGGAACGAGAAACCCGGTTTCCAAAGCAGAAACCGGGTTTCAATCCTCTGTGAACCTCACGACGCGAATCTTCGACTGGCTCCGTGCGGTTCGGGCCGAACGACCGGTGCCTCCGCCCGTTCGCGCGCGGGGCAACCGTCGGCGGAAGGCGGCCATTTCGATTGCCGTCGCGATCGTGGCCGGGGTCGTGCTGCAACTCGGCCTCGGGATCGTTGCCGAGGTCTCGTTCTACGTGCGCGATCCGGGCTACTCGGACAAGGAAATTCGACTCGCCCGGCAAGAAGCCGCCCACCCCGATGGCCCGCGAATCGTGATGCTCGGAACTTCGCGAACCGCCGCGGCGTTCCATGCTGGCCGCGTTCGCGAGCAAATCGGTGGCCGAGGGGTCGTGTTCAACTTCGGCATCCCCGCCTCCGGGCCGATCACGCACAGCGTCTACTTGAAGCGGCTTCTCGAAGATAGACATCGCCCCGACCTGCTCATTCTCGAAGTGCTGCCGCCCACGCTCACGGACTTGCCCGCTGGTCCGACCACGCCAGCCGGACCGCTCGAAGGGCGGTTCTTCTTCGGCGACCGGATGCGGCACCACGAACTCGACTGCGTGATTCACTACGGCTTCCCCGAAGAGGACGTGAACAGGAAGTGGCGGCAATCGATGCTCGTGCCGTGCTACGCGCTCCGGTTCCCGATCATGGGTCGGATCATGCCGAGTGCTCAGCCCTGGCACCTCCGCTTCGACTGGAGCCGCAGTTGCGACGAGTTCGGCTGGGGTGCGCCGTTCTTCAGCACCGTGACGCCCGAGGAATACGAGCAAGGTTTGCAGCGTGCGAAGGGCGAATACCGCGACATCCTGGCAATGCTCGAACCCAACGGCGGCGGAGCCCGGGCACTCGTGGATGTCGTCGCGCTGTGCCGCGAGAGGAACATCGCCTTGAGGCTCGTTTTGATGCCGGAATCCTCGGGCTTCCGCGCGATGTACTCGCCCGCGGTTCTTGCGAAGCTTCACGGCTTTTTGAACGGGCTCGGTTGCGAGGTGATCGATGCCCGCGAGTGGCTGCCCGATTCCGGATTCAGCGACGGCCATCACATGCTGAAGCCCGGTGCGGAAGCTTTCACGGATCGGTTATCGCGTGAAGTGGCGCTACCGTTCGTCCGTAATCGTCCATGATCGAGAACGCTCCATGCGGTTGACTCTCTTTCGCTGGCGACTCGCTCCTGCCATCCCGAGGCGGACGGTCGCTCCGCGCCCATCGCGGCACCTGCCCTCGCGCCGGAGTGCCGCAAGCGCGATTGCGGTGGGTGTTGCCGTCTTCGCGGCCGCTCAACTCGGGCTCGGCTGGGCTGTGGACACCGAACGGTCGCCGCTCCGCGACCCGATCTACTTCGACAAGTTCGCCCAGTTGAAGCACCATCCCGCGTTCTTCGCCGGCCCTGAGAATCGTCCCGCGACCGTGCTGTTCATTGGAAGTTCGCGCACCTTGAACGCGGTGGATGCCCGAGCCGCGGGTATGCAACTGATGCAGGCACTCGGGGAACCCGTGGAGGCGTTCAACTTCGGGCAGGCCGGTGCGGGGCCGATCACGAACGCGATCTATTTGCGACGGCTCGTCAAGGCCGGCGTGAAGCCGGACTTCGCGATCATCGAGATTCACCCGACGTTCCTGGCTGGCCAACGTCCCGATCCACCGGAAACGCGATGGCTGCTCCCCATCCGCCTGCGGCCCGACGAATTGCCCGTGGTGCGGGCGATGGGCTTCCCCGCCGCCGATCCCGCCGTGCATGGGTCGCGCGGATACCTCGCTCCGTGGTACGAGTACCGCTTCCTCATGGTCGATCGCTACGCCCCGTTCTTCCTCATGAGCAACGCGCGACTCAACGGCGGTCACGAGTCCGACGATTACGGTTTCACAAGGCTGGTACAGGAAGCCGACCCCGCCTCTAAGCCCTTCCTGTTGCGGATCGCGCTCGGGCAGTACGCCTACTACTTTCAGGGCTACCGGCCCAACGGCTGCGGGGTGAACGGCCTCCGCGACGCGATCGACGTGTGCAAGGCGGAAGGAATCCGACCCGCACTCGCGCTCTTGCCCGAATCCAAAGACTGGCTCGGCTGGTACGACCCCGCTGGCCTGCGCGAACTCGATGAACTCACCGCCCGCCTGAGCGCCGAGTACAGCGTGCCCGTGTTCGATGGTCGAAGCTGGGTACCGGATGAACTGACGGTGGATGGGCATCATCTGGCGGGTGCCGGCGCGGATGCGTTCACGGCGCGCATCGTGAAGGAGGCCGTGGTGCCCTGGATGAAGCGGAACCGAGCCAAGCCATGAACCTCCCCGCGGCACTTCGATTCGTCGCACGATTCCCGGCAGTTCGGGGAACGGGCGGATCCGCGCGAAGTTCGCCTCCACCGCGACGCCGGGCCCGCGCGACGCTCGCCTGGTTCGGCATCGCGATGCTCGTTCTCAACTTCGGTTCCTACCTCGCCATCGACGTGAGCGGCTCGCACCTCCGCGATCCGGAGTACGGCCATCGCGTCGTCAGCTTGAAGCAGCGACTGGCGGAGAACCCCGGCCGCCCGCTCGTGCTCGCCGTCGGCAGTTCGCGCATGTCGATGGGCATCCGCTCCACGTCGTGGGAAGAGGTTCGACCCAACAAGCCCGGCGACCCGCTGATCTTCAACATGTCGCTCGTCGGCAGCGGCCCGCTGATGGAACTGATGTGCCTTCGCCGCATCTACGCGGACGGCTTCAAGCCCGACGCCGTCGTGCTCGAATACTGGCCGCCGTTCTTGCGCGAAGACGGACCCTATTTCGAGCCCGATCGCATCGACCACGCCCGGCTCTTCGACGGCGATCGGCCGCTGGTTCGCGAGTACTTCCGCGACCCCGACGACATCGAGCGCAAGATGCTCCGCGACCGCGTGAACCCGCTCTTCCAAACGCGCCATCGGCTTCTGGCCCAAGTCCTCCCGCGCTGGCAACCTTGGGACAAACGGCTCGAAATGGCCTGGGGCACGCTCGATTCCTGGGGCTGGCTCGCGGGCGTGGAAGATCATTATCCGCCGGATAGCGAGTGGCGCAACAAGCGGTTGGAACACTGCGAGAAGATCTACCGCCCGCAGTTTCAGAACTTTACGATCCACCCGCTGGCCGATCGCTCGTTGCGGGAAGCCGTGGCCTTGGCGCGTTCGCACGGCGCGAAGGTTGCTTTCGTCTACATGCCGGAGGCGACCGAGTTCCGAAGTTGGATGCCCGACTACGTCGAACGCATGGCGCAGGAACACCTCGCGGGTCTGCGGCGCGAACTCGACGTGCCCCTCATCAATGCCCGCGAGTGGATGGCGGACGGCTACCTCGTGGATGGCTTCCACTTGTCCAAGATCGGCGCTGCGGAGTTCACGAGACGCTTTGGCCCCGCGTTGAGTGCCACCTTCCCCGATCTGGGGAGTGGCCGATGATCGCGCTGCTCGACTCACCGCTTGCGGTTTCGCGCCGGGCGATCTCGCCGAGGCGAAACCGCAAGCGGCACGTTCAACGGGATCAAGCGAGAAATGCGATTCTGTCTGGGTTCGCCGCCCTTCTCATCGCACATGCAGGACTGGCACTCGCCGTCGAAACGAACACGCCCGAGTGGCGCGACCCGGAGTTCTTCCATCGCGTGCAGCAAGTCGCGGCCCTGACCCAACGCGACACCCGACCGCTCGTCGTGATCCTCGGTGGCTCGCGCCCGCAAACCGGCCTCGACCCCGAGAAATTCGGCGACGAGGTTCTCGCTTACAACTGCTCGCAATCCGGCTGCCTGCCCGTCGGCGAACGCCTTAACTTCGCACGGCTCCTCGATGCAGGCGCAACTCCGCGCTTCGTCCTGATCGAAGTGTTGCCGCCCGTGCTTGCGGACCCCGGCCCGATGGACGACCGCATTCCGATCGAGCGGCTCGGCCATGCCGACCTCGAACGGCTACGCCCCTATCAGGTTGATCCGGCCCGGGTGGAACGCGAGTGGTTGAAGCAGCGTTTGAACTCGTGGCACTCGCTGCGTCTGCCTCTGTTGGCGAACTGGGGGCTCGCCGAACTGTTCCCCAGTCGCAACGATCCGCATCGGCTCTGGTCGGCAATGTCGCCGCGCGGATGGTCGCCGGCCGCACCGCGCACCTGGGACGCGTTGCAACGCGAGTGGCAAACCGAAGTCGCCGGCCGCACCTATTCCTGGCTTCTCAACGACTTCGCAATTCAACCCGTGAACGACCGCGCCTATCGCGACCTGCTCGCCGAGTGCCGCGAGCGCGGCATCCACGCGGCTCTGTTCGTCATGCCCGAGTCGCCGATCTTCCGCTCGTGGTATCCGCCGGACGTGCGCGACCGCGTGAATGAATACCTTCGAGGCTTGAGCCGCGAGTTCGGCATCCCGCTCTTCAATGCTTCGAGTTGGATCGACGACGAAGAATCGTTCCTCGATGGCCACCACTTGCTTCGGCCCGCCGCGAGTGCGTTCAGCGAGCGATTCGGCAGAGAGTGCGTGCAACCGTGGGTGCGTGCGAAATGCGAGTGACGCTCCGCCCGCCGTGGCGGGCGATCCTTCCCGTGCCGACCTTCCGACCGCGAAGCGGGTCGCGGCGAAGTCGTGCCCGCACGGCGACGTTGTTCGGCTTCGCACTGATTGTCGGGGCACAATTCGGCTTGGGCCTCGCGGTCGAAACCGTGAAGCCCGAGTGGCGCGACCCTGAGTACGGCCACCGCATCAAGCAACTCCGACAACTCCACGCCGAGCATCCGGACCGCCCGCTCGTCGTCGCGGTCGGCAGTTCGCGCACCCTCATGGGCCTCAGCCCGCTCGACACCGGTTTCGCGGACGAACCCGGTTCGCCCCTCGTTTACAACTTCGGCCAAACCGGTGCCGGCCCACTTCAACTCCTTCTCACCGTGCTTCGCATTCTGGACGATGGCGTGAAGCCCGAGTTCCTGCTGGTCGAACTCTTCCCCGCGGCACTCGTCGGCGACGGCCCCGCGGAATCGCTGATCGAAACCTGGGGCCCGCGCTGGAACGCCGGCGACATTCGCCGCCTCGAACCCTATGCCGAGGATCCGACGCGGCTCACGCGCACGTGGGTGTCGCAGCGCGTCGCGCCGTGGTACTCGCTCCGCTTCCCGCTCATGAACCACTGGCAGCCGAACTGGCTGCCGATGTCGAAGCGCCAAGATTTCATGTGGAACAACCTCGACCCGCGCGGCTGGCTTCGCTACCCGACGATGGGCGTGCCCGAGGCCGAACGCGAACGGCTGATCGAAAAGGCTGGCGACTCCTACCGCAAGCAGCTTGCCGCCTTCGCGGTCGGCGCGATGTCCGATCGGGCGCTGCGCGACATCGCCACTCGCTGCCAACGGGACGGGATTCAGCTCGCGTTTCACGTGATGCCCGAGGGGCCAGCCTTCGCCAGATGGTATCCGCTGGGCGCGAAAGAACGCTTCCGCGCCTATGCGACCAAGCTCTCGCAGGAGACCGGCGTACCCGTGTTCGATGCCTCGGAAGGGTTCGCGGAATCGGAGTTCGCGGATAGCCATCACTTGCTGCCGGGCGGCGCGGCACGCTTCAGCCGAAAACTGGCGAACGAACACCTCAAAGCCTGGACTCGCTGAGTTTCAACTCGGTTCCAGTTGTGTCATTTTCAGCGCCGATGTGGAATATTCCGCGCACGCGGGCAGAAATTGAGCTAGGAGAATAGCGACGATCCACCCCCGAGGAACACCATGATCGCCGTCGCCGAAGCCGCCCCCGCGTTCAACGCCCCCGCCCCTTCCGCCGAACGCCGTGTAGCACTTCGGCAACCCGCCGTCGGTACCGTCTGCGAGCTTGCGATCGAAGGCGATTCGCAATCGACGGCACTCGTCTGGAATATCTCGACCTCCGGCGTGAGCATGCTGGTGGCGAAGCCGATCGTGCCTGGTTCGGGAGTGCAGGGTGTGCTGCAAACGATTCGCGGCCGGCATCCGCTGCCCGTCGAGATGCACGTGATCCACATGAAGCTTCTGGAGACGGGCGACTACCTGATGGGTGCCCACTTCGACCGGCCGATCACTGCGGCCGAGATGAAACCGTTCGTGACGTGATCAACGCTTCCGCCGATAGAAGGTCGCCGTCTCGGTTCGCTTCACATTGATCCACTCCGGCGACGTCGCGAAGTAGGCCTCGAACCCGTTGCCGGTTCGGACCAGCGCGAAGTCGAACCGCCCGTATCGCTTCTCCCAACCTTCGATCGCGCCGGCCGTGTTCACGGAGCCGGCCTTCACCAATTCCAGCAGCCATTCGCCGCCGAACACCTCGCAGCGATCGTCCACGAAGACCTTGTAGCCGGGAGCATGATAAATCGCGAACCCGCCATCGATGTAATCGTTGAACAGATGGTTCCCGGCCCCATCGTGGGGTTCGTGTTCCTTCATCGCATCGAGAACATCGACGGGCCAGTGCTGCGGATCGTGCCGCGCCCAATTCGCGCCGACGAGCGGCACTTCAACTCGCGCGACGATCAGCATCAGCGAGAACAGCACGACGAGTGTGGGAAGCGCGAGGTTGGACGCGAGTGGCGTGCGCGGCCCTTCTCGCGGCTGATAGAAGTCGGGCCGGTTCACCTTCAACCACTCGGCCCATCGCGTGTGAGGCCACATCGACGCCATCCCGATGAGTGCCAGCACGGCGAACAACGGGGCATGGCGAACGCGATCGAGGCTCAGCACGAACCAGACTATCGGCAGTAACCACGTGATGCGGACGCGGCGAATCGGCACCCCGGCCAGCATCGCCAGATAGACCCCGGCGAAGGCGAGGACCGGCCACGTTTTCGGTTCGGCGAAATCGAGGGCACTGTGTTCCTGAATGATCTGCTTCAGCACGGGCTCGCCCATGATGATGTGCCAGGTGCGAATCAGGTCGAGACCATACGGGTTGACGAAGGCCGTGCCGCAACAGGCGACGGCGATGCCGACGACCCAGGCCGCGTCCTTCGCCGATTGCACCGGCGACGGCCAGCCCGTTTGCCACGCGAGGAGCCAGCCGATCGCGGCGAGCACGACCGTCGCCATTCCGCCGAGCACCCCGCCGTGAACGTTCACCCAGATCACGAAGAGCGGCACGAGCCAGAGCAACCGCCTTAGGCGCAACCGGCCCGACTCGACATCGGTGAGCAGGGCCATCGCGATCGCCATGCACGCAATCGTGAACAGATGAGGCCTCACGTGAAAGTGCGCCGACGACGCAGCCACGGCCAGCAACACCAGCGCACCCACCGCGATGGGATGAAGCCCCGTGTTCGAGAGTCGAACGGCGAGCCAGGCGAAGACCGCCGCGAGGATCGTGACGGTACCGAGGAGCAGGGCATCGAACCCGCCGAGGCGATGGACGCATGCCATCGCGACTTCACCGAGCCACTGATACGGCACCCACCAGGTGCCCGCGAACGTGAACGTATACGGATCGCTGCGAATGAAGCCATCGGCGAGGATGCGTTCGCCCGTGGCGATGTGCCAGAACGTGCCGGGATCGCGGAGGAAGTTCGAACGACCGCCGGCGAGCAGGAGCAGCCAGATCGCGAGAAACGCAAGGGCACCCGGACCCACGAATCGCTGCCACTTCATGCTGCCACCGCCGAACGCACGGGAACCGGAGACACTTCACGCATGGCCACGATGTAAAGCAGCAGGATCGCCGGCGAGACCCAGATGAACGGGAACGAACCGGTGTGCAGCAGGTTCATCGCAAGGCAGGCGAGGTTGATCGCGACGAGCGCCGCGAGCACCACCGGGCGGCGGAGTGCGACCAACTTCACGACTGCTGGCAAGAGCAGCACCATGTCGAAGGGCCAGGCACCATACGGGGCCGTGGCGAACGACACGAGCAGCAACAGCGGCAGCTGTTCGGTCCAGTTCCAGCGCGCGGCTGCGTGCTTCCAGTGCCACGCGAACCAGCCCAGGCCCGCGAGCACTGGGACGAACTGAAGTTCGAAGAGATCTTCGCCGAAGGCTAGTCGCAGCACACTACCGAAGGTGGGCGAGAGCCACTGAGCCGGTGGGCGATTCGCCATCGCATCCGCGTACTGGTTGAGAAGCGATGCGTTAAAGGCCAGCGGCAGGAGTGTCGCAACGACCCCGGCGAGCAGGCCGCCGAGGATGATTTCACCACGCCGCCGTGCGAGTGCGTCGCAGAGGATCGCGACCCAAACGAGATACGCAAGGTGGGGCTTCACCGCGAGCAAGAGCGTGGCGGCCCCCGCGAGTACGAGCCAACCGCGTCGTTCGAATTCCAGAAACAGCACGCCGCCGAGGAGCAGGAGCGGCCCGATTTGTCCCGATTGCAGTGCGAAGAGCGTCGGCAGGAAGGCGAGCGCGGTGGCCCAGCCGATCCAGCGATTCTCGCGGTTGCCCCCGAGCATCAGCCAGAGGCGGTCGCCGCAGTAGCCGATGGCTGCGAGGTTCGCGAGCAGCCACAACAATTGAGCTTCCCGTGCGGAGCAGAGGCCGAGCGGCAGCACGATCGCCAGCGACCACGGCGGGTTCCACATCATCACGGCTTCATCGGTGTCGCGGCCAGCGACCTTCTGGAGCGGCAGCAACTTCGCGGGATCGTAAGGGTTCTCGCCGTCGAGGGTGAGCCGCGCCGCAGCCCAATACTCGATGAAATCGTCTGGCGGCCAGATCGTGGAATCGTTCAAGAGTTGCCGAACCTGCCCGGCGAGAAGCAGCCCCGCCAGGGCGATACCGATGAACGGAGAGAGTCGGCGCAAGTTCATGCGGAAGTATAGAACACGAACGCGACGGAAGCACCTCGCTCAGCGAGTTGGCACCTGGAATGTCAGCGTCGTCCAGAACGATTCCCATTCGTATTCCGCGAGCTTGGGTCGGGTCATGTGGGTGAGGCGGATCGTCATGAGGCCAGCCTGGGCAATGGGAACCAGTGCCTCGCCCTTGGCGTTGGTGCGAACCGTTCCCGCGGGGAGCTCCCCTTCACCCGGATGATCCCAGCCCAGATTCGCCTCGGCGAGCGGCTTTCCTCGAAAGAGGACGCGAACCTTCAGCGCGTCGCCAGCTTTCGCAAGAAAAGGATCTTGCAGTGGCACGATTTCCAGAGGCAATCCGAGCGGCTTGCTCGGGTCGCCGGGGCCGCCTTCCCCGACTCGGAACAGAGCTTTGGGCGACTTCGAGTAGCGTTCCTTCGCGGGCCGGTCGAGCGTCTCTTCCTTCGCACGCAGAAGAAAGATGTGAGGCAGGCCGTCGCTCACGAGGTATTCGTTGAACTTATTCGCGGCCAGTTCGATCGCCTTCGGTGTCGTCTCCACTCCGACCGCATAGACGCCGGGTCCGCTCGGCGTGAACGCGAGGAGTCCGTTCTTACCTTCAGTTCCGGCGGCGTCGAGCTTTCCCTCGGTACCATCCGCGAGTCGCACGAGGCGCTTGGCGAACTTGGCGGGGTCGGGTGCGTGGTCGCCGATGGCGAACTTCGAGCCCGAAACGACGCGGATCGTAGCTGGTTTCCCGGCTACGGCGGCATCCGGCGGCACGAGCCAGAGATCGTGGGCGAACGCCGGGCACGCGACGAACAGAGTGACCAAGAAGGCGCGAAACATGTCGAGATCTCCGTGAACCCGCACTCGAGGGATCGTGCCACTATATTGAACGAGTCGAACTTTGAGGTGCGAGCGATGCCGGGATGCGTGGTGCTGGCGATGAGCGGCGGAGTGGATAGCTCCGCGTCGGCCGTGCTGCTGAAGCAGCAGGGCTACGACGTGATCGGGCTGTTCATGCGCACCGGCTCCGAGCAGCACAATGCCGCGGACGTTCGCCGCGACAACAAGAAGGGCTGCTGCTCCGCCATCGATGCCAGCGACGCTCGCCGCGTCGCGGATCGGCTCGACATCCCGTTCTACGCCCTCGATTTCGAGCGCGAGTTCAACCAGATCATCGATTACTTCGCGGACGAATATGCGAAGGGCCGCACGCCCAACCCCTGCGTGGTCTGCAACAATTGGCTGAAGTTCGGACAACTGTGGGCATTCGGCCAAAAGCTCGGCGCGGACTTCATCGCCACCGGCCACTACGCCCAGGTCTTCGAACGCGGCGGCGAGTTCGAACTGCATCGCGGCGTCGATGGCGAGAAGGACCAGAGCTACGTCCTCCACGGAATCCGGCGCGCGATACTGCCGAACTTGCTGTTCCCGGTGGGAAGCCGGACCAAGTCCGAGATTCGCGCGATCGCCCGCGAATCCGGGTTGCTCGGCGTCGCCGACAAGCCGGACAGCGTCGAGATTTGCTTCGTCCCCAGCGGCAACCACACCGACGTGGTGCGGCAGCGCCGGCCCGAAGTCGCAACCGCTGGCGTCATCCGCGAGAAGGACGGCACCATTCTCGGCGAACACGACGGCATCGACCGCTTCACCGTCGGCCAGCGCAAGGGCCTCGGCGTGGCCGTGGGCCGTCGCCGCTTCGTCCTCGACATTCTTCCCGAATCGCGCGAAGTGATCGTCGGCGACCCGGAAGACCTGCTCGCAAATGGGCTCGAGGCTTCCCGTGTAAACTGGCTGATCGAGCCGCCGGTCGAACCGTTCTCTTGTACCGCGAAGATCCGCTACCGGCACGCCGGTGTGGCCGCGACGGTTTTTCCAACTGGCGATGGGGCCGAAGTTCGGTTCGAAGTACCGGTGCCCGCGGTCACGCCGGGCCAGGCCGTCGCATTCTATGCGGGAACCCGCGTCCTCGGCGGTGGCTGGATCGAACGAGCGAAGTGAATCCTTGCTGCGAGGTGAATTTCATGCTCCGCCTTCTCCCGCTCGGCATTCTCCTGATCGCGATACCGCTGGCCCGCGCCGACGGCCCGAAGCCGGCCGCACCGCCGGTCGATGCCGCGAAACACTGGGCGTTCCAGGCACCCGTGCGCCCCTTCGTTCCCGGGCCGAACGCGACTAATCCGATCGATGCGTTCATCCGCGATCGGCTTCAAAAAGAGAAGCTCGCTCCTGCTCCCGAGGCGGACAAGATCGCGCTCTGTCGGCGGCTTTACCTCGATCTCATCGGCTTGCCGCCGAGCCCGAAGGAAGTCGACGACTACCTCGCGGACAAGAGCGCGAACGCTTACGAGAAGCTCGTGGAGAAGTTGCTCGCCTCGCCGCACCACGGCGAGCGCTGGGCCCGCATCTGGCTCGACGCCGCCCGCTACGCCGACTCGGACGGCTACGAGAAGGACAAATCGCGGCAGGTCTGGATGTACCGCGACTGGGTGGTGAAGGCCTTCAACGACGACATGCCGTACGATCGCTTCGTGAGGGAGCAACTCGCCGGCGACCTGCTGCCGAACGCGACGCAGGATCAGATCGTGGCCACGGGCTTCCTCCGCATGTCGATGCTGAACGAAGAAGGCGGCGTCGATCCGGAACAGTTCCGCATGGACGCGATGTTCGACCGGATCGACGCCGTCGGCAAGGCGTTCCTCGGCCTGAGCGTTGCGTGCGCCCAGTGCCACGACCACAAGTTCGACCCCATCTCGCAGGAAGAATACTTCCGCGTCTTCGCGTTTCTGAACAACGACTACGAGACGCAGCGGGTGACGTATTCGCCGGCCGACCAGATGAAAGCTAGCGGGCTGCGAGACAAGATGAAGACTGAGATCGAGAAGCTGCAACATGGGCATGCGGACTGGCCGGAACGCATGGCGAAGTGGGAGAAGAGCACCGTCGAGAAGTTGCCGAAGTGGCTAACCGTGGCGGTCGAGAACGCGGGGGACAACTCGCAGCGCTACTTCCCGCAGAAGGACGGCTCGATCCTCGCGCAAGGCTACGCCCCGACGAAGTTCAGCACGCTGATGCGTGGGCCGAGCCCGATTAAGAGCATTGCCGCGTTCCGGCTCGAACTGCTCAACGATCCGAACTTGCCGTGCAACGGCCCCGGTCGCTCGTTCATGGGCACCTCGGCCCTCACCGAGTTCAGCGTCGAAGTGGAGAAACCTGGCGAGCCCGGTGCGTCAGCACCGGGAGTTCGAACCAAGGTGAAGTTCACCAAGGCGTTCTCGGACTACGCGAACCCCGAACGCGACCTCGAGAAGAACTACGACGACCAGAGCAAGAAGAAGCGCGTAACGGGGCCGGTGAGCTTTGCGATCGACGGCAAGGACGACACGGCGTGGGGCATCGACGCCGGCCCTGGCCGCCGCAATTCGCCCCGGCAAGCCGTCTTCATTCCCGAGAAGCCGCTCGACCTTCCCGAGGGCAGCGTCCTGCACTTCAACCTGAAGCAGAACCACGGCGGCTGGAACAGCGACGACAACATGAACAACAACCTCGGCCGCTTCCGGCTGAGCGTGACCGCCGACAAGGTGCCGGACGCCGACCCGCTCCCTCCGCTCGTGACCGCCGCGCTCGCGATCCCGCCCGCGAAGCGCAGCCCGGCGCAGGCGCACACCGTCTTCGACTTCTGGCGCACGACGGTGCCCGCGTTCGCGGACGCAAACGAGAAGACCGAGGCGCTCTGGAAGCAGTGGCCGGAAGGCGCGACGAGCCTCATCGCGGAGCGGCGCGACGAACCCCGCGAAACGGCGATCCTGAAGCGCGGCAGTTTCCTCAAGCCCGGCGCGAAGGTCGATGCCGGCGTGCCGCAGTTCCTGCACGCGCTTCCCAAGGGCGCGGACGGCAGCCGGCTCACGCTCGCGCGGTGGTTGGTGGACAAAAAGTCGCCGACCACGTCGCGCGCGATCGCGAACCGCGTGTGGCAGGCGTACTTCGGCATCGGGCTGATGACTTCGCCGGAAGAGTTCGGCACGCAGGGCGACAAGCCCACGCACCCGGAACTGTTGGACTGGCTCGCAGTGGAGTTCATGGAGCCTTCGGTTACGCCCCAGAACGGCCGTCCTGGGGCTTTGCCTGCCTGGTCCCTGAAACACCTTCACAGGCTGATCGTCACCAGTGCCACCTACCGACAGTCGTCGAAGATCACCCCTGAGCTGCTGAAGGCCGACCCGGAGAACAAGCTGTTCGCCCGCGGCGCGCGGTTCCGCGCCGAAGGCGAGATCGTCCGCGACATCGCGCTCCACGCCAGCGGGTTGCTCAACCCGAAGATCGGCGGGCCGAGCGTGTACGCGCCCGCGCCGGAGTTCCTGTTCAAGCCGCCCGCGAGCTACGGGCCGTTCGAGTGGGTCGAAGCCAAGGGCGCGGACCGCTACCGCCGCGCGCTCTACACCTTCCGCCGCCGCTCCACGCCGTACCCGGCGCTCACCGCGTTCGACGTGCCGGTGGGCGAAGCGTCCTGCGTGAAGCGCACCCGCACGAACACGCCGCTTCAGGCGCTCACCGCGCTGAACGAAACCGTCTTCGTGGAGTGCGCCCGCGCGATGGGCAAGCGGGCCGTCCTCGAAGGCGGGACGACCGACGCGGGGCGGCTCACGTTCGCGTTCCGCCTGTGCGTGTCGCGCAAGCCCACCGCCGAAGAACTTGCCATCCTCTCGGCGCTTCTCGACAAGACCCGCAAGCGGTTCGAGG
>JAYTGN010000090.1:0-16785 GCA_043733485.1 Gemmataceae bacterium
GGGGGAGGCATTACAACTCGATGACCATGGACGATTGCCGTGCGGTCTTCACTTTGGGGTCGTAGATGCGGAGGCGAATCTGGACCGCGTTGATGCGAATGGGCAGCGGAGTGATCGTGTCGAAGATGTTCCCGGGAAACGCGCTGAGTGTGTCGTAGGGCGCATCGGATGATGCGGTATTCGCCGCCGGCGTAAAGGCGACATCCACTCCAGGGAATGAATTCCCAAAAACGCGGGGACCAGGGATAAAGGGCAACCCGCCACGCGGTTGCCAGGTCGGCTTGACTTCAAAGGAAATCACGTTCGAAATGATGATGTCGTCGCCGGTGCGCGGCGAGGAGAGAAGCCCGGGAAACGCGGGCCGATTCGCACCGTTGGCGATGGTGCCCATGGTGTTCACGATCGTTTGTGCCGGAGGTCCGATCACCGGGTAGGTGCTGATAACCTCGCGGACATTCGGGTCGAGGCCGGAGTTAACGGCGAGTTGGAGGTTGGCCCCGCTCGCGGAGTTCGAGGCAATCAGACGCTGTCGACGAATGAGGTGAAATGTCGGCAATCCTGCGGGACCAGACGTGCCTTGCCCGGTCGGTATCAGGAAGTATGCCACCTCGGCCGCCTCGCTCGAAACGATGTTGCCTCCGACGCTGGCCGTGTAGAGGTTGCCTTCGGTGCCGCCGGCAAGAACGCTCGTGAACCACAAGGCCGGTCCGCCAGGGAGATCGCTGCGGTACGAATCGAAAATGCCGTCGTTTCCTTCATTGAAGCTCGCTGGGCTCCTGATGAAGAAGAAGCCGGAAGTGGCCTGAGCGGCGCCACGGAAGTCGTAGTCGCTGAGCCGCCGACCATTATTCGCCACGGCCGCCGCACTCTCGGCCGGCAGGAAGTGGTCCGCCTTGATATCGCGCTTCATCACTTCGCCGACGGCGCGGAGTTGATCGGCGGCGTCGCCCTGCGCCCGCATCGCACTCATGGCGCTCATGCTCGTCTGAAAGCAGATCGAGAGGATCGTCATGATGATGACGGTGATCGCCGCCGAGATCATGAGTTCGACGAGCGTGAATCCGGAGCGTTTTTGTTTGGAGCGGATCATGGTCAGCCTCGCTCAATGAGCCCGGCGTTTAGGCCGGGTCGGTCTGAAGCACCCGCCGTAAACGGCGGGCTAAATGGTTCAATAATCGTTGGGCGTCAGGTTCGGGCGTTCGAACACTTCGGAGACGCCGGCCATGAAGATCAGCGTGCCGGGATAGGCCCCCGTTCCGCCGTCGAGGCGTCGAATCGGCGTCTGTAGTTCGAGATCGGTCGTGCCGTTCCCTGTGTTGTCGGTCACGCTCACGACTCGGTAGAAGATCGCGTGCCGCATACCTTGGGTAGCGAATGGGTTGCCGGGCAAAAGATAAGTGGAGTCCAGGATCCAACCGCCCTTTTGAACCTGAATTGGCGACGGCTGTAAAGAGAGCGGTATCTGGATGGTCGTGGTTAGGGGCGACATCACGATGGTATTGCTCGCATTGCCAGGGGCCGTGAAGAATGGGAAAGCGGTTGGATACTGGCTCGCAAACACGGCTTCTGCATTCTGTGGAGCGTACTGAAACGCACGTTTGTCAAAGACCACGACCGTCATGCTCGCAGTGTTGCGGTTCGAGTTGTCGGGGCGCTGGATCACCCACAACCAATTGTAGCGCATTTCGCGTTCGATCGCTCCGCTGGTCCCACTCGGCGTACCGTTCTCGTTGTATCCAAAGCCGTCCATCATGCTGACCATTCGCTGCGCCGCCGTATTGGGTTGGTTTAGCGCGAGGTTCAAGCTTCGCCGGCTGAAATAGAGGCCGCCGGTCCAATACTGGAGTTGGTAGGGATTCGGGTTCTGCGTGTTCCAGGGTGCGAGCCAACCCATCGGGTCCACAAACACCGGATAGCCTGGCTGCCCCGAGGGGATTGGCAAGTAAACGCTGCCGGGTGGCGAATCCCGGCGTGTCACTGGATTTAAAGGCAAAGGCTGCAAATCGGGCTTGGAGTCTGGATAATCGAGTGCCGCCACGAACGGCTCGTATCCGGGAAACGTCACGACGCTGGAGTTCCCGACAAACTGATTCTCCACCACGTTCTGCCGCCAGTACATTCGCATGAAGGCGTCGGCCTGGGATGCGGATTGCGCGGTGCGGTCGTCCTTCAAGGCCTGGCCCATGTGGTACATGCCGAGCGGGAACATCGTGAGAATCGCGATGGAGCCGAGCGCCATGAGAAACAGCGCCACCAGCACCTCGGCCATCGACATTCCCGAGCGTGTACGGAATGCGGAATGCGGAGTGGGGAGTGTCGAGGTTGTCGTGATTCGCGTGATCATCTCAAACTCCTGTGCTTGGGCTCTTCCGCCGCATTTCCGAATTTAGCCACGGATGAAACACCGATGAACACGGATAAAGAACATCGTCGAGTCAAATTCCGTTCTGTTTTATCCGTGTTTCATCCGTGCTGGTCCGTGGCTAATTTCCGACTTCCGATCAGGGCGATGTCGCGCCTTGTCGGGCCAGGGTGTAGGGGTCTTCGCCCGGCGTGTACTGGCCGCCGGCATTGGGCCACAACACCGGGAACTGACCGAGCGAACCCGACTTGCACCGGATCGCGACGATCTGCTGTTCGCCGCCGTTCTGGAACTGAGATAAGTCGTAGGTTCGCGTGAACGCGGGTCCAGGTCCGACGTTCGTGACGATCAGTGGAGCGTTCACGGCGGCGTTCTTCAATTTCGTGTAGTCGCGATGCCAAAGGTAAATCGCTCCATCCGCTTGAGCGCCCGCACCACTCGGTAGCACATGCCCGTTGGGCGTGAACAAGATGTCGATATCTTGACCGACCGTTCCTTGCACGAGATCGCATGGCGGAAGCACGAACGGAGGATTCGCAGGACTTGCTCCGTTCAAGGGCGTGAATGGTGTCACGTCAATGCAGATATTCTTGGGCAACTGCAGTGGCGGTTCACCGATTAGCGGACGGGGCGGACCCGAGATGCCGAAAAGCTGAGTCGTGTAGCACGGTGCGGCCTGTCCCGCTCCGGGCTGAGGTTGCGGTTGCATCACGCCCGCTGCGCCCAACTGCGAGTCTGGCCACGAATCAAGAGCCACCGATACGGTATACGGCCCCGGGTTCGCGAAGTTGAGCGGGGGAGAAATGGAGAAGCCTGTGATACGGTGCCACGATCCAAGTACAGGAAGTTGAAGCAAGCTGTTCTGAACGACCTGTGAAGCATCGCTCAACTTTAGATTTATGATTTGGCATTGCCTGCCGATTGGCTGCGGGAGGATCGAGCCCAGTGGATTCGGACCGGCGGGCAGGCCCGGCGAAAGCGTGTACGTGAAGATCACCGCGGGATCGGAAATCGTTCCCGTGGGAACTTGATCGCCGTTGAACGCCGGGTAGGTGATGAGGATCGGCGGCGCTTCGATGTACTGAAATTCCGTGACGAAGTACTGACTGGTCTTGGACGGGTTGTTCGGGTCGAGGCCGGTCACGAGGCGGATGCCGCGGGGGGCGTTGTCGCGGCCGGCGCGGGCCTTCGAAATCATCAGCCATTGCCGCGTCAGGCCGGCGGCGTCGGTCGTGCCGTCCCGTTCGTTGATGTTCGTCACCACGAACAGCACGAGCGACGTGAGCACCACGATGATCGACATCGCGACGAGCAGTTCGATCAGGGTGAAGGCCCGGCGAGCGGCTCGAAGAACGGGTTTCATGGTTCGATCTCCCCTTCGCGCCAGCGGCGCTGGGCGTCCTGACATTCCATCATTCGCGTCCGTGCTCGATCCACCAAAAATGGGCCCAAAGTTTTTTTGGGCCTGAAATCAAGGCGAAATGTCGCGTTTTGGCGAACCGGCGACGTGAGTCGCCGGGTGGTTGGGAAACCCGGCGACTTACGTCGCCGGTTCGCCAGCACGAGATCAATCGCCCTTCGCGCCGAGTCGGGCGAGCGGGTAGCCGAAGACATCGTCGCCGGTGCCGAAGACTTTATCCGGGCCGGCCGAGATCACCGTGAGCATCTTGTTCAGTCCGTCAAAAGCGATTGGGGGGCTCCCCGCCGGGAAGTTGAGGGCGTTCTGCGCCGCAGTCCGATTCGTGGTTCCCGAGACGGGCCAAGGGCTCTGCCTGAGTTTGCCGAGCGGGTCGAAGCGATCGAAGCACGCATCCTTCGGGTTGACGTACGGGGGGGCTTGAACCTCGGGATTGGTTGCCCCATACCAGCGGATGAAGGCCAAATGCGTGCCGTAGCCGTCCTTCAAAACCGTGTAGTCTACGTTGGTCGTGCTCTTGATCGTCACGGTCGCGGAGGCAAAGGCATCGCCGGTGGAAGACGTGCCTCGGTTCGCTTTCTCGGTGACGATGATGTAGAGCAGAACGGCCGATTCTTGGTCGGCCGTTAGGCCCGAGGCACCGGCCGGAATTTTCGCGAAGGTCGAGAGACCGGGATAAGCTCCAAAACCGGGCAGCGTCAGTGGGGTCCTCGCTTCGGGGAACGTCTGCGGGAACTCGCGCTTCGCATTGAAGTAGCTGAGCAGAGCTTTGGCGCGGTCCTTGTCGCCATCGCAGAAGGCCGTGACCGCCGGGAGGTAGACGCTGCTCTCCTTGGTCGCTTCTTCGTTGGCAGTCCGGAGCTGCTGATCGAGGGCGACCTGGAGTTTCTTCACCGTGCTTTCGGTGGTGGCGCGGTACTGCCCGGCACGCACCCGGCTGATGCCGGCCAGCGTGAGCCCGGCCAGGATCGCCAGGATCGAGATCACGACGAGCAGTTCGATCAGAGTGAAGCCGTCCCGTTGGGACGGCGTCGTGGAGCTTCGCATGAGTCCCTCCGGTTAGTAACCCGACAGTTGGCCGTCGTGGAAGTTGGTGATGTTGTCGCCGTCGGGCACCCCTTGGGGCGCGCCGCCCGGACTGAGCAATCCGCCGCCGCCGAACTGCTTGTCGAAGCCAGCACAGACGATTTGGAAGCCCGTGGGCTGGAAGTAAGTGAACTGCGTTGCGGATGCTTGCGTATCCATGTACGGCGAGTAGGCCGTGCCGGTGACGGTTTGGCAATCGCGGAAGTTGATCGGAGCGCCGGCGAACGCATAGTAGCCGTTCTTCCGGCCGAAGCTGCTGAAGTAGATGTAGGGCTGGGTACCGAACGGATCGAGGTAAGACGGGAAGCCCGCGACGCCGGCCGCGTTCGAACTCTGCTTCAAACGGCTGGTGGCGAACTCGAAGTTCGGAGCGCTCAGCGGAGCGGCCGATGGGTTGCGGGGGTTCTTGGAGAAGCCGCCCGCTCCGAAGACGCCTCCGCCTTGGGGTTGTGGGATGCCGCCCAAGAAGAAGACGAGGCACTGATCTCCTTCGAGAAGCCAGACCGTATTCAACGGGGCGATGACGCCGTCGCCGTTCCAGTCGATGCCGTTGCCGAGCGTGGTGTTACCGTTGTTAAAGGCGGTCGGCAGCGTGGCGATGTGCGGCCACACCTGGACGAGATAGTTCCAGCTCTCGCGCTCGAGTTGATTTCCGAGGTTGTAGTCCAATTTCTCCCGCAGCACGATCAGGCTCGGGATGTAGCCCACCCCCTTGTCGCGTTGGAAGACGCCGATGGCCGCTTGGAGTTGGCCGATCTCGTTGGAAGTCTTGGCGCGGCTGGCCGCGATGCGGACGCGCTGGACGGCCGCGGTCGTCAGGCCGATCAGGACCGCGATGATGGCGATGACCACCAAGAGTTCGATTAGCGTGAAGGCCTGTCGGCCTCGCATTTTCCGCGTCATGGTCGTCTCCTTTGGAAGAGTGTGAGTGTTGTCGCCGCTTGCGGCTTCGCGATGGACTTTGCAATCGGCATCGCGAAGCCGCAAGCGGCAATCCCATTCACACTACTTCGAAAGTCCTTCGAGCAGTTTGATCAGGGGCAAGAACAGCGAGATCACGATCGCTCCGATGGCGAAGCCGAGGAAGACGATCATGATCGGTTCGAGCAAGGAAATCAGCGACTTCACGAGGGTATCGACCCATTCGTCGTAGAAGTCGGCGATCTTGTAGAGCATCGTGTCGAGGTCGCCGGTCTCTTCGCCGACCTCGACCATGTTGGTCACCATGTCGTCCATGAGGCGGCTCTCGCGCATCGGGTCGGCAATGGTATCGCCTTCGCGGATGGACTCGAAGACGCGTTGGAACATGCGTTCGAAGACGGCGTTGTTGGCGGTCTCGCGGACGATGTTGATGGCTTCGAGAATGGGCACGCCGGAACTGATGAGGGTGCCGAGCGTTCGCATGGTGCGGGCCACGATCGATTTCTCGACGAGGGCACCGAGTACCGGTACCCAGAGCAAGGCGCGGTCCAGGGCGTAGGTTCCCGACTTGCTCATGCGGATCAACTTGACGAACAAGTAGAGCGCGACCGGGAAGAGCGGGATCGTCCACCAGTATTCCGCCATCCAGTTCGAGATGCGGATGAGCGTGAGGGTGGCCCAGGGGAGCGTGAGCCCGAACTCGTCGAAGATCTTTTTGAACTTCGGGATGATCGCGACCATGATGAACGTGAGGATGGCGACGGCGACGAAGATCACGACGGCCGGGTAGACCATGGCTCCGATGATCTTGCGCTTGAGGCTTTGGCCCTTTTCGAGGAAGTCCGCGAGGCGCTGGAGGATGACTTCCAATGCACCGCCGGCTTCACCGGCACGCACCATGTTCACGAAGAGGCGGTTGAACGTCTTCGGGTGTTTGGCCATCGCTTCGGAGAGCGAGGCACCGCTTTCCACATCTTCGACTACGTCGATGAGCGTGTTCTTGAGCACCGAGGGCTTCATTTGGCGTTCGAGGAGCCGCAGGGAGCGGAGTACGGGAAGGCCAGCGTCTTGGAGCGTGGAGAATTGCCGCGTGAAGGTCACGAGCATCTTCGACGAGACGCCGCCGATGGTGAACGTCTTGCGGCTCTTACCGGTCTTCTTCTTTTTCTTCGCGCCTTTGCCCGCGGCCCCGGCCGTGAGCTTGGTGACGAAGTAGCCCATGGCCTTGATCTTTTGCGAGGCTTCTTCTTCGTTGGTGGCCTCGATCGAGTCCTTGACCTCGGCTCCGGAGGTGTCCAGGGCTTCGTACTTGTAGGTCGGCATGTCGTCCTCTCAGTCGGGATGCGCGGAATGCGGAGTCGTACTCCGAAATCACGTCTTTCGCCGGTCTCTATTCCATTTCCGTCAGCAGAATCGCGAAGCCGCAAGCGGCTGAAGTTACTTCTCGTCGTCGAGTACGGTCTCGCGCACCACTTCGTCCAAGGTGGTCGTGCCGTTGTAAAGGCACTGGATGCCAGCGTCGCGGAGGCCCGGCACACCTTGTTTGCGGGTGTAGGCTCGCACGGCATCGGTACTCGCGCCGCGGCTCACCATGTCGCGAATGTCGTCGTTCAGAATCAGCAGTTCGTACAAGCCGGTTCGGCCCTTGAAGCCGAGGTTGTTGCACTTATCGCAACCCTCGCCGTAGTAGAACGGACGGCCCTTCACGTCTTCCACCGTGAGGTTCAACTCCATGACCTGCTCGCGGGTCGGGTTGTACGCCGTGCGGCAGTTCTGGCAGACGCGGCGAACGAGCCGCTGAGCCTCGATCGCTTCCACCGTCGCCGTGATGAGGAAGGGCTCGACGCCCATGTCGCGGAGGCGGGTGATGGAACTCGGCGCGTCGTTGGTGTGCAGCGTGCTGAACACCAAGTGGCCCGTGAGCGAAGCCTGAATGGCGATGCCCGCGGTCTCGAGGTCGCGAATTTCGCCGACCAGAATCACGTCCGGATCCTGACGCAGAATCGCACGCAGGGCCAGAGCGAAAGTCAGGTCGATTTCGTGGTTGATCGGGCACTGGATGATGCCGTCGATTTCGTACTCGACGGGATCTTCGGTGGTGATGATCTTGGTGTCGATGTCGTTGAGTTCGGAGAGCGCGGAGTAGAGCGTCGTGGTCTTGCCGGCTCCGGTGGGGCCGGTGACGAGGACGATGCCGTTGGGCTTGTGAATGACTTGGCGGAACTGGGCGAGCAGCAAGGCATCCATTCCGATGCGATCGAGCGAGAGGCCGACGTTGGAGCGGTCCAGGACGCGGATGACGACGCTTTCGCCGAAGAGCGTGGGGAGAACGCTGACGCGCATGTCGACGGGGTTGCCGCCGACGTTGAGTTCGATGCGGCCGTCTTGCGGCATGCGCCGCTCGGCAATGTCGAGGTTCGACATGACCTTGATGCGGCTCGCGATGGCGGTGGCGAGATGCCGCGGCGGCGGCACCATTTCGTAGAGCACGCCGTCGCAGCGGTAGCGCATCTTGTATTCGTCTTCGAACGGTTCGAAGTGAACGTCCGAAGCGTGATCGCGAATAGCCATCAACAAGACCATGTTGATGAGCTTGCGCACGGGCTGCGAGTTGGCGAGTTCCGCGACGTCGTCCAGGTCGATGGACGTTTCGCGCTTGAAGGAGGCGTTGCCGAAGTCGGTGTCGGCTTCGAGCATCGCGTAGATGGAGGTGATCGACTCTTCCTTCTCGCCGGTGTAGGCCCGCTCGATGAGCGTCTCGATCTGTTTGAGCGGCGCGAGGATCGGCAACACGTTCTTGATGCCGAGCAGGTTCTTCAGGTCGTCCATCGCCTGAAGGTTGTTCGGGTCGGCAATGGCGATGGTGAGCGTGTCGTTTTCGAAGCTGATGGGCACGAGCTTGTAGAGTTCGGCCATCTGCTTTTGCACGAGCTTGACGGCTTCGGGCGTCGGCTTGGTGTCTTCGAGGTTGACGAGCCGCATGCCGTGGAGTTCGGCCGTGGCCTGGAGCATCTGATCGTCGTTGACGAGGTTGCGTTCGCGAACGAGATCGGTGAGCGAGCCCTCGCTGGTTCGCATGTCTTCGTAGACGGATTCGAGCTGGACATCGTCGAGGAAGCCGAGATCGACGAGCTTCTGGCCGAGCTGGCGAGTGTTGGAATCGATGTGGGAGAAGCGATTCTTGGTCGGCGTCGGCTTCTTGGTCACGGGAGCGGTTGCGGGCTTCGCGGCGGGCGGCTTGGCCGCGCCCGTGGGAGGCAACTTCGGCGTGCCACCGGCGGGCGTGGGCTTCGCGGCCGTTGGCGGAACTTTCGGCGCACCGGTCGGGGGAACCTTGGGCGTGCCGCCGACCGGGGCCGGGTTCACCGGCTTGACCGGTTGACCCGACGTGGGCGTCGGCTTCGCGCCCGCTTGCGGAGGCGTCGGCTTCTTCGGATCGTTCGGTGGTGGAGGCGTGGCCATGGATGAAATCTTCTCGTGCTCGGGTTGCTGATTCGCACTCACAAGTACGTATTGGGATCGTCGAACTCGCGGGACATGAGATCGGGCCGTCGCGCTTCGCGAGGTGAGAGCATGAGCAAGTAAGTAATGTCCTCCGCCACCTCGCTCGGGACGGAATCGAGAACTTCGAGCACCATTTCTTCACGTTCCGCAAGGCCTTTTCCAGTGAACCGCGGGCTCACGACCCGGACCCGAATGGAGACCGGGTTATAGCGGTACACCACCTGCTCTTGCTGAGTAGAGAGATTCGGAAACGCACTCTTCAACGCCGAATAAATCTGCAATGTCGAATCGTCCTGGAGTTTCTTCTCCGGTTGCTTTTTGACGGTGCGCGGCATCATCAGTCTCCTTTCACCCAAGCGAACACTCGGCGAACCGATTCCAGCACCAGCTGGGCATCGTTGCGACGCCACCGTCGGACTTCATATCGCATCTCCGACAGCCAGTTGCTGCGAACGCGATTAAAGTCTTGTGCATAAGCCTTCGGAATGTCGATTCCGTTTCGGCTCAGCTCGCGTTTCAGCAAATCGAGATCGTGTTTGAGAACTCGCTTGAACCACGAGATCGACTCCTGATGTTTCTTCAAAGGCGTCCGGCTTAAGAGCAACGCCTTGAACGAACACTCGATCACGTACCCACAGAGATAAACGACCTCATGCCCTCGTGTGGATGCGACGACCTCCGGGCACTGGCTGAGCAAGGCGCTAGCGGCATCGAGATGCGCTACCGCCGCGCGATAAAACCTCCGAACCTCGGGATGGTGCAGGTTCAGCATCGCCCTTAGAGATCCACTTTCTTCCGCTTCTTGCGATCGTCCTTTTTGTCGTCGTCGTCCTCGTCTTCATCCTCGTCGTCATCGTCCTCTTCCTCCTCGTCCCCACCTTCGCCGTCGTCTTCGTCATCCAAGAGGCCCTTTTCGGCCTGGGCAATCTTGGCGGCGAGTTCCGCCGGCTTGCTCGACTTCAACAGCACCTCTTCCTTCTCGCAGAGGTCCTCGCGCCAGAGCCGGAACAGCGAATCGTCCAGCAGAAACATCCCGTGCTTGCGGCCGGTCTGCACCGAGGAATCGATGCGGTACGTCTTGTTCTCGCGGATCAGATTGCGGACGGCGGCGGTCACCACCATCATCTCGTAAGCCGCGATCAAGCCTTCCGGCTTCCGGGGCAGCAGCGACTGCGAAAGCACGCCGATGAGCGAACCGGCCAACTGCGTGCGAATCTGAGCCTGCTCGTTTTCCGGGAACACCGTCACCACGCGATCGACCGTGGATGCCGCACCGGACGTGTGCAGCGTGCCGAACACCAAGTGACCCGTCTCAGCAGCTTCGAGGGCCGCCCGGATCGTTTCCAAGTCGCGCATTTCGCCGACCAGGATCACGTCCGGGTCCATGCGCAACGCTCGGCGAATCCCTTCCTTAAAGTCCGGCACATCGATCCCGATCTCGCGCTGGTTCACCGTACACTTTTTGTGCTTGTGGTAGTACTCGATCGGGTCTTCCAGCGTGATGATGTGCCGATCGTAGTTGTCGTTCAGGAAGTTGATCATGGACGCGAGGCTGGTCGTCTTGCCGGAGCCGGTGGGCCCGGTGACGAGGATCAGGCCGCGCGGCCGCACGATCAGCTGCCGGATTACCTCGGGCGTTCGTAACTGCTCGAACGTGAGGAACTGGCTCGGAATCCGCCGGAGCACCATGCCGATGGTGCCCTTGTTCTTGAACACGGCCACGCGGAAGCGGTAGCCATCGACGTATTCGATCGCGAAGTCGGATCCGCCCTTCTGCTGCAGTTCCTGCTGGCAGCGATCGGGGGTGATCGATTTCATCAGGCCGGTCGTATCCTCGATGTCGAGAATTTTGGCGTCGAGCTTCCGCATCCGCCCTTGATGGCGAACCACGGGCGGTTGACCCACGCTGATGTGTAAATCGCTGGCCTTGATCTGAATCACGGTCGCCAGCAATTTCTCCATCGAAACGGCCACGTTACTCTCCCAGCCACAAGCGGGCACGTGCTGGACGACGCCGGGGGTTTGCTCGGCGCGAACGGACCGGGGTCTTTCTCCCCGGTGTTGCATTATGCCGAACGACCCGCGCCGCTCCAAAACTGAGGGCTATCGGTAGTCCGCACTCCCCGAGTGCGGGGCGATCCCGGCGACTCACCTTCAACCCCAGGGTTCGGTTCCGCACTCGGAGAGTGCGGGCTACCATCGAAACCCAGGGTTGATGTCTTCTTCCCTGGGTCCGCGGCCGTCCCGGCCGCACGACTCACCTTTTCAAGAAACTGAATCGACCGTCCAATCAACTCTCGCGTCGAAAAATGCGGGCGGGACGCCCGCGAACCCAGGGTTCAGAACCAGAAGCCGCCGAGTTTATACCTCGACGACGAGCGTCTCGGCGTGGCAAGTGCTCAGCACTTCCTCCAGCGTCGTTCCGCCTTTAAGCACTTTCATCAAACCATCTTCGAGCAGGGACTTCATCCCATTTCCGCGCGCTTTGCGGCGAATCTCCTGAGTCGGAGCCTGTGCAAACGTCAGTTCGCGGATCACGGAGGTCATGCGCATCATCTCGAAGATGCCGTGCCGGCCGCGGTAACCCGTTTGCCGGCAATGACTACAGCCGCGACCCTTCATGAACTGGGCCTTGGCGATCGCCTCGTCCGGGATGCCGGCCGCCTTGATCTCGCGGACATCCGGCGAATACGGCTCCTTGCACTTCAAGCAGTTCACGCGCACCAGACGCTGAGCCATGATGGCGATGATCGAACTGGCGATGAGGAACGGGGGCACTCCGATGTCGCCGAGCCGCGTGATGGCACTGGGCGCATCGTTCGTGTGTAGTGTACTGAAAACCAAGTGTCCAGTCAGGGAGGCTTGCACGGCGATTTCTGCCGTCTCTTTGTCGCGGATTTCACCGACCAGGATGATGTTCGGAGCCTGCCGCAACATGGCCCGGATGATCCGAGCGAAGTCGAGCCCGATCCCGTGCTTCACCTCCACCTGATTGATGCCCGGCAGGTAATACTCAACGGGGTCCTCGGCCGTGATGATCTTGCGATCGGGCCGGTTCAGTTCGTTGAGCGCGGAGTAAAGGGTCGTCGTCTTCCCGGAGCCCGTGGGACCGGTCACCAGGAAGATGCCGTTGGGCCTCTTGATGATGTTCTGGAAACGGATGTAGTCCTCTTCGGAGAACCCGAGATCGCGGATGCTGACTTGGATGTTGCTGCGGTCGAGGATTCGCATGACGGCGGACTGACCGTGAACCGAGGGGAGCATGCTCACGCGGAGGTCGAAGTGCTTCCCGTGGACCGTCATCTTGATTCGACCGTCCTGAGGCCGGCGTTTCTCGCTGATGTCAATACTGCCCATGATCTTAAGGCGAGAGAGCAGGGGTGCGAGCAGTCGCCGGGGGGCCGAGTCGCGCTCCACGAGTACGCCGTCGATTCGGTAGCGGATGCGGACGCGATCGCCGAACGGTTCGATGTGGATGTCCGAGGCACGTAAGTTCACTGCCTCTTGGATGATAAGATTACAGAGCTTCACGACGGGGGCTTCGGAATCGTCGGCGGCGGCCATCGAAGCCATGGATTCCGTTTGCGTGAATTCGATAGCGGTGTCGGTGAACTCGACCAGCATGGAGTCGACGGACTCCGTTTCCGTCTGGCCGTAGTTCCGGTTGATCGCTTCCTGAATCTGCTCCTGAATCGCGAGGACGGGGATCACGTCCTTGTTCAGAATGAACTGAAGCTTTTGGATGGTCTCGTAGTTGGCGGGGTCGGAGGTGATGATCTTGAGCTGGTTGCCGTCCAGCGAGAGCGGCAGCACGATATTTTCGCGAGCGACCGATTCCGGCACCAGTTCGATGACGGCCTTCGGAATTTCGAGGTCCGTGAGGTCGACGAACTCGACCCCGTAGTGCTCGGCGACAGCCTGCATCACTTCCACGGCCGAAAGCGTCTGCAACTTCACGAACGCATCTTGCAGCTTGATGCCGGTACTCGAGGCCATGCCCTCGGCTTCGGCCAGCTGATCGGGGCTGATGAGTTTTCGGCGAATCAAAACATCGGTAAAGTCGCCGCGGCCTTTCGCCATGGTCATGCTCCTGCGGGGTACGGTGGTGTGGGGCTACTGGGGCGTTCAATCCGCATCCGTTGGCAAACGGTGACGTGGCCAACATGGGGGGCTGGGCTCGAATCCGAAGAATGATGACAACCTCGTGACTGTAGCTTCTCAGCCCGAGGCCTCGGATTCAAGAGAATTCCCGGAGAGAGTTTGGAGCGAGCCCGCCGCTCGCTCGAAGAATCACACCCCCGTTCACTTCTTTCCGATGCACCAGAGGTGCTTCTCGCCGCGGTGGAAGATGTCGCCGTCGGAGAACGCGGGCGATGCGTAGACCTTCTCGCCGATTGCATTCTTCGAGAGTACGTCGAGTTCGCCCTCCGCCTTCACCACGAACGTCACACCGGCATCGTTCGTGAAGTAAACGCGACCCTCGGCAACAACGGCGGAGGCGTGGTAGCCGGTCGCGCCGCCCAGTTTCTCCTTCCAGTATTCCTTGCCGGTCTTCACGTCCCAGCAACTTGCGAAGCCCAGCCTATCGTCGACGACGAAGAGCTTGCCGCCGTGGGCCGCCGGGCTGGGCACGTAGCCGCCCTCGTTTTTCTTGGACCACTTCACGTGCGTCTTGCTCACGTCGCCGCTGCCGGTCGGGTCGATGGCCATGACCCAATGAACGGGGAAGCCGGCCGTCATGAGCAGCACTCCGTCGTGCATCACCATGCTGGAAACAAACTGCTCGGTGGGTCCCTGGATGATCCAGAGTTGCTTGCCGGTGTCCGGGTCGTAGCTGGCCACGCAGATGCTGCCGGTGAGCACGAGTTGCTTCTTGCCGGCAACTTCGATCACCACTGTAGGGCAGTACGACCGCAGTTTGTTGGGCCGATCCGTTCGCCACACTTCTTCACCGGTGTTCTTGTTCAGAGCCACGATGAAGGCCTTGGCATCCTGGTCGCCGTTGAGGATGAGCAAATCCTTGTAGAGCATGGGTGCAACGCCGAAGCCGTGGACTGAGTGGAACTCGCCGGGCGTCTTCTCCCAGAGCAGTTTGCCGGAGTAGTCGTAGCAGAAGACTCGCATCTTGGGCATGTCGAGGAAGGTGACGTAGACGCGTTCGCCGTCGCAGGCCGGCGTGGAACTCGCGAAGCTGTTCTCGCCGTGCTTGCGTTCGAGGTCGGAGGTAAGCACGACCTGTTCCCAGAGGATCTTGCCGCTCGTGCGATCCACGCAGTAGAGCACGCGCTTCTTCTCGGCCTCGAGGCACGCGGTGACGAACACCTTGCCCTTGCTCACGACCGGCGACGAGTGGCCGCTACCGGGAATGAGCGTCTTCCACTTCACGTTCTCGGTGGCGCTCCAGGTGATGGGGTAGCCGGTGTCGGTCGCGGTGCCGTCGGCGCGGGGGCCGCGCCAGCCGGGCCAATCTTCCGCGAAAGCGACACCACTGAGGAGCAGAAGCGCGAACGTGGCCGCGAGCTTGAACATTGAAGTGAACTCCGAAAGCGGGGAGAACAGGCAGGAAGTGACATTGAACTACAATCGCGGCGAAGAGGAAAGAGCTTATGGTGCCTTTCGGCGCGGGCCGCGGATGGCTTCGGCCGTGAGCGGGTCTTCGGGCCACGCGTGCTTCGGATAGCGGCCGCGGAGTTCCTTCCGCACCTGCTGGTAGGCGTTCGCCCAGAAGCTGGCCAGGTCGTCGGTCACCTGTTGGGGCCGATGGTTCGGCGCGAGTAAGTGCAGCAACACTTTCACGCGGCCGCCTCCGACGCGCGGCGTCTCGGCGAGCCCGAACAATTCCTGAATGCGAGCCGCGAGGATCGGCGGGCGGCCTTCTTCGTAGTCGATGCGGATGAGGCTGCCGCTCGGCACTTTGAGCCGATCGGGTGCCTCGCGATCCAGCAGTCGCGACTGCTCAAAGCCGAGTTGCCCCTTCAAAAGGTCGAGCCAGGGGCCGGTGCGAAGTTCGGCCAGCGACCGGCGACCGCGAGCGAGGTGTTCCAACAGCCCGAGCAAATCCGCGGCATCGAACGCCGGGAGGTTCGACTCCGGCAACCAACTTCGCAAGCAGCGAACCCGCGCGCGAAACCGGCCCGCTTCCGAATCCGCCGGCGGAAGCACTTTCTCCAATCGCTCCGACGCCGCAACTGCGAGCACCCGTGCGGCCTCGGCCTCATCCGCGATGTGGGCGTTACTTTCTTCGAGGATCAGATCGTCGAAGCGAATGCGTTTTCGCGCCGCAAGGCGTTCGGTCTGGTCGTCGAACTCGACTTCGATTTTTGAGGTGATGCGGTTCGCGGGAAGCCAATCGCGCTTCACACCGGAGGCCATTCGCACGAACGAATCGACGCCGCCCGCTTCGACATCGACGCACACGAACAACTCGGGTTCGACGACGCCACTGCTGGGCGCGAGTTTGACGCCGCGTCCACCCAGCATGAGGGCGCGTGTGGAGTTCGGTTCGCGCCGCCGGGCTAGTCGATCCGGATACGCGGCGAACACGGCGCGGAGAAGGTCATCCGGGCGAGCGGGGGGCGTGAGCCCCCTGTTCACCTCACGAACAGAGGGCTCACGCCCTCCGCTCGCCAGGATTCGCACGAGTTGATCGCGCGCCTCCAGCACTGCGAACGCGCCACCGCGGTGCAGCGTTCCCAGTTGCGAATCGAGCCGCTTGGTGCGTTCGAACGCCTCCATCGCTTCGACTCGATCCAGAAGATCGGAGTCGGTGGAAGGTGCCGAGCGGGGTCCGGACTCGAACTCGCGCAAGAAAGGATCTCGCTCCGAGAGCAGTGCCGCCGCAAGGGCGGCCCGATGTGCGATGCCGAGCCGCTGACCTTCGAGCAGCAACCGCGCGAGTCGAGGGTGAACTGGCAATCGTGCCGCGGCCTGCCCGAGTTCGGTGAGCGATCCGGCTTCCAACAACTCGAGTTGCTCCAGCAAGCGAAGCGATTGTTGAACGGCCTCGGCACGCGGCGGATCGAGCCACGGGAATTTCAGGACGTCGGCTTCGCCGAGGGCGAGCAAGTGCAGAATCGCCCCGCACAGATCGACGCGGCGAATCTCGGGCTCGGTCTGTTCGGGCCGGCTGCGGTGGCCGGGTTCATCCCAAAGGCGGATGCAGAGGCCCGGCTGCGTTCGCCCCGCGCGACCGGCCCGCTGATCGGCCGAGGCCCGCGAGATCGGCACGAGCCGCAGACGATCCATGCCGACGGACGGTTCGAACTCCATTTGCCGGGCGAGGCCGGAGTCGATCACGACCGTGACGCCATCGACCGTGACGGATGTTTCCGCGACATTGGTGGCGAGCACGACCTTGCGGGAAGCCAATTTCTGCAAGGCGCGGTCCTGCTGTTCGGGAGGCAGGTCGCCGTGGAGGGGAAGGATTTCGAAACCCGGTTTCTGCTTTGGAAACCGGGTTTCTTCAGGCTCAAGAAACCCGGTTTCCAAAGCAGAA
>JAYTGN010000091.1:0-16749 GCA_043733485.1 Gemmataceae bacterium
GGCGAGCTTCATTCATCGCATTGGCGCTGTTTGTGACGTTGTTTGCGGCGTTTTACTTTCTGCGCGCGCATCCCGGCAACGAACGAGCGGGGGTGTTAAGCAAAACGGCCTGGCAACGCATGTCCACTCCGGGGGCGCTCTCCCAAGGTCACACATTTCTGGAACATAACTGCGCTGCCTGCCACACATCCGTCAAAGGAGTCGTGGCCGCCAGTTGCATTGTGTGCCACGCGAATAACACAGCGCTGTTGCAACGCCAGCCGACGGCCTTCCACGCGGACATCGGAGCGTGCGCTGATTGCCACCACGAACATCGCGGATTTCGCGAAAAGCTGGCTTTGATGGATCATGCAGCGTTGTCGCGCATCGGCCTGCGGCAACTCCGAAGCAATCCCGACCCCGAGACGGAAGACCGTTTGGCGTCCGCAAACTTCATGCGCTGGATCAATCAGCAAGACGGCAAAGAAAAATCCGGGCAAGGCTGCGCCGAGTTAACACCGCAAGAGATGATTCTAAATTGCGCCAGTTGCCACGGAAACAAGGACCGGCACCTCGGATTATTCGGGCAGGATTGTGCGCAGTGCCATGCGACCGCGAAATGGACCATTCCCGAATTCCGCCACCCCGCGCCCACATCCCAGGACTGCGCCCAATGCCACCAAGCACCGCCGAGCCATTACATGATGCATTTCAAGATGGTCTCGGCCAGAGTGGCTGGGAAGCCGAAGGCCACGGTCGATCAATGTTACCAATGCCATCAAACGACAGCGTGGACCGACATCAAAGGCGTGGGGCTTTACAAGCACCACTGATATCGAAGTTGGAGGAGCGGGGACCACGTTGGCTCCCGTGCCGTGTCCCGAATCTTCATTCAGGGAATGAGCCGTGTCTTTCCGGAGTCTGGGTGCTTTCAAGGAGCCTATTTGGGAAGTGGTCACGCCCGCGGTGTTGAGAAAGACCCCACCGCCAGCCTCGACCGCCCCTCTTCGAGAATTGAAATGCTCAAACGCACGCAGCACGATGCCCCGAGTCACCCTTTGCGATTGCAACGCCTCGGCCTGGTCATGGAGCCGGAGCCCGGCAATCCGCAGGAGGCCGAAGGCGTCTTGAATCCGGCTGCCATTCGCGGCCGCGATGGTCAGCTTTACCTCTTTCCCCGTTTGGTCGCGCGCGGCAACTACTCGCGCATCGGCATCGCGCGAGTGCGGTTTAATCAGGCCGGCGACCCGACGGGCGTCGAGCGGCTCGGCACCGCGCTGGAGCCCGAAGCGGATTACGAGCGGCTGCCGAACGGTGGTGGCGGCTGCGAGGATCCGCGTATCACGTTCGTCGAACCACTCCAGCGTTATGTGATGACCTACACGGCCCTTTCGCCCAAAGGCCCGCGGATCGCGCTGGCCATGTCGGAAGATTTGTTTCACTGGAAACGATTGGGGCCGGCGATCTTCATGCCGTATGAGGGTGTGGATTTCAATAACGTTGCCAACAAAGACGCATTGCTCTTTCCCGTCGCCATCACCGATCCGGACGGACAACCTTCCATGGCGATCATCCATCGTCCGCTCTTCCCGGGCACCGGGCCGGACGAAACGATTCATTGCCGGTTTCCCCGCGTGGTGGACATCCTTCGGGAGAGCATCTGGATCTCGTATCACTCTTTGGTCAATGAGGTCTGCGAGAAACACCATCACCTCTGCCACTTCGATTCGCACCGGCGGCTGGCGACTCCGGTCGCGGCTTGGGAGCAGTTAAAAATCGGTGGCGGTGCTCCTCCGATCCTGACGCGGCACGGTTGGTTGCTGCTGTATCACGGCGTGGGTGAGACGGCGGAGCCAGACGTACGAGGGCGCAGGTTGATCTACTCGGCTGGGGTGATGGTACTCTCGGCGGATCATCCACACGTCATTCGCTACCGTTCGCCGCAGCCCGTGCTGACGCCGGACTCGCCCGAGGAACGTCGCGGGATCGTCGCCAACGTCGTGTTTCCTACCGGCATCGATCGACGCGACGATCTCGGCACACCGGATCGCTTCGACGTGTATTACGGGATGGCGGACAACCGGATCGGGGTGGCACGCCTCGATGTACCGGAGCACTTGCCGCCAGGGGCTCTCTCCGATTGCCCGGAACTAAGTTCTACTTTCTCACCATCGGCGGAGGCGAACACACTCGATTCCAGAAGGAAAAACTGATCACTCGCAATCTGCCTAAGTCTCGACAATTCGACGATAGGGAACTGCGGTGACTACGGACTGCCACAACTCATGTGAAGGTGACCATGAAGAAGGTTGAGGATAAGCACACGGTCACGAAGATCGAGGCCGAGACGAAGAAGTAAGGACGTTGGTCTGTTTTCCCGCCCGCTTCGAGAGGGGACGGTGGCGGGGTTATAACGTCTGTCGGGGCGGCCGGCCCATTAGTCCGGCTGCTCCGATTTCGCAATGGCGAATGGATGCCGGAAATCGGGTAGTACGACCGATGTTGAAGAAGCGGCTGGCGGGCACGACCAAGAGAGAGCATACCATGAGCGCGGAATCCGATCGTCGCAATTTCCTCCTCGGTGGGGCAGGTCTCACAGCCGGCTTGGCCGCCAGCGGGGCCATCGCGCAGGAGAAGAAGGAAGACCCGCATGCGGGTCACGGCGGCGCGGTCGGCGGGCCGAACGACCGCGGTAAGCTAACGCCGGGTTTCCGGAAGGCTGGCGACCCACCCGTTCTGGTCGAAACGCCGGATAACGAGAAGAAGTTGCCCTGGAAGATGATCGGCGGGGCGAAGGAGTTCCACCTCTACGCCCAGGTCATGAAGCGGGAATTCCTCCCCGGGCAGTACTTCGATGTCTGGAGCTACAGTGCCGAGCCCGGTTCGAAGAGCGGGCATTCGATGCCCGGAATGGCCAATGAGAAGGACAAAGATGGAAGCATGCCCGGCATGCCCGGAATGCCCAAGGAGGAGAAGGAAGGCACCATGCCCGGACCGACCATCGAGGTCAACGAGGGGGACAAGGTCCGCATCGTCGTCCACAACGAGCTTCCCGAACCGACCATCATGCACTGGCACGGGATCGATGTCCCCAATGCCATGGACGGCGTCGAGGGCATGATTCAAGACCCGATCCCGCCCGGCAAAATGTACGCCTACGAATTCACCCTCGAGCAGAACGGCACGTTCTTCTACCACACGCATGTGGCCATGCAGCAGGGCATGGGAATGGTGGGCCTCTTCATCGTCCATCCGAAGGTCGCTCACTTTCCGCCGGTGGATCGCGACATCGCCCTGATCATTCAGGAATGGGCCATCCTGCCGGGATCCACGATCCACAACACCATGTCGATGGAGTTCAATCTCTTCACGCTCAACGGCCGGGCGGCTCCATACATCACGCCCCTGGTCATCAAGCAAGGCGAGCGCGTGCGCATTCGCCTGGTCAATTTCAGCGCCATCGACCACCATCCGATGCACCTGCACGGGATGCAGTTCTGGATCACGGGAACCGAAGCGGGCCGCATTCCGGACACCGCGTGGATCCCCAGCAACAACGTGTTGGTGGCAGTCGCTCAGGCCCGGGACATCGAATTCGTGGCCAAGAACCCAGGCGACTGGGTGCTCCACTGTCACATGTTCCACCACATGATGAACTTCATGTCCTCCATGGCCGGCCCGATGGCAGGCGGAAGCATGAAGGGGATGCCCGCTGGCGGCAGTATGGGAAGTGGAATGGGAATGATCACCCGCGGGCCGGCGCTGAACCCGGATTTCGGCGCGCAACTCGGTCGGGGGACAGGAGAGAATACGGGAGCCGACCGGGCCGTGCCGAACGGTGCCCAACCTGGCCAACCCGGCATGAAGGAAATGGCTCAACCCAAGCCCGGAGGACATGAGGGCCATGGTGGGTCGGGAACAACGGTGCCGGGGTTCCCTCAGAGCATGGGGGGGATGGGGATGGAAATGTACACTCCGTCCCAGTTGAAGAAGATCCGGAAGAAAGAAACTCGGGGCATGCGCAAGAACTGGTTCGAAGGGGTCGAGGGTCTCATGACCGTGGTTCGCGTGTTGCCTCCGGACCTATACGAGAAGGTGATGTCCGGCAAGGGCGATATACCCGACGGCGCGAGCGTCCCAGGAGCGAAGCCGGGCGGACACGAAGGACACGAGATGCCCAAGAAGAAATGACGAGCCGAACGATCACCCGAGCCGCGATATTCCACCCCGGCCGATCCCATAAAACATTGTAGCGAGGAGCGTCGTGGTCCTCAGTCACACCAATGGGAGAAGCGAGTGATGATGAAGTTCGCCATGCTAACAGCGTCGGTGGGTGCTCTGCTCTGGTCCGCCCCGGTGGTGGCGGCGGAGAAGGTCGAACTGAAAGACGTGCATATGTGCTGCGGCGGGTGCGCCAAGGAAGTGGCTCAGGTCCTCGGTAAGGTCCAGGGCGTCTCGGGCGTCGCGGTGCATCAGAAGTTAACCTCGGCAGAGTTCACGGCGACGGACGCCAAAGCGGCACAACGGGCGCTTGACGCCCTGGCCGCAGCGGGCTTCCACGGCGATGCCGGCAACAAGGATTTGGTCTTCAAGGACGACAGCGGCGTGAAGCCCGGCAAAGTTAAGACGCTGACGGTGACCGGCTTCCACAACTCCTGCGGCGGCTGCGTCGATTCGTTTCGGGAGGCGATCAAGGACGTCAAGGGTGTGACCGGAGACAACGCCAAGGCGAAAGTCGCGACCGCCGAAATCACCGGCGACTTCGACGCGGCCGAGCTGGTCAAGGCGCTGAACAAGGCCGGCTTCCACGTCAAAGTCAAACAATGACGAACGGCAGTGAATCGGTGGCCGCGCTGCGTTGGCTCAATTCGTGTCGATGTGCGTCTCGTAACCGTGGTGCCGAAGATGGTGTGACGCATCGTCCGCCGCGTGGTGGCTGTGGTACGTTCCGTAAAGCCTCCAGGGATAGTGGTGATCGGCCCGGACCCAGACTTCGAATCTCGAATGGAGCGACACGGCTCGCGTTGAGTCCGCGGCCTCGGTCGCGGCGGGAACCGATGCGAGGAGGGCCAACCCGAGGCTCCCGGCGAAAATCAGCTTGCGGAACATGGCATTCTCCAGGTGTTGGGGATGTAGGTCTTCTCTTCCTCCGAGGAACGGCGGACTGCAAGGGACTTGCGCGTCGGCCCAAACCACATGGCGTTGATGGCCCTGGTTTCGACCGCCATCGTCGGCGGCATGGCCGGGTGCGAATCGACGGGCAGTTCGGCGGGTTCGGGCGGCTCAGTCGGAAGCGACGGGCATGCCGGACACAATCACTGATCGAGTCATTCGATTCGAGAACGGCCGGGCCGATCCGCATCGCTGCGGATCGACCCGGCCGTTCGCTCGATTCGTTATCGCGGTCGCGGAGTCGCATTGATGTGGCCCGGCGGCACCGGTTCGCGTGGAGCAGAGAGCCCGTCCACCAGGAGCAACCCGCGAACCTCGACCTCGGCCTTGCGGAAGTCGATCAGTGCTCGATTGTACTCATCGTTCAGCTGGTACACCGTCCGCTGCGCCACCAGCACCTGCGGAAACGCCGCTCGCCGGTCCTTGAAGTTCTTGAGGTACACTTCATAGGCCTTCTGAGCCGTGGGCAGCGTCCTGGTGCGGAACGACTCGACCTCATATTGGGAAGTCTGGTAGCGGGTGAAGGAGTCGGACAACCGTCGCTTCAAGTCGAGCTGAACTCGCGTCACCTCAGCCTGCGAGCGCATCAGGTCGGCAGTCGCCTGCCGGATCGTTCCCTGGTTCCGGTCGAAGATTGGGAACGGGAGGCCGAACGCGACATCCGCCGTGTTGTTCCGCGTCTCGAAGTTATACCCCACGCCCCCGCGGACGGTGACGTTGGGAATCGGTTCCCGCCGCTCGCGCTCTACGACGGTCTGGTCCTGCTGGACCTTGGCCACCGCGAACTGGAGTTCGGGACTCTCCTGGTACAGTCGGGCGAGCGATTCATCCCAGGTCAGAGTGGGGCCTTCGGGTTCCAGTTTACCGACGAGCGGTTGCTGGGGCAGATCGGGGACGCCGACGGCCGTGGCCAGGTGAATCCAGTCCTGGCGGAGTCGAGCTTCGACCGTCCGGAAGGCGACCTCTGCACGTTGGACCTCGACTTGCGCCTGGAGCAAGTCGGGCTCGTTCGCCTGGCCGACATTTAGCAGTTGCTCGGTGGTCTTGAGCGCCTCGCGAGCGTTCTCCACCAGTCGGCGGTCGTTCTCGACCGACCGTTGAGTCGCCAGGACCGAGAAGTATGCGATGGTCATCCCGTTCACCACCCGAAGTTGCTGGGCCTGGGCCTGCAACTCGGCCAGGTACGACTCCTGCTCGTACTTCTGCCGGCTGAGCCGCAACTTCCCGCCGGTGACGATCTGCTGCTGGAGCGTGAACCACCGAACCTCCCCGGAAGTATGGTTGGCCCCGATCTGCTCGGCTTCCATACCGATGGTCGGGTTGAAGGGAAGCCCGGCCTGCTTGGCCTTGCCGCGAGCGGCGTCGATGAACGCCGACGCCTGCACGAGCGTGGGGTTGTGGGCGAGTGCGAGCTGTTCGAGATCAGCAATGGTGAGCGGACCTCCCGTGGCGGGGAGGGTGGTCACCTCGCTGGCCGGGACGACGGCCGCGGCGGGAGTGATGCCCGGCGAGGTGGATGCCACCGGAGCAATGACCGCCGGGAGTGCGGCATGTTGCCGGGGCCGGATCGGTGGGTCGGCGGTCTGGCACCCAGCGGCGGTGGCCACGGAGACCGAGACACCGGATAGGATCGCACGAACGCGGGCACGCATCACAGACCTCCCCAGAACACCAGAAGGATTGGAGGTGCCCGCCAGCACTTCCGTTAAATGAGAGTATCGGACATGGAGGTTGAGAACTTGATGCGACTGCGGGGCATGGCACAAGAAAGTAGGTTTGATCGTTTGGGACGTTGGAGTCGGCGGGGGACTCTGAGCGACCACCGCGTCGGCTTTTGCGTCCCAGTTCGGAAGCTTCGCTCGACGTGCATCGGGTAGGAGTTAATTTCCCCCTTGACCGCGCCGATAAGATAGTTACAGTTCACACGTCGCGTTGAAGGCGATTCAAAGGGAGTTCCTCGGATGTTTCGGCGGGTGTTGACCTACCAACTGATTCTCGCCGTGGCAGTCGGGCCACTGTTCTGCTGCTGCACGACCGGCCAGTTGGTCGCGTCATCCAAAACAGTCGTTCCCGCGTCGATGTCCCCGTCAGCTACCTCCTCAACCCGGATTACAAGCCCGTGCTGTGCCCACAAGCACCAGAAGCCAAGCTCCGGTCGGGGACAATCCGATCAGAACCCGACTCCGTCCAAGCCCAGTGGAAAATGTCCTTGTAAGGACGATTCGGGGAAGACGGAGACGATTCAGACCGGGGTTGCCTCGGCTGATGTTTCGACATTCCTCCGGGTCGTGACCCTCGACCTCAATGCGACCTTCGCTGTCGGCTTTTGCACGTCCTGCACAAGTGAGCACTGGTTGGAGCGTTCCTCCGCCCAGGGATCAATCGCTTCGCTCCTCTCGACAGACGACCTCCTCTTTTCGCATCACAAACTACGCTGCTAATCCATTTTTCACGGTCGCGCCCGGCCGCTGATCCGGCCTGATGCGTTCCGGAGCTCCGTCGTCGGCCGTTCCGGCCTGACTTCGTTCACAATTTATTAACGCGACTCTCACCCGCGGCGGCACGTCCGTCCCGAGGTGGGAAAACATTACGGCTTTTACCTCGCGCCCGAGTGCTTTCACCGGGCGTTACAACAGGAGTTTTTAATGTTCCGCAAGTACATCGCTCTCGGCTGGTTCAGTGCCTCCCTCGCAACATTCGCCCTGGTCGGGTGCGGCAAATCGCAACCCACGACTGCGCCGCATGTCGACTCCAAGCCCGACGGCAAGAAGGACGACCACGGCGACCACAAGCCCGAGGCCGGCAAGAAAGACGACCATGGCGACCACAAGCCCGGCGACGTTAAGAAGGACGACCACGAACATAAGCCCGGTTCGCACGGCGGGATGATGGTCTCGCTGGGTAAGGACAGCTACCACGCCGAGGTCGTGTTCGGGAAGGGCGGGAAGATCAACCTGTACATGTTGGGCAAGGACGAGTCCAAGGCTCAGGAAGTGGACGCCCATGATCTGAACGGGTTCGTGACTCCCGAAGGGGCAACCGAGCCGGTTCCCGTGTCCTTCAAGCCGCAGTCGCAGCCGAGCGACGCAAAGGGGAAAACGTCTCGCTTCGTGGCTACCCTGCCTGAAACTCTGGCCGGCAAGAAATTCAAGGTGACCATCAACAACATCCAGATCGGTGCCGAACGGTTCCGGATCGAGTTCGCCCAAGAGAAACACGAGAAGCATTAACGATGTGAGGCAGTCCGATTCACCCCCCGCACAAAGCCGCGTCAGGCGGTTCGGATTCGCCGAACCCCGACACGAGGAGGATATTCATGCTTCGTAACTGGTTTTTATTCGGTGGCCTGGCCGTTGCGGCGGCGACCGTCGTCATTGCCGGTTGCAACAACTCCGAGCCGCCAATCGAGAAGGCGGCCACTCCGCAACCCGGCTCGCCCAAGCCTAACGAGGACCACGGCCACAAGCCCGGCTCGCACGGCGGGATTCTCGTCTCGCTCGGCAAGGACAGCTACCACGCCGAGGCCAAGTTCGAGAAGGGCCGGAAGGTCCGCCTTTACATGCTGGGCAAGGAGGAGACCCGCGTCCAAGAGGTCGAGGCCCAGGACTTGGCCGGCTTCGTCACGCGGGAAGGCTCGACCGAATCCGTTCCGTTAACGTTCAAGGCCGAGCCGCAGGAGGGCGACGCTAAGGGCAAGACCTCTCTGTTCGTGGCCACGCTGCCGGAGAACATGGCCGGCAAGAACGTCCAGGTGACCATCAACAACATCAACGTCGCTGGCGAGCGCTTCCGCATCGCGTTCGGCAACGAGGCCCTCGCTCATGCCGACCCCGCAATGCCGGAGAAGAAGGCGTCCGACGACGAGAAGGCACTCTTCCTGACGCCCGGCGGGAAGTACACTGCGGCCGACATCCAGGCGAACGGGAACACCATCCCGGCCGTGAAGTTCAAAGGCATTCGCCCGACCCACGACGACAACCCGAAGGCCGGGCAAGTGATCTGCCCGATCTCGAAGACTCTGGCGAACCCCAAGTTCACCTGGGTGATCGGCGCCAAGACCTATCAGTTCTGCTGCATCCCTTGCATCGAGGAGTTCGTGGACAAGGCGAAAGAGAAGCCGGAGGAGATCAAAGACCCCTCGACTTACATCAAGAAGTAACAGCCACCGCCGGGCGATCCCGCCCGGCGTTCCTTGAATCGAAGAGGATCGACCATGAACGTGAAGGCGTTGATCGCGGCGGCGGTAGTCGTCGCGCTGGCAGGGAGCGGGTACGCGGCCCTGCGCTATACGGGTTTGATGGGTTCTCAGGGGTGCTGCTCCTCGGGCGCCCCGGCACCCGGAGGCTCGACCGAGCCAGCCACGCAACTGCCGGCGGACGACGCGACGCTCATCGCGTCGCAGGTTTACTGCCCGATCATGCCGGAGACAAAACTCGGCGAGATGGGCCAGCCCGTGAAGATCCTGGTGAAGGACAAGGCGGGTGTCGAGCTGCCGGTGTTCGTGTGCTGCAAGGGATGCAAGCGGAAGGTGTTGGCCAACCCGGAGGCGGCGCTGGCGAAGGTCGCCGAGTTTAAAGCCGCAGCCGAGAGGGCTGGGCCGTGATCCCGCGATCCACGACCCATCGGGGTCGTGGAGACCCCATGCCGTTTCGGGCTCCGGGTATTCGTGCCCGCCAGCCGTTGCCCGGACCCGGGCGGCCGGACTGATCGAGATCCACCACGACGGACCCGGAAGAGGGCGACCGATGAAAATCCCCCGACCATCGCCCCGGAACTTCTCCCGCAAGGGGTGGGGCGCGCTCGCGGCCCTCCTGACCATCGGAACAGCGGTGCTCCTCGCCCACGAAGGGCACGCCCCGCTGCCGACCAGGGGAGCGCAGGCGGATCCCGAGAAGGGCACCCTGTTCCTCACCGCCGACGCCCGCTCGGCTGTCGATGTGGACACCGGTGTCGTCGAGACCCGCGCGGTCCAGGAGAAGGTGCTGGCCTACGCCACTCTCGCTGCCCCATGGCGGAACCACGGGTACGTGACGGCCCGGCTCCCGGGAAGGGTGACCCATGTGTCGGTGGCACCCGGCCGGTCGGTCAAGGCTGGGGAGGTTCTGGCCGAGGTCGAGAGTCTGGATCTCGACACGCTCCAACTCGAACTCCTCGGAGCCCAGAACGACATCGCCCTTTCCGAGAAGCTCGTCACCGAACTCAGGAAGTCGGCGGGCCAGGGTGTGGTGTCCGGGCAGGTCGTGCTCGATGCCGAGAGCACGCTCGCCCAGCACAAGAACGCCATCGAGGTGGCCCGCGCGAAATGGCTCGCCCTGGGTCTGCCCCGCGATTCGCTCGACGAATTGTTCAAGACGCGAAATTCGATTGTGGGGCTGACACTTCCGGTCCGCGCTCCGGTGTCGGGGGTCGTCATTCACGCCGAGGTCACCGCTGGAAAGGTCATCGACACGAGCGAACACCTCGCCGAAGTGATGGACCTCTCCACGGTGTGGGTCCGGATCGACATCCTGGAAAAGGACCTCCATCGGGTCCGAGTGGGACAAGCGGTGGAGCTTCACCTCGTCGCACACCCCGGTGAAGTGTTCCGCACCGAGATTCGGGCGAAGAGCCTCTATCTCAACCCGGTCACGAACGTGGCCGCCGTGTGGGCCGAACTCGCGAACCCGGCTTCGGTCGAACCGCGGTTTCAGCCGGGCATGGCGGGGCAGGCGTTCGTGGTGGTCTCGGACGGTAAGGCCCGGTCGAGCGTGCCCTCCGCGGCGGTGTTACGGGAAGGGGCCGAGCGGTTCGTCCTGGTCGAGGAGGCTAATGGTGCCGGGTCGTCCGAGTACCGGAAGAAAGCGGTCGTCGCTGGCCGCGAATCGGGCGGCTGGGTCGAAATCCTCGGCGGCCAGATCTTTCCAGGCGACCGAGTCGTGACTCGCGGCGGGCACGAACTCGCCCCGTTCTTCGCCCCGACCGTGCTGAAACTTTCCCCCGAGGCCGAGCTCACGATCGGCCTCAAGGTCGAACCGGCCGGGCGGAAAGTGCTGGACAATGTCCTGACCCTGGAAGGGGCGGTCGAGGTGCCGACCGCGAAGCGCGGGTTCGCGGCATCCCAACTGGCGGGCACGATCCAGACCATCCGCGTGGATCGCGGGCAGGAGGTCAAGCCCGGCGATGTGGTAGCCGAAGTCTACAGCCCCGAACTCCTGACCATGCAGCAGGAACTTCTCAAAACCTCCCTCGAAGCGGCCCTCACCGACACCACGCTCAAGAGCCTCAAGAATATTCCGGGGGCCGCGGCCCGGAGGCTCTGGGAACTGGAGAGCCAGTTGAACGGACTCAGGACTCGCGGCGAGGGGCTCAAGCGAAAGCTCCTGACCGCGGGGCTCACTGCCGACCACATCGTGGGGCTCCTCGAAAGGAACGAGATGATCTCGGCCGTCCCGGTCCGCTCGCCCATCGCCGGCGTCGTGGTGAACTTCGACAAGGTGCTGGGGCAGGCGGTCGCGGCCCACGAGCCGCTCTTCGAGGTCCACGACCTGTCCGCCCCGTGGGTCCGCGGGTTCGCCTCGGAGCGCGACCTCGGGTCGGTGTCCCTCGGGCAACCGGTGCGGATGCGGCTCGTCGCCGATCCGGAGTTCGTCGGCACGGGAAAGGTGGTCCGGAGCAGTCGCACGGTCGGAGCCGACACCCGCTCGCTCGCCGTGTGGGTCGAACTCGATAGGGCCTTGCCAGGTGGGCTGTTGAATAACCAACTCGCCACCGTTTCGGTCGTCCGCGGCTCCCGCCCCTCCGCGGTCGCCGTGCCGAAGTCGGCCGTGGTCCACGACGGCTCGGCGACCTTCGTGTTCGTGCGCAAGCCCGACGGGACGTTCGACCGCCGGGTGGTGGAACTCGGGCCCGCCGACGACCGGTTTATCACGGTGATTCGGGGGCTCGCGGACGGTGAGCCGGTGGCAGTCGCGGGAGCCGGTGAACTCATGACCGCCCACGCCTCGCTTCGGTGAAAGGATCGGCCGTGCTGAATCGCGTCATCGCGTTCTCACTCCAGAACCGCCTCCTCGTCCTCATCGCGGCCGCAGCCGTGGCCGTGGGTGGAGTCTACCAACTCGCGCGAACCCCGGTGGACGTGTTCCCGGATCTGAACCGGCCCAGCGTCACCATCATGACCGAGGCTGCTGGGCTCGCACCGGAGGAGGTCGAACTCCTGGTCACCCGGCCGATCGAATATCAGGTGAACGGGGCGACCGGCGTGAAGCGGGTCCGGTCCGCCTCCGGCATCGGCCTGTCGGTCGTCTGGGTCGAGTTCGACTGGGGCACCGACATCTTCATCGACCGGCAGGTGGTTTCGGAGCGGCTGCAACTCGTCCGCGCCCGGCTTCCGCAAGACGTCAACCCGGTCATGGCCCCGATCTCGTCCATCATGGGCGAAGTGATGATCGTCGGACTGCGGCCCGCCGAAGCACCGAAGACTCCAGAGGAGGCCCTCAAGCAGGGAATGGATCTTCGCACATTCGGGGAGTTCACCGTCCGCAATCGGCTGCTCGCGATCGATGGCGTCTCCCAGGTCTCGGTCATGGGCGGCTACCTCAAGCAGTATCAGGTGATCACTTCGCCCGACCGGCTCGCGGCCCAGAAGGTCACACTTCAGCAACTCACCGAAGCGGCCGAGAAGTCGAACGTTCTCGTGGGTGGCGGCGTCATGGAGCGAGGGCCCAAAGAGTCGCTCATCCGCATCAGCGGACAGAGCCTGACGCCCGAGCAGATCGCCGAAACGCCCGTGCTCTGGCAGGGCGACCGGGCCATTCGAATCAAGGATGTGGCCGACGTGCGGTTCGGCGGTCCGATCCGCCGCGGGGATGGAAGCACGCGGGTGAAAGACGGCGACCGGGTCGCCGGCGGGCCATCGGTGATTCTGACGATCCAGAAACAGCCGGGAGCGAACACCCTCGACCTCACACCCAAACTCGATGCGGCCCTCGATCAACTCCAGGCCGACGCCCCGGCGGGAGCGATCATCGAGCGGCGCGTGTTCCGACAGGCGGACTTCATCGAGACCGCGATCGACAACGTGGTCGAGGCCATCCGGGACGGTACCGTCTGGGTGTTCGTCGTCTTGCTGCTGTTCCTCGCCAGCATCCGCACGAGCGTCATCACGCTCACCGCGATCCCGCTCTCGATTCTCATCACAGTGCTGGTGTTCAGTTACTTCGGAATCACCATCAACACGATGACCCTGGGCGGGATCGCGGTCGCCGTGGGGGAACTCGTCGATGACGCCATTGTGGACGTGGAGAATATCTTCCGCCGACTGAACGAGAACCGTGGGAAGCTCAACCCCGACCCGCCTCTCAAGGTGATCTTCCGGGCATCGAGCGAGGTCCGAAACTCGATCGTCTACGCGACCCTCATCGTGTGTCTCGTGGTGCTTCCGCTGTTCGCACTCTCGGGGCTCGAAGGCCGAATGTTCGCGCCGCTCGGGCTCGCCTATCTCGTCTCGCTCCTGGCGTCTCTCGCGGTGTCTCTCACGGTCACTCCCGTGCTCTCATCCCTCCTGCTCGGTCGCGGGAAGTCCACTGGGCCGCACCGAGATGCGTTTCTCCTCCGCGGGCTCAAGTGGCTCGACGCTCGCGTCCTCCGGCTCACGCTTCGCTTCCCGTGGCCTGTGCTCGTCGGATCGCTCGTGCTGTCGGCGGTCACGATGCTCTCGGTCTTCGGAATGGGGTCGGAGTTTCTCCCCCCGTTTAACGAGGGCACGGTCACGGTGAACCTCCAGCTTCCGCCGGGGACGAGCCTCGACGAGAGCGGGCGGGTCGCGGCCCGGGCCGAGCAGTCGCTGCTTCAGATTCCAGAAGTCGTGTCGGTCTCCCGGCGGACCGGGCGGGCCGAGCAGGACGAACACGCCGAAGGGGTGAACACGTCCGAGATCGATGTCCGGCTCACGCCGCACGAGCGGCCCAAACCGGGGTTCCGATTCGCCGTTTTGCGGGCCGTTCCAGGCCTCCACGGTTATGGGGTTGAGACGAGCGGTCGCCCGCCCGAGCAGGTCCTGGCCGATATTCGGGACCGGGTGAGCAGCATTCCGAACGTGAAGGCGAATGTGGGTCAACCCATCAGCCACCGGCTCGACCACATGATGTCCGGGGTGCGGGCGCAGGTGGCGATCAAGGTTTTCGGCCAAGACCTTCAGGAACTCCGGAACGCAGCCCAGGAGATCCAGGACGCGGTGGCGAAGGTTCCGAACGTGGTGGACCTCCAGGTCGAGCCGCAAGTCGAGATCTCCCAGGTTCGGCTTCGGGTGAAGCGGGAAGAAGCGGCCCGGTACGGCTTGGCCCCTGGGGACGTGGCGAAGCTCCTCGAAACCGCCTACAAGGGCCGCACGGTCTCGACGGTCCTCGACGGCGAGAAGTACTTCTCGCTCGTCGTCTGGTACGACGAGAAGTCCCGCACCGACCCGAAGGCGATCGGCCAGACGATCCTCGACACTCCGTCCGGGAAGAAGGTCGGGTTGGAACAGGTGGCCGAGGTGCTGGACACGACCGGGCCGAACACGTTGATGCACGAGAACGTCGGCCGGCGGATCGTGGTGTCGTGCAACGTCCAGGGACGGAGCCTCGGCGACGTGGTGGCCGACATCAAACGAGCAGTAAAGCCCGTCGAGGAGAAACTCCGTGCGAAGGGCGGTGACTACCGGGTCGAGGACGACGGCCAATATCGCGCCCAGCAGGAGGCGAACACCCGACTCCTCGTCCTCGGGTCGGCGTCCGTGTTCGGGGTGTTCCTCCTCCTCTGCCGCTGTCTCGGATCGTGGCGGGCGGCGCTCATGGTCCTCGGCGTGAACATCCCGCTCGCGGGCCTGGGGGCCGTCGCCGCGCTCCTCATTATCAATCGCCCGGACGCCGCCGCACTCCATGCGGTGCCGTGGTGGAAGTGGCCGGGGGTATGGTTCCAGGCGTCGACGCTCTCGGTCGCTCACTGGGTCGGGTTCATCACCCTCATCGGGGTCGTGAGCCGCAACGGCATCATGATGATCGCCCACTACATCCATTTGATGAAGGAGGAAGGCGAGGCCTTCGGCAAGGAGATGATCGTTCGCGGGAGCCTGGAACGGCTCGCCCCGGTCCTCATGACCGCGGCGGTGGCGGTGATCGGTCTGGTGCCGCTCGCCCTCGGCGCGGGCCAGACGGGGAAGGAAATCCTCCACCCGCTCGCGGTGGTCGTGATCGGGGGGCTACTCACCTCGACGCTCATGGACCAGGTCGTGACGCCGGCCGTGTTCCTGCTTTTTGGCCGCAAGGTTTACGTGCCGGAAGTTGCATCCGCGGACGGGACGCCGGCCTCGGGGTGGGACGACGCCTGGCTGAACGACCAGCACGAACCGCGGCCCCGTCCGGAAGTGAGTCGTGTCCTGGCACCGATCATCGGACCACTTCCGCCCGAGCCGCCGAAACCGCCAGAAGTGAACGGCCAGCTTCCGCCGGCCAGTGCAGCGAAAGTGTAGCTGCCAGAAGGACGCCACACCCTTGAGTCTGTAGGCTCCGGGGACTTTGTTCGGATTCCGCGAATGCGGTCTGTTCGAGACCGATCGGTCGATCACGGATCTGATCGCGATGCTCAAGGACAAGGAGGCGCCGGTCCGGGCCTCGGCGGCGGCCGGGCTGGGCGAGATTGGAGCCATGGCCACGGCGGCTGTCCCGGCCCTGATCGCGGGATTGAAGGACAAGGATCCCGAGGTTCGGCTGAACGCCGCCGCGGCACTGGGAGGCATCGGCCCTGGCGCCAAGGCGGCGGTAAGGCCCCTGATCGGGTTGCTCAAGGACGCGGACGACGGGGTTCGCGGGCGATAGCCGGCTATCGCGCCATCGACCGACAATTCGTTCAATGCACCTGCCCGCGGCCGCATTCCAGCCGCGGGCTTTCTCGTGCAAGAGCGTACCGGTGAGCGCGTCCCAGACCTTCGCCCTCTTCTCAAGACGGCCGCTAGCAAGCGAACGGTGCCCTCTGTCGTTCACTTCTTCACCCGCGGCGGTGGGGCCTGTTCCGCTGGGTACTTCGCCCGCTCGGCTCGCCACTTCTTCACCTCGTCCGGCTTGTTCGTCGCGGTGTATAGGTCGATCAGCCGGTCGAGGGCTTCGTGAATGCGGACCTTTGTCTGTGCCGGAATCATCGCCTCGCGCTGCTTCATCCCTTCGTAGCCGGCGAGCAGCAGCGGTTCGGCGTCGTCGAATTTCTTCTGACCCAACAACGCTCCGCCGAGCATCGACCGCGTGTTGAAGGTGGTCCAGGCTCCGGGTTGGGCCTTCTCCCGGACGGCGAGCAGTTCTCGCAAGTACTGCTCGGCGGCGGCATACTGTTTGGCCGGCAACAACTCCGACGAAACGGCGGCGAGCATCTGGGCGAATTCCGGGCTAGTGGCGCCGAGTTCCTTCCGCTGATAGATCAGCCACTCCTCTACCAGGGGCAAGGCTTTCGCCCCTTCGCCGGCGGCAAGATGAGCCCGGGCCAAATTGCCGACGCTTAGGATCGGTGAATCAACAAGTGTCGTCAGTTCAAACCTGATATCGTAGACTCCAGCTCATCGGTAAATCAGGCGGATTTCTCTCAGGAGGCCAA
>JAYTGN010000092.1:0-2339 GCA_043733485.1 Gemmataceae bacterium
TGGCGAGCCTCGTCTGCGTCCGCAACTCGCCACAGTGGAACGCCTACTGGCAACTGGTCGCCTGACCCCCTGACCCCCAAGAAATCTGGGTACACCCCCGAAGCACTCCCATTTTCACTCCCCCTTGACACGTCGGCCCCGATTCTGGGAAGGTTGTGCCGTTCTCAAGATAACTCGGCAATCGCAGGGCCCGCGGGTGAAGGATCGCCCGCGCCAGGGATCACGGAATGATCATCTGCCGGACACCGTATCGCATCTCGTTCTTCGGCGGCGGCACCGACTACCCCGGCTGGTACCGCCAGCACGGCGGGGCCGTGCTCGCCACCACCATCGACAAATACTGCTACCTCACCTGCCGGTATTTGCCGCCGTTCTTCGAGCATCGCCTGCGGGTCGTTTACCGCAAAATCGAGACCTGCGAATCGGTCGATCAGATCACGCACCCCACGGTTCGCGAAACGCTCCGCTTCATGAAAATCGAACGCGGCGTCGAGCTTCACCACGATGGCGACCTGCCCGCCCGCAGCGGCATGGGTTCGAGTTCCGCCTTCACCGTGTGCTTGCTCAACGCCCTTCATGCGCTCCGCGGCGCGATGGCGACCAAGCAGCAACTCGCCAGTGAAGCCATCCACATCGAACAGGACGTGCTGGAAGAAACCGTCGGCTCGCAGGATCAGGTGATGACCGCTCACGGCGGGCTGAAGCACGTGAAGTTCCATCCCGATGGCGAGATCGAGGTCTGCCCGTTGATCCTGCCGCCGGGCCGCGTCGCGGAACTGAAGTCGCACTTGCTGCTCGTTTACACGGGCATCGCACGCACGGCCGCGGACGTGGCCAAGAGCTACGTCGCACGGATCGACTCGCGCCGCCGGCAACTCCGCATCATGAAGGAACTCGTCGACGAGAGCATCGACGTGCTCGCCAGCGGCATGAACATCCTCGCCTTCGGCGACTTGCTCCACGAAGCCTGGCAAGCCAAACGCAGCTTGAGCAGCATGGTCTCGAACGAAGAGGTGGACGACCTCTACGAGCGAGCTCGCGCGGCCGGCGCGGTCGGCGGCAAACTCACCGGGGCCGGAGGCGGCGGCTTCCTCCTGCTCTTCGCCCCGCCCGATCGACACGCCGAGATTCTCGAAACGCTCGACCGCATCCACGTGCCCTTCGAGTTCGACACCGGCGGCAGCCAGATCATCTTCTACGAACCCGGCGTCGATTACCTCGAAGCCGAGAAGGCCCGCGACCGCTCGTCGTTCACGTTCAAGGAATTTCGGCCCAACCTCGCGGAGGCGTCATGAATCGCCTTTCGCGCGTCTTCGTGGCCGGTGCGGACTCGCTCATCGGAGCCGCTCTGCTGGACCTGCTTCCCGAGCGCGGCTTCCTCAACCTCGTCGGCGTCGGCGTCTACGAACCCGACCTCACCGATGCCGTGGCCGTGGACGACTTCTTCAAGAAGATGCGGCCCGAGTTCGTGTTCCTGGTCGGCGGCAAGTCCGGCGGCATCGGCCTGAACCGCGCACGACCCGCGGACCTGATGCTCGACAACTTGCGAATCGCCACCAACGTGCTCGATGCCGCCGCCCGCACCGGCGTCGAGAAGTTGCTCTACTTGGCGAGTTCGTGTGCGTATCCGAAACTGGCCCCGCAGCCGATGCGGATTGCCTCGCTGCTCGAAGGCCCGGTGGAACCGACGAGCGAATCGTACGCCACGGCGAAGCTCGCCGGTTGGAAGCTGTGCGAGGCGATTCGCAAGCAGCACGGGTGCCGCTTCATTACGGGCTTCCCGGCGAACGCCTTCGGCCCCTACGACGACTTCGGCTCCGAGAGCGGTCACGTGATCCCGGCCCTGATTCGCCGGATGCACGAGGCGAAGCAACGCGGCTTCCACTCGGTGAACATCTGGGGAACGGGTTCGCCGCGCCGCGAATTCATCTACTCGAACGATCTCGCCGAGGCCTGCCTCTTCGCGCTGAAGCATTACGACGGCGAGGCTCCGATCAACCTTGGCGGTGGAACCGACGTCAGCATCGCGGATACGGCAAAGGTCATTGCGGAGGTCGTCGGCTTCCGCGGCACGCTCGAGTTCGATTCGTCGAAGCCGGACGGTGCCCCGCTCAAGGCGCTCGATTCGACCGCGCTGCTGGACATGGGTTGGAAGCCGAGTACGGACTTCCGCACCGCGATCCAGGAAACGTACCGATGGTACCGCAGCAGCATTGCCCTCGGCGTGCCGCTGAGCCGCGCGGCGTGAATACCAACCCTGAAACCCGGTTTCTGCTTTGGAAACCGGGTTTCTTGGAACGCTGCGAGAAACCCGGTTTCCAAAGCAGAAACCGGGTTTC
>JAYTGN010000093.1:0-2337 GCA_043733485.1 Gemmataceae bacterium
GTTTCCAAAGCAGAAACCGGGTTTCGAGGTCGTCGATTCCCGGCGAGCCGAGCCCCGTCAGGGGCCGGGTTGTCTTTGACGGATTGACGGATTGAGGAAACCTCCCAGGGTTGGGAAGTTTCTTCCTCAATCGAGGGGTTCAGACTTTGATGAAGTAATTCCCAATCACAGAGTGATTGGGACAATTCTCAATATGCGAGAGGGTGATACAGCGGCCCGCCTTCACGATTCGTGCGTTCTTCCTTCCGCCAACCCTGCCCAACTCCCGATTCAATCTCCACCTTGAACCGAGCCTCGTTCTTCTTCACCGCCTCGGGGAGCTTGTCCCAGAGTTGCTTCCTCGTCAGTCCCGCTTCACCCGCCTCCTTGAGCAAAGCCAGGATCGCGTCGTGAAGTCGCGAGGCGGTCGGCGACGGACCCCCGCCTTCGGGCCGATGCTCGAAGCGGTTGGTCTCTTCCGCCAGTTCGATGACCCACTCCGGGGGGATCGCTTCGTACCGTCCGAAGCCCGTCAGCACTCGCCGCCGTTGGCCCGAATCGTACGACGCCTTCTGCCGTCGCAGTTCGATCAGGATGTCCGCGAACCCGGCAAGGGCTCCGGACCCGCGACTGCCGGTGCCCTCGGCTCCGTCGCTTTTCCGAAGGTGGTGGACCGCGAGGATGGCCCGGTTCTCGGTGAGCCGATGGAACTGCGTCAGGGCCGCTCCGACCTCGGCCGCACTGTTTTCGTCCTTCACGGGCCAGAGGTTCGCCAGCGTGTCGAAGATGACGAGATCGGCGGGATCGCCGCTGAGTTGGTCGGCGAGGAAGCCGATGAATTCGGCCCACTCTTCGAGGTTCGAGCAGCGCGGCATGGCGTTGCGGGCGATGATGCGAACGGCGTGGTTGGGCACGCCGATTTCATCGCGGCGAGCGGCCCAGACGCCCGCCGGTTCCTCGCTGATGACGAGTGCCCGACCCGGTGCGAGAGCCCTTCCGCAGAACGATCCGCCGCTGGGTAACGCCGCCAACAGGTGAACGAGCAGCGTGGTCTTGCCGCACTTGGGGAGTGCCGAGAAGAGCGTGACGGCATCGCGGGCGAGGAAGCCATCCCAGAGCCATTTCACGCCGCCGGGTCCGGGCAGTTGAAGGTCTTCGAGGGGCACGGGAATGGGGAACTTCCGCCGGGCCACGGCGATGCCGTTGTGCGTGGCGACGGAGGAACCGGACCGCTTGCGATCCGCCGGTCGGAACTCGATGGTGAGGGCGTGATCGAGCAGATCGCGGGCGACTTCCTGCCCGAGTTGTTCCCAGTTGAAGTTCTCGGCACTGCCGGCGAATCGGTCCGCGATCCATTCGCGAACGTCCTTGTAGCCTTCCGGCGGCAGCGTACACAGCACGTTGCGTTGCAGCTTCACCGCGAGTTCCTCGGCCACCCGCTTGGCTCCGTCCTTCCCCGGCCAGAGTCCGTTCGGCTTCCGGTCGTTCTCCCCGACCACGACGAGGGGTCTGGGATTAGGTGGCACAGGCATTCCTGCCTGTGATGGAGCACCGGCTGGAAGCACGGTGCCACCCAGCAACTCCGCGAGCAGAGCGACGCCGCCGAGGTTGCTCGGCCGGCCGATGGCGGCGAGGTGGCACGCGGCCAGGGCGAGCGAATCGGTCGGGCCTTCCACCAGGAAGATCGGTCCGGTGCGATCCGCCCATCCGCCGACCAGCGACAGCCCGCGATTCGACCCGGCCACGGCTCGCTTCGACCCATCGGGGAAGCGGCGAACGAGGCCGAGCATGAGGCCGGTGGCATCGAACTCGGGGAACGTCCAGCACTTTTCGGCGGGGTCGAAGCCGAGCAGCGGCACGAGCCCGAGAACTTCGGCGGGCAGGCTCAGCCGGTGGGCGAGGTCGGCGGCGGCGAGCGGCGTGAGGTTGCGGGCATGGCCTTCCGCGATCTGCGTGAGAGAGGGCGAGCCGAGCCCCGTCAGGGGCCGGGTCTCTTCTTCCCGATACAGGCCCCACTGCGGGTCTTTGTCGGACTGCCCGAGGTAGGCGTAGCCGGGCACGGGGCCGGTGGCTCGCCCGCAGACGATGAGGCCATCGGCGGTGCGGCTGCACTTGTGGTCGCCGCCGCAGACGGGGCAGGGATGGGCTTTGGAGGCGCGGCGGAGCCCGGAGGTCGGTTCGGACATGGCGGTTCTCGCGAGGGGGTGTTGAGAAGGGTGGCGTGCGAAGTGTACATTCGTTCACACGAAGTGCAAGCGACCTCGGCGGTCGGCTTTTTCGAGGGTGTGCCTATAGATTTTGGCGAACCGGCGACGTAAGTCGCCGGGTGTGCGAGAAACCCGGCGACTTACGTCGCCG
>JAYTGN010000094.1:0-6614 GCA_043733485.1 Gemmataceae bacterium
TCGCACGAGAAACGAACGCGTCGGCAGTTGCGGGAACGAGGCATCCGATTAACCCAGATGGCACGGTGCCAACGGCTGGAATAGCGCTGTAGGTCTAAAGTACCCGATTTTCCACCCACTTTCGAGCGGCTCACCCACAGCGTGACTTGACGTGAGAAAAGACTCGCCGTTGGGACGAACGATCGGTTACAACTGAATGTGGTTCCACGAACCGAGGCGAGTGTTCCGATGATCCTCCGCCACCTGCTCGGCCTGGCGTTACTCCCCTTCCCCTATTCGATCTTTGCGGCCGATGCCAAGCCTCAGCCGGGATTCCTCGGCGGTCGCATCGTCGGACTCACCGGCCAACCGATCAACGGCGCGGTCGTCGGGTACCTCGGCGACTCGGGCAAGGTTCCCACAACCGCGACCGGACCGGATGGCCGCTTCAAACTTGGACCCATCGCGCCGACGGCGAAGCCAAGGTGCGGGATCTATGTCGATGCCGACGGCCTGGCACGCGAATTCGTTCCAGCGCCGCCCATTCTGCCGGGAAGCACTTCCGAGGTCGGCGACATCGCGCTCGTGAGCGGTTGCCGCTTCGCCGGCAAAGTCACCGACGACAAGGGTAAGCCCCTGCCGGGCGTCCGCGTCCGCTGCGAACTCCTTCGCCGAAGCAATCGGTACACCGTCTACTCGCTCGGGCCCGATGTCGAGAGCCTGACGAACGCCGATGGCACCTACGACCTTCCGCCACTTCCCATCGGTTCCCATTCCCTCCGCTACGAGAAGGACGGATGGGCGACTCATTACGCCCACCTCAAGGTTGAGCCGGGGCCGCTCGCCGAGGCGATGGCCGTGAGTATGGACCCGGAGTTTTTAGTCCGCGGTCGCATCGTGGATGACGCCGGTAAGCCGATCAACGGCGCGACAATCGACCCCTACGATCGCAAGTTAAAGTCCGACGCGGATGGACGCTATCAAATCCATGGGATCGGAAAGCAGGCGAGAGCCGTGATGTTCGACGTGGAAGCCGATGGCTTCGTGAGGGGGACAGTCGGGGCGGCGGCACAAGACGCTGAGGTCGTGCTGAAACGTGCCGCTGCGAAGAAGCTCCCGATGCCGGAGGTGAAACCGCCGCCGCCTCGGCTCGAAGGATCGGCCACGCGCGCCGGGAAGCCGATGCCGACCGGCTGGGCCGTGCTCTATCGCGTGGTTCCCTACGCCCGTGCGACGGCCTGCCCCACGATGCGGAATCGACCCGTGATCTGGGAGCAGATCGTTTATGCGGAAGGTGCGATTCGAGATGGGAGCTTCTCATTTCAAACGCTGACCGACGCGAAGGATTGGTACGTCGCGCTTCACGAGCCGAACCGGGCTCCCTCAATCTTCGGCCCAATGGCTTTGCCTCGCGGAAATTCCACGCCCTTCATCGCAACCGAACCGGGGCGTCTGACCGGCAAGGTGCCGGATCGCCCGGAGAAGCTCGATGGCTACCTTTGGGTGGTCGCGTTCTCCAAGAACGGCCACCGCGCCGAGTCGCGAATCGGCTCGAACGGCACCTTCAGTTTTCTCAACTTGCCGCCGGGCGAGTACGGCCTGAAGGTCGGCCACGATCTCTTCGTGGACGAAGACGTGACTGCGGAAGAACCGCAAACGCCGGGGTGGAAGATCCAGCCGCCAGCCGATCCCTGGAAGCGAGCCAAAATCGTCGCGGTCGCATCGGGCAAGACCACGACCGTCGACGATCTCACGCTTCCGCTGAAATGAGAACGGCCAGTGACAGTTGCCTGTCACTGGCCGTTCGAAGTGAGCCGGGAGGGACTTGAACCCTCGACCCGCGGATTAACCTACCGCACGGGCTTTCACCCGCCAAAGCGTTGCGGTCTGGACTTTACCATCTCCCTCGGCTTCGCAACCGGTGGGGAGCCGCTCGTCAAGTCTCTGAGGATTCCGACCGCGATCGGTCGGCCTTTCCTGCTGATTGCCCAATCCGCCGGATTGTCACGCCTCGCTCATCGCGAACCGTACCGGCGGCTCTCAGGGTGTTCCAGCATATGGAGCGGTTCTACCTCGCGCCTTCCGGCCCGGGCACTCCTATTAAAGTCCGCTGCTCTACCAACTGAGCTACCGGCTCGTTCGATTCATGCTAGGAATCGCGACGAACGCCTTCAACCGCGCCGCTCACACTTCCACCTTGATCGTGAGCGAACCGGTCTCCGGATCCTCGTAAATCTCCTTCACGGCCCCCATCTGCGAGGCCTTCTGCTTGAGAGCGTCGCGGGTGATTTTGTTCACGATCTCCGAAATTTCCGGCTGAATTTCCTGAAGGTGCTTCTCGAGCCGCTCGGTCGCTTCGTTCTGAAGCCGCGATTGCTCCTGCTCGAACTTCTTGTCGAGATCCTGCTTCAACTGCTCCTTCACGCGATCCCGCAGGCTGTTCTCGTTCGGGCCGACATCGTTGAAGCCACTGGCCTCGCGCTTCGCTTCCTGGCTCACGGTCTCCTCGGCCTGCGCCTTCACCGTGATCTCGCCGGAACACGGATCGACGGTCACGGTCACGGTTCCGGCCGAGCGCGTCATGGTGCCGTCGTCTTGCTCGGCGAATCCGCGTTTGGCCAGTTCCTGTTTCAGGAGCGCGGCCATGTCTTCCGGCGGGAGGATTTCGAGAATCTCGAGTTGCGTCCCGATCTCGTCGCCGGCCTTGAGGCAGCGGGTGTCCGAGTCGTTCAGGCTGATGCGATACGCGCGACTCATGGGAAGTAGCCCTCGTTTTCACCACGGAATACTCGGAACACACGGAAAAAGAAATGGAGCAGAGAACCGAACTCTTTGTTTTCTTTCCGTGTCTCCCGTGTGTTCCGTGGTGACTCAATTCGTTCTTAACGGTTCCAACAACTGCACCGCTGATCGGGCGCGCTCGGCGACGCGGTCGCCATCGACCGCTTCCCAATCCTGCTTCCACAGTTGGCTCGCCTGATACTCATCGTCGAAGTAGCCGACGGCTCGGGCTCGTTCCTGCCAGGCCGCGAGTGCGTCCATTTGCCGGGGCACGGCGAGGGCCGAGCGCTGGGTGTCGAGCCGATCGGAAAGGCGCGAGGGGCCGCTTCCCTGGAGCCCGCCCGTCCAGAAGATCGGCGCGAGTTCGCCCTGGAACAGAGCCGCATTCGTTCGCAGGAGGAACCGCGCGAGGTCGAAGCGATTCGCCTGGGCCGCGGCTTCGAGGAACGCCTGCAACCCGGCGAATTCGGCACGGCCCTGTTGCCTCATTCGTCCCCAGTCGCCGATCTGACCCTTCGCCCGTTCGGAACGAATCCAGCGACCCGTGAGATTCGTTTGCAGGCACTCCAACACGATCGCACGAAGCCCGCTGAGCCACGGCGTGAAGTCCGGAGGCACTGCTTCTTCCGCTTCGCACACGTCACCCGGAAACGCGAGCCAGCAGAGTGGGTTCGAGCGAAAGACATTCTTGCGGCGAAGCACCTGCGCCAAATCCGGGTCGGCCCGGCAGGCATCGAACGCGAGCCAGAAAAAGAGTTCATCCGCCGGCGTGAGTTCGTGAACCGGCGCGTCCCAGGTTGTGGTCGTATCGTGGACGCGCTCGGCGGTCGCCCAGATCAGAAAATCGACGACGTGCCGCGAGAACGGCAGCACGCGTTCTTCCAATGGCGATCGTTCCCAAACCCGGCCGCCAACGGTTTTACCTTCTCGAAGAAAGCGATCATCGCGCCAGCCGCCGGCCCGCACCAGGAACAGCACGCACCCCTTAGAAAGGCTGTCCTTCACGAGATCGATGGCCGAGCGGCTCAGGCAGTCGGGGCGAATGGCCGCGGCCCGGAGTAGTTGCAATCCTTGGTCGCTGGGGAAGTGTCCGAGGAAGAAGCGCAGCACGCGGAGCAGGCTGAACTCGAACTTCGAGACCTGGCGTGGGCCATCTCCCGGCAGTCGCGGCGGCGGTTCAACGGTGCGGATCATCGTACCTCGGGCTCGACCTTGCGCTTCCATCCCTTCCACAAACTTACAGCATCGCGGGCGGGAAATCCATTCACGGTGATCTCGCCGCCCCGCACGCGAATCTCGAGCGTGTTCCGCTTTTGCCACTGTTCGTCGAACCGGTAGCGATCCGTGAGGAAGTGAACCCGCTGGTTCGTGGATCCGACCCATCGGCGTTGCGCGTCCGGTTGCTCGCGAACGTACGGGCCATCGACCAGGATATCGGTGAGGGCCAAAAGTTGAATCTGATTTTCGTCGCGAAGTTGCTCGAGCGTATATCCGCTGAAGATCATGACGCTGAGCCCGAGTTCGCGGGCCGTTCGTGCCAGGCCGATTGCCGCCTCGACGTGGGCGAAGGGCTCGCCGCCGAGAAGCGTGATGCCCTCGATGCCGCTCTCGGCTTTCGCGCGAATCAACTCCTCGGTTATCTCGGCGAGCGTCTTCGATTCGCCGCCTTTGAACGGGAGGAACTCCGGGTTGCAGCATCCGGGGCACCGCAGTGGGCAGCCTTGGAACCACACGGCGAACCGCTTCCCCGGCCCCTCGGCCTCCGTCGCGGGAATGATTTGTGCAATCTGCATGATGTGAGCGCGTTCGCTCCGAGGACTCCGCGTCGCGGCTAATCTGTATTCATCATACCTGCGCCGCGATGGTCACGCGACCGGGATCGCCTGCCCGTTGATCATACGACGGTTACGGCTTACGACTGAGTATCGGCACCTCGAAAAAGGTGAGAGCCGCAATTCCGTTCTTCCCGCGAAGCAGTTTGTCCTGACTCCAGGATGCGCTATCGAGATACGTCATCGTCTTCGTCGTTGAAGCGCCGCGCAGTTTCAACTTCACCACATTTCCGGACGCCGAGCCCGAGACGACTTTGCCTTTCTGACCGTCGAGGTAGAACTGGCTCGTCAAGGTATTGTCCCAATTCACGGGTTGGTCGAACTCCAGCACGATCTCGTCGTTTGCATCGCCGACGAAGTACACCTGCTTGAGGTCGGGCGGCGTAATGGAGGCGGCGAACGCTTTCCCGTAATGGTCGCGCTCGACGAGGGGACAAATGAGTCGGGCGAATTCGGCGTACCCCGCGGCGGGGAAATGGCAGCCGCCGGACGGGTCGATGCCCAACGTGGACATGATGTGCAACTTGGAGAAACCAGTCGGTAGCGTTCGCTGCACTTCGCGGAGCCGATTATCGGAGCCGTTTATGCCCATTGCACACGACTTGGGCCAAATCTGGAAAACGTAGTAATGCTGGATGTTCGGGAAGTCCTGCTTCCACGCCGCCGTCAGTGCGATGAAGTCGCGTCGGTAGGTTTCCCAGCCGAAGCCGCCACTGGGGCTGTCGGCACCCTGGTCGTTCTCGCCCTGGTGCCAGAGCACGCCGCGGATGCCGTGCGTGAGTTTCGCCTGCCGCACTCGCCAGAGCAATCGCCCGTAAATCGACGTTGCGCCTTCCGGGTCGGCCGCGTTGCGCTGGTGTTGGTCGATGCGGGTTCCGCCGACCGCCCCGTTGATGAGACAAATGGGAATCTTGTGGTTCTCCACCAGCCGCCTCGCCAGTTCCATGCCCCAATAGCCGACCTGGAGTTTCTCCGTGTCGCGGCTGCGATGCACCGCGCTGCCCCAAAGTGCGACGCCTTTCGGGCTGCCGGACATGCTGCCGTAAGTCCGAATCCACTCGCTTCGGAACGTGGGATCGTCCTTGCCGAAGTCGGTGGCCACCGCGTTCGACTGGCCGTTGATGAGGTAGGCATCCCCGCAGGCGAGATTGCCAACGCGATGAAGCACCGTCTCGCGGTCGCCGATCTTGGACCCGAACTCCACCTTGTACTTGATGAGCCCGGGCTTGAGCTTCGCGGAGAGTGTGTAGGTCTTATCGTCACTTGGTTTTTGGGTCGCGGTGTGGATCAACTTGTCGTCGGCATAAAGCTTCAAGAAGACGCCGTCAGCCCCTTCGACGATGGTTCCGTTGTAGAAAAGAGTTCCCTCGTTCTTGTCATCCCGGGCGTAGAATTGGCCCTCCTCCGGTTTCTCATCCTTTGCGGGAACTCGTGAAACCCAGGCGTCTTTCGCGGGCTCCGTCACCACGATCGTTGCGGTCTGCACGTTCGGCTTTCCCCCATTATCTACAGTCGCTGTGATGGTCATCGTGCCGCTGTTGTGAGCGCGGTTGAGGATCAGTTTTCCCGGAGCCACTTCCTGAGTGGTGGCGATGGGGGAAACGCTCCAGGTGTAGTTCAACTGGCCCGCGCCCTTGGCCCGCATCTCGTTCAAATTGGCGATTTGAGGCACGACCTCGATCGCTTCGCGTCCATCCCACGAGGCCGGTGCCCGGAGCGTGAAGACCGGTTCCGGGATGTCTTCCTCGATCGCGACCGCAATGTCCTTGGTCTTCACCTCGTTCGCGTACACCGCTCGGAATTGGAGCACGACCGACTGATTGCCGACCACGCGGCCCGCATCGAACGTGAACGCGAATCGGTCCGTCGCCACGACGGTCTCCTTGCCGTCGCGTTTCACGATCCAATACACCTTCTGCGCGCCGCCGGCTTTCGCCGTGAACGTGAGACTCCTGCCTTCCAGCACGGCCACTTCCATTTCTGGGAGCCCGAACTCGTTGCCGGGTTGCACCACTGGGCCGA
>JAYTGN010000095.1:0-16604 GCA_043733485.1 Gemmataceae bacterium
TGCCTGCTTCTGCCGGTCGAACCACTGCATGATCGGCGGGAGCGTGTCCGCCGCGTTCGAACCGACGAGCAGCACGACCTCGGCCTTCGCGATGTCGGCCACGGGGAAGGGCATGCCGCGGTCGATGCCGAAGGCGCGGTTCGCGCCGGCCGCGGCGCTCGACATGCAGTAGCGGCCGTTGTAGTCGATGTTCGCCGTACCCACCGCGACGCGGGCGAATTTGCCGAGCAGGTACGCCTTCTCGTTCGTGAGTGCGCCCGAACCGAAGATGCCGACCGCGTTCGCGCCGTACTTCGCTTTCGTTTCGACTATCGAGTCGGCAACCGCGTCGAGTGCCGCTTCCCAACTCGCGGGTCGAAGCTCGCCGTTTGAACGGATCAAGGGTGTGGTGATGCGTTCCGGGTGACGAAGCAGCGTGGTCGAGGTCCACCCCTTGATGCACAACTGGCCGTTGTTCACGGGGAAGTACGGGTCGCCTTGAACCGTGGCGGGAACGTCGGAGGTGCCGTCGCCCAGGATCATGCCGCACTGGTACGCGCAGAACGGGCAGTGCGTCCGGATCGCGAGTTCGTCGGGTTGTGCGAGCAGCAGGGAAGTCATGGTCGATGATTCGCAGATAGCCTGCCGTTTACGGCGGGTCGAGTTTTAAACGCCGGGCACGACGAGGAAGACGGTGTCGTCTTCGACGTCGACCGGATAGGTTCCGATGGAGCAGGCTCCGGGCTGGTCGCAGTCGCCGGTATGCGCTTCGTAGCGGAAGGCGTGCAGCGGGCACACGACCTGTCGGCCCACGACCATGCCGTCCACGAGAGGGCCGCCCTTGTGCGGGCAGAGTCCATCGAGTGCGAAGAGACTGCCATCGCGCGACTTGAACACGGCGATCAACTTCCCCGCTATTTCAAACGAGCGCCCGAGCCCGAGCGGGATATCCCACTCGCGGCAGACCGCGACCCGGCGAAGCGTCGAGGCCGCCGCCGGCCGTTTCACGTGAAGCGTTTGCATGTGCAACTCCAAAGCGAGCCGAGCACCGTCAGGTGCCCGGTGACTACCCGGCACCTGACGGTGCTCGGCTCGCCTGTTTCCTTCAAGTCAGCATCGGCAGGGCGATGGTCTTGGTGTCTTCGAACTGACCGGCGTAGGCGGGCTTCTCGCGCTCCATCCACGGATCGACGAACGCGGCGATGGTGGCCTCCACCTCGCGGTCGAAGTAGCCGCACAGGTCGAGTTCGTCTTCGAGCAGCACCTTCTTCAACTTGTCCATGCCGATGCGTGGCACGAAGTCGTAGCTCCGCTCCAACCACTTGGCGTTGTCGCGGTAGAAGATGAGGAAGCGGCCGATCACTTGAAGGGCTTCTTCCTGCGTGCGAACGCGGCAGAGAATGTCCGTCTTGCGGACGCTGGCACCAGCCGCGCCGCCGATGGAAATCTCCCACTCGCCGCCCTCGGTCGCGATCACGCCGAGATCCTTGACCGTGGCCTCGGCACAATTTCGCGGGCACCCGCTGACGCCCATCTTGACCTTGGCCGGGAACTCGAAGCCTTGGAAGCGCCGCTCGATGGCGATGCCCAGAGCCGTGGAATCGTTCGTCCCGTAGCGGCAAAATTCGGTACCGACGCAGGTCTTGCAGGTGCGGAAGGCCTTCGTGTACGCGTGCCCGCTCGGCATCCCGAGGTCGGCCCACATCTTCGGCAAGTCGTCCTTCTTCACTCCGAGCAAGTCGATCCGTTGTCCGCCCGTCACCTTCACCATCGGCACGTCGTACTTCTTCGCGACCTGGCCGATCTTGATGAGATCGTCCGCACTGGTGACGCCGCCGTACATGCGCGGGATGACCGAGAAGCGACCGTCCTTCTGGATGTTGGCGTGAACGCGGTCGTTGATGTACCGGGCGTCGCGCTCGTCGATATATTCGTCGTTCCAGAGGCTTCGCAAAAGTGAAGCGAGGCCCATCTTGCTCTTCTCGTCTTCGCTGGTGCCGAGTTCGCGAAACACCGACGAGACGCTCTTCAAGCCGCGTTTGCGGACCTCGGCGACCAGCGCCGGCTTGTCCAACGGCACGGCGGGCACGTACCACGCTTCGGACGGATCTGCCTTCACGGCACCCGCGACCGCCTCGATCAGACCCTTCACCAAACCCTTGCAACTGCCGCAGCCGGTGCCGGCGCGAGTCGCCTTGCCGACGGAAGGCACGGTGCATTTCCCGGCCTGGATTGCGGTGCAGATCGTCCCCTTGCTCACGCCGTTGCAGTCGCAGATCTGGTGCGAATCGGGCAGGTCTGCCAGCGAGACGTTCTTCTTGGCGGACTGCGAGGTGAAGAAGATTTCGAGCCGTCGTTCGGGAACGGGCGCATCGGCCTTGAAGAGTTCCATCAGGTTGTCGGCGGGTCCGAGGTCGCCGAGGAGGCACGCGGCCGAGAGCTTGCCGTCGCGGACGATTGCCTTCCAGTAAACTTGTCGCGCGGGCTCGCTGTACTGCACGACTTCGTCGGTGTCCTTGAGGTCGCCGATGCGGCCCATGCTGGCCAGTTCGACGCCCATCACCTTCAGCTTGGTCGCGATCTTGGAACCGGCATAGGCGCTGTCGGGGTTCGATTCCGAGAGCACGGCGGCGAGTACTTTGGTCTGTTCCCAGAGCGGTGCGACGAGGCCGTAGACCATGCTGCGATGCTGGACGCATTCTCCCACGCCGAAGATGTGCGGGTCGCTGGTCCGCATCTGATCGTCCACGACGATGGCGCGATCGCAAGTGAGGCCGCACTCTTTCGCGAGGTCGATGTTGGGGCGAATGCCGGCGGAGATCACGACCATGTCCGCCGGTTGCTCGGTGCCGTCGGAATACTTCACGGCCTCGACGCTCGTGTAACCTTGAATCTCGGCGGTGTTCGTTTTGGTGCGAACCTTGAGGCCCATCTTCTCGATGGTCTGCTGCAAGACTTTGCCGCCGGCTTCGTCGAGTTGAACGCCCATGAGCCACGGCCCGAACTCGACGATCGTGACTTCTTCGAGGTTGTGGTTCATCAGCCCCTTGGCGGCTTCGAGCCCGAGCAACCCGCCGCCGATGACGACGGCCCGCTTGCTCTTCTTCGCGTACTCGGCAATGTTGCGGCAATCGTCCAGCGTGCGGAACACGAAGACGCCGTGCAGCGTGGTGCCGTGAATCGGGGGAACGAACGGCTTCGACCCGGTGGCGATCACGAGCGCGTCGTAGGGCTCCTCGATGCCGTCCGCGAGGACGAGTCGCTTCTCGCGATCGATGCCGGTGACGCGCTTGCCGGCGTGGAGCTTGATGTGGTTTTCTTCGTACCAGGCGAGCGAGTTGAGGAAGATTTCTTTCGCGTCTTGCGAGCCGTTGAGCACGTTCGAGAGGAGGATGCGGTTGTAGTTGCCGTAGGGTTCGTCGCCGAACATGACGATGTCGAAGCGTTCGCGGTCGATGGCGAGGAGATCTTCGACGAAGCGGGCCCCGGCCATTCCATTGCCGATCACGACGAGACGTTGTTTCGCGATCATGCGGAGGCTCCTTGCATCGCGGTGTGGGTCGAGGCGGCGAGGCCGAGCAGCTTCTGGCGAGTGCGAACGGTCTCGCCGATCACGAGAATCGCGGGGGCCGACACGTTCGCCGCCCAGGCCTTCGCGGCAATCAGTGACAACGGGCTGTCAATCACGATCTGATTCGGCAGCGTGGCATTCGCGACGACGGCGGCGGGGGTCTCGGGATCGAGCCCGGCGGCGACGAGCCGAGATGCGATCTTGTCGAGGTGACGCAGCCCCATGTAGACGACGAGCGTACTCATGCGGGCGAGCGCGTGCCAGTCGTGCGTGCATTCCGCGGAGTCGGGATCGAAGTGGCCCGTGATCAGTGCGACCGATTGACCCGCGTCGCGATGGGTCAGGGGAATGTTCGCGGCGGCACAGGCACCGACGGCGGTTGTCACACCCGGCACGATCTCGAAGGGCACGCCGTGCTCGGCGAGGCAATCGACTTCCTCGCCGCCGCGACCGAAGACGCACGGATCGCCGCCCTTCAACCGGACCACTCGCAAGCCTTGTCGGGCCCGGTTCACGAGTACGTCGCAGATGGTTTCCTGGAGCGTGGAGCCCACGCAGTAGCCTCGCTTCCCAGCGTACAACTTCTCGGCATCGGACCGGACTTCCGCCAGAAGCTCGGGATGAATCAGGGCGTCGTACACCACGACATCGGCGGCTCGGAGTAGTTTGAGGCCGCGAACGGTGATCAGATCCGGCGAGCCGGGTCCGGCCCCGACCAGTGAGACCGTGCGGAGTTGTGTGCGGGGATCGAACACGGACAATGGACCTCCCTACCGAAGCCACGCCTGAAGCGCGGCCGGTTACTAAAGCATCGTTCACACGGAGTCTGTTCTTGTGCGAGAAAGTAAAGCAAGTCGTGCGCCGAGTTTGAATGGATCCCGTAGTGAGCCTCGGTATTGGGTTGTGAATAACGCGGTGTAACACGTTAAAGGACGCGCGATTGCGTGGTTTGAATAATTCTCGTTGGCTGGTCTTGAGAGGGCTCGATGACTGTGGGAAATGCCCGATCACTTGGCATCGGCGGCATCGAATGCAGGCAGAGGGAAGCCACCCGCTTTCTGAAACCCGGTTTCTGCTTTGGAAACCGGGTTTCGCTCGACCTATTGAGAAACCCGGTTTCCAAAGCAGAAACCGGGTTTCAAGCCTCTTCCGCTGTCATCGACGAAAGTAGGACCGGGTCAGGAACGGGAGGGACGCCTTATGAGCTTCCGAGCTGGACGAGATTGGCGCACGAAAGGACGAAGTCGAGGAAGTCAAAAATTATGAGATAAGAAAGTGTGGTAATTTAAACAATCTGGGAGACTTGGAGCGAATTTTTCGCTTAATCCTTGCGTTTGGTTTCGAGCTCCCTTAGCATTCCCTTCCGACCTCAAAACCAAACTCAATCGGTCTCTCAATTCTAACGGCGTCTCGATGCCGCGAACAACTGTGAGCCGAGATCGACCTCCTCGACCCCGCACCTGGAGATTGTACGATGGGCCCCATTTCCCGCTTCTTCAAGTTCCGCCGCCCGGTTGGAACCATTCGCCGTAACCATCAGACGATTCGAACGCGACTTTCGTTTGAAGACCTCGAAAATCGAATCACGCCGACAATCTCGAACATCAACGTTATCGGAATCAACCCGGCCGAGGGCACCCCGTTCGGAACGCCGGGAGCTCCGCAACTCGTCGCCCAGTTCACGGTCGATAACTATCTCGGGACCGATGCATCGAACCAATATAGCTCGACCATCCACTGGGGCGATGGCGACATCTCTTCCGGGCTCGGCGGCCTGACAATCAGCTTCCAGAATCCCGTCGGTAACGGAGGGGCGGTCTATCGCGTCTCGAGCTACCACACGTATTCGGATGCGAGCCCCGTCGCGAATCCCTACTCGCTGGCCGTGGACATCTTCGATAGCTCGAACCAGGGCACGACGCAGTCGTCGAGCAATCTGATCACGGTAAGCGACCTCCCGCTGACGCAATCGGCTCTGCCGGCGATCAACGCGGTGGTCGGTTCGCCGCTCACGAACGTGGACGTGGCCGACTTCACGGATGCGAACCCACTTTCCGATGCGGGCGATTTCACGGCGACGATTCAATGGGGCAATCCGAGCCAGAGCACGAGCGGCACTGTGATCCGCGATTTCGGCGGCGTCTACCACGTGCTCGGCTCGCACACGTACGATGCCTCCGCCTCGCCCACCTCCGCCATTACCGTGACCGTCCGGCACGTGACCCAGACCGTGACGATGAACACCTCGGCAACGGTGACTCAGGCCACCGTGGTGCCGACTGCCGTCCCGGTGACGATTTTGGATGGTGCGACGACGATCGCGGCGGGCACCTCGGTGGGTTGGTTCGCGGACGCAGGCGGCGCGCGGCCGGTCGGCAACTACACCGCGACCGTTCAGTTCCCCGGTTCGCTCACCCCGACCGCTCTCACGGTCGTTCAGATTGGTACCACGAATTCCTACACGCTCACCACGGCCGCCGCGACGAACCTGATCGTCCCGGCCGAAGTCGGCGTCTCGAACTACATGCTGACCGTGACTCCACTCAACGGAGCGGCGACCTCGGCCTCGGGCTCGTTGATTGTGAACGACGCGGCCCTCACGCTGGTCTCCACGGCGAATAACCTCGCTCCAGTGGAAGGGGCGCGGCTCTCGAACGTTTCGCTCCTAGCCTTCACCGATGCGAACGCCACGGGGGCGGTCGGCGATTTCGCGGCCTCGATCGACTGGGGCGACGGTTCGCCGAGTTCCGAGGGAACGCTCTCGCAAGCTGGCGGAGCGGGAACTCCGTTCACGGTGTCTGGCTCGCACATCTACTACGAAGAGACGGCGATCGGCGTGACGTATCAGGTCACGGTTCGCGTGAAGGACAAGGGCGGCTCGCAGGTCTCGGGCCAGACTTCGGCGTTCTCGGTGTCCGATGCCGCGCTGGTAAATCCCGTTGCCATTCCGGTAACCGGAGCTTCGGGCCAGGGGCTTTCGGTCGTCCCGGTCGGCCTGTTCACGGATAACAACCCGTACGCCACGGCGAACGACTTCACGGCGACGATCAACTGGGGCGATGGCTCGCCGACCTCGACCGGATTCGCGACGCTCGTCGGAGGCAATTCGACCTCGGCTGTCTTCAGCATTTCCGGCAACCACGTGTACGCCTCGGCTGGAACGTTCACGGTCTTTATTTCCGTCGTGGATACCGGCAATGTGGACGGCGGTGGCTTGAACTTCGCGACGACCGCGACGATCGCGGCCACGCCGCTTTCGGGTGCCGTGAATCCCGTGGTGGCCACCGAAGGAATCGCCACGGCGAACAACCTCGTGGTCGCGACCTTCTACGATGCGGCCGCGACCGGGACCACGACGTTTAACGTTTCCTTGGACTGGGGCGATGGCACGGCTCCGAGCACGACGGGTGGAGGAGATCTGTCGGTGGTGGCGACCGGCGGCGGAAACTACATCGTCCGAGCCACGCCGCACACGTACGCGGATGCTGGCAGCTACGTCGTGACCGCGACGATTCTCGACAGCGTCGGTTCCGGACCGATCAGCCCGGCCAATCTCGCAATCGTTCGCGATGCGGCCTTGGCCGCGACGAGCGGCGGACCGTTCACCGTGGTGGAAGGTGCGCTGCTGACGGCCGCGAACGCCAACCCGCTGATTACCTTCATCGATGCCAATCCCGCCGGAGTGATTGCCGATTTCACGGCGACCATCAACTGGGGCGATGGCACCTCGGGAACCGGGACGATCACGCAACCCGGCGGCCCGAACACCGCGTTCAACGTCCTCGGCTCCCACACGTACACGGCGAACGGCAGCTACACGATCACCGTTTCCGTCGTGGACGCGGATGGAAGCAAGGCGACGGCAACGGCGGGGGGCACTGCGACCCCGACCGCGCTGACGGCCGGTCCGGCGATCACCATTAACGGAAACCAAGACACCCCGACCGGAACGGTCGAGGTCGCAACCTTCACTTCGGGTAACTCGTTCGATACGGCCAGCCTTTACGCGGCCACGATCACTTGGGGCGATGGCACCGCTTCGAGCGCGGGTCAGATCGTTCGCGATGCCGGGGGCGTGTTCCACGTCAGCGGCGTTCACACCTATTCCACCGCCGGCTCGTTCAACGCGACGGTCCTCGTTTCGGGCGGCGGCGGCGCATCGATCAACGTTAACGCCACGGCCATCATCGCGGCCGCTCCGATTTCGGGAAGCGTCCCTCCCGTGGTCGCCATCGAAGGAATCGCGACGGCGAACAACCTCGTCATCGCGACGTTCACCGATACGGGTGCGAGCGGTACCACGACCTTCACCGTTTCGGTGGACTGGGGCGACGGGACCGCCCCGAGTACGCTCGCAGGCGGCACCCTTACGGTCGTGGCCACCGGGGGCGGCAACTACGTGGTGCGAGCGACCCCGCACACCTATGCAAACGTGGACAGCTACGTGGTGACGGCGACGATTCGGGATAGCGACGGAGCCGGGCCGATTAGCCCGGCCAACCTAGCAACGGTCGCGGATGCGGCTCTCACCGCGACCAACGGCGGCCCGTTCACCGTGGTCGAAGGTGCCGTACTCAACGCGACGAACGGAACGCCGTTCATCACGTTCCTCGATGCAAATCCGACTGGAGGAATCGCCGACTTCACCGCTTCGATCAACTGGGGCGACGGCACCTCCGGCACAGGAACGATCTCGCAACCGAGCGGCCCGAACACGATCTTCAACGTCATCGGATCCCATATCTTCAAGAAGCCCGGAACGTACACCGTCACCGTCTCGATTCAAGACAAGGACGGTAGCCACACCTCGGCAACCGCGACGGTCACCGCCACGATGGCCGCGCATACGGCCGGACCCGTCTCGAACTTCAACGGGGTTCAGAACACGCCGATCGTCAACGTCGGCGTAACGACCTTTACCTCGGGCAACCCCTTCGATACCGCCAGCCTTTACGTGGCGACGATCAACTGGGGCGACGGCACGACCGCGACCGCGGGCAGCATTTCGCAGGATGCCGCGGGCACCTTCCACGTGATCGGGACGCACACGTACACTTCGGCCGGAACGTTCAACCCGAGCGTGGTGATCGCCGAGGGCGATCCGGTCGTCGTGCTCACTATCAACAACACCGGCACGGCGACGATTTCCTCGACGCCCATTCTGGTGTCTTCGGTGGACATTCACGGGATCGAAGGCGTGGCGTTGCCGAACGCTCAGAACGCGATCAACGGCACGGTGGTCGCCACGTTCGTGGACCTCGGCACCGCCGGTCCGCTGTCGGCTTACACGGCTCAGATCATCTGGGGGAACAGCCAGACCACTGCTGGCACGATCTTGCAGGACGGGCCGAACTTCACCGTGATCGCACCGATGAATCCGCTCATCGTGTACCCGGACACGGGCAACTTCACGGCCCGCGTGACCGTGACGAAGCAGACGAGCGGTGGCCCCGGCTTCTTCCAGGCCTTCGCCATCGACTCCGTCATCATTTCGGATGCGGCTTTGACGGCGGTCGCGCCGCAGCCGGTCGTCAACGGCTTCCAGCAGACTCCGATGCTGGCGGTTCCGGTGGCCCGATTCCTCGATGGCAACCCGACGGCACCGCTGAGCGACTTCTCGGCGACGATCGACTGGGGCGATGGCTCGCCGCAATCGGCGGGGACCATCACGCAGCCCGGCGGCGTCGGTACCGCGTTCACCGTCGTCGGCAACCACACCTATGCGAACCCGACCACGGTTCAGCCTTACGCGATCACCGTGAACATCAGCGATGTGGACGGCGCGTCGCTACGGACGACCACCACGGCGAACATTCAGGCTTCGACGATCACCGGAACGCCGGTCACGATCAACGGCGTCGAGGGTCAGGTTCTTTCCGGCGTGGTTGTCGCCTACTTCCACGACACGGGGATTGCCGGCCCGCTGAGCAGCTACTCGGCGACGATCAACTGGGGCACCGGGTTGGCCGGCTCGACCACGATCGGTCAGATCGTGCAACTGGGCGGCAACGATTTCCAGGTTCAGGGAACGTACACCTATCCCTCGGCCAACGTGACGCCGGGCAACCCCTACTCGGTGACGGTTTCGATCAACCACAACGGGGCACTGGCGACCGTGGTCACGAGCCAGGCGAACATCGCCGATGCTCCGATCTCGGGAGTGGCCGTGCCGATCTTCGCCGTCGAAGGCGCGGCCTACGCCGGAACCGTCGGCTTCTTCACCTCGGCGAACCCGGCCGACACCGCCGCCAAGTTCTCCGCGACGATCACTTGGGGCGATGGGTTCACGACTGCGGGCAAGATCGTCCCGAACGGGTCTAGCTTCCTGGTGACGGGTGCCGACCCCATCTCGGGTTTGGGCCACGCCTATCGCGAAGAAGGCACTTTCGCTTACAGCATCACCGTCACGAGCGTCGATGGCTCGACGTTGACGGCGTTCCAGATCGCGACCGTGCAGGATGCTCCGCTCACGTCGACGGGTCTGACGTTGGGCGTGGCACCGACGATCTTCGAGTGGCCGGCTTTCAGTGGGATCGTGGCGAACTTCACCGATGCGAACCCGTTCGAATTCGGGACCAGCCAGCACATCGCCACGATTTACTGGGGCGATGGCGTGACCTCGACTGGCACGATCGCTCAACTGGCCACCGCACCGGGCGCGCCCACCAGGTTCACGGTCAGCGGAAACCACCTCTACAATCCCGGTTTCTATCAAGTGACGATCGTGGTCCGCGATCTGGGCGGCAGCACGACCACGACGCTCACTTCGATCACGATTGCGGATTCGCTGCTGACCGCAGGGGCTCCGATCGCTCTGACCGTAGTTGAAGGCAAGCCGTTCACGGCTCAGGTCGCGACGTTCACCGATGCCAACGCACTCGGCACCATCGGCGAATTCTCGGCGACGATCGCCTGGGGCGACGGAACGAATTCGTCCGCGATCATCGGGCAGAACGCGGCCGGCGTCTTCACCGTGACGGGAACCCACACCTACACGACCTTCACACCGGCGGGCACGCCCAATTCGGTGGTCGTGTCGATCCGATCGATCAACGGAGCCACCGCGAACGTCACGAGCACTGCGACGGTCACGGATGCCCCGCTCACCTCAGTCGGCACGACGATTACTGGAATCGAAGGAAACTCGACCGGGAACGTGCTCATCGCCACGTTCACCGACTCGAACCCGTTCTCGCTCTTGACCGATTTCACGACCGGCGGCGGAGTGGTGACCGTGGACTGGGGCGACGGAAGCGCACTGTTCACGGCCTCGGCCGCCAGCATCTCGAGCGTGGGTTCGCCGAGCGGCGTGACCTACAGCGTCCGCACGACGCACACCTATGCGGAAACGGGCACGTACCAGATCGTTACCACGATCCGCGACAACGGTGGTGCCGCGACCATCGCCAGCAGCGTGGCGAACATCGCGGACGCCGCGCTCACTCGCGCCGCCGTTCAGCCGACGATTGCGGGAACGGAAGGTCAAACCTTCACGGGCACGGTCTTCACGTTCCTGGATGGGAACCCACTGGCACCGATCTCCGATTTCAGCGCCGAGATCAACTGGGGCGATGGCCGCATTGATGCGGGCACCATCACCCAGCCGGGCGGCGTGGGCACCCCGTTCAACGTGGTCGGCTCGCACCTCTTCCCAGACAGCGGCGTCTTCACGCTCGGCGTGACGGTCTTCGACCACGACGGCTCGACGGTCGCCTACTCGACGTCGGTGACGATCGTGAATGTGCCGCCGACGGCGACGATCTCGAACACTGGTCCGGTGAACGAGAACAGTCCCGTGACCGTGAGCCTGAGCAATCCGCTCGATCCGTCGCCGGCCGATACGCTGGCCGGGTTCCGCTACAGCTTTGCGACCCTGCCCGCAGGGCTGGCGGGGAGCTACATCGCGGCTCTGCCCAGTTCGTCGGCGCCGTTCACCTTCCCAGACGGGCTCGTGCCGGCCGTGGGAACGACGGTGTACGGGCGCATTTTCGACAAGGACGGCGGGTTCACCGACTACCAGACGATCGTCACGGTGAACAACGTGGCTCCGACCGCAACGCTCGGCGTCGTGGGGACACTGATCCCGGGCCAACCGGTGAACGTCACGTTCACGAATCCGTTCGATCCTTCGCCGGTGGATACGACGGCCGGGTTCCGCTACAGCTTCGATCTGGGAACGGGAGTCTTCGGTGCGATCGGGAATTCCCCGACGGCGGTCTTCACGCCGCCCGGGCCGGGAACGTACGTGATCCGCGGCCGGATTTACGATAAGGACGGTAGCTTCACCGAGTACGTGGCCAGTGCGCCGCCCGGCAATCCGGGGCTCAACGTCGTGGTTCCAAACGTCGATCAGTTCGCCATCGGTGCCGGTGCGACCGGTGGCCCCATCGTTCACGTTTTTAGCGCGTCGGACAATCGGAACGTCGCCAACTTCACGGCATACGAACCGTCCTTCCGCGGTGGGGTGCTGGTCGCGGTCGGCGATGTCAACGGCGACGGAATCCCGGACATCGTCACGGGAACCGGCAACGGCGGCGGGCCGGTCGTGAAAATCTTCGACGGCAAGACTTACGCGGAAATCGCGAGCTTCCTCGCTTACGAAAACAGCTTCCGCGGCGGCGTACTCGTCGCCGTCGGCGATGTCGATGGCGACGGACGCGCCGAGATCATTACGGGAACCGGGGTCGGTGGCGGCCCCGTGGTGAAGGTCTGGAATGCCTCCACGCTGGCTCTGGTCTCGAGCTTCGCGGCCTACGATATCTCCGCTCGCGGCGGCGTGTTCGTGGCCGCGGCCAACGTACTCGGAGACGCCCGCAAGGAGATCATCACGGGGGCGGGGGCCGGCGGCGGACCGCACGTCAAGGTGTTCAACGCGAGCGGCGGGATGCTGCAGAGTTTCTTCGCGTACGATCCGTCCTTCACCGGCGGTGTGACCGTCTCCGGTGGCGATCTCTACGGCTCGGGCCACGCCAACATCGTGACGGGCACGGGTCCTGGCGGCGATGCCAACCTCCGCATCTTCCACCCGAGTTCGAGCGGGTTGATTCTCAGTGAGTTCGTCTTCGGGGCGGACAAGATCACGGGGCAGCCGTTGCGGAACGGATTCACGGTGAGTGCCAGCCACGTCGGCGGGCCGAACGGGAGGCCTATCATCCTCGCGGGCGCGGGCCCCGATTACGGTCCGACCGTTCGCGTACTCGATGCCGTCACGCTCGATTTCATCGCCGAGATTCTGCCGTTCGAAGACGGCTTCAGCGGTGGAGCTTACGTCGGTTGATCGCGAACTTGGCCCGTCGCATTCCAACCGGAGTGCGACGGGGCTTTTCGATTGGTGTTGCCGCCCGAACGCACGCATACCATTTGAGCTCGGCTCTTTCGCTCCGGAGCGGGGTAAATTCGGCTTCTAAGTGAATCCCGAATCCATCCCCGCTGCCTATTTCACGGTTTCTCGCGCGCGTGCCGTTCTACGGCTTCACATCCGTAAAAATCCAAGGTAGACTGCCTTCCCTTGATTGTCCTCGTTTGGCCATCGGTTCCGTTGTGCGCGCGGATTCGCGTCGGCGGCTGGAGAGTGAGATATGTTGCGGAGCTTGTGGCAATTGCCGGTGCTGATCCTCGAAGCCGTACTGACGGGTAAGGCGCTTCGTCGCCGCAATCGACCGCGCCTGCAGATTCGTCGGGTTCCCTTCGGCTCCTTCTTTGAAGAGATGGAAGATCGAACCCTTCTGTCCGTCTCCTCCTCGTTGAACGCGGGGGTTCTCGACGTTGCGCTCACGGCTTCTGGCGATACCGCTACGCTTTCCGTCATCGGTCCGAACATCGACGTCTTCGATGGCTCGGTTCACGTTGCCTACCCCACCGGTTCCGTCTCGACTATTTCCGCCCACGGGGCCGTCGCGGTCGTCGGCGAATCGGTCGTCCTCGATAGCGCGGTAACTCTCACCAACACCCTCTCGGTTACCGATGTCTCGAGTGCCACCGTTAGAGGCCAGTATTCCGCGAAGTCCGTGAGCATCGCTTCGACGCTGATCGACGTGCGGCCCGGCGCCTCGCTCAAAGCCACCGCTGGGGATGTAAACCTCACGGCCTCCGATTCCCAGAGTGGCGTGAGTTCGCTCTTCGGTACGAAGATCACAGCGGTGGCCGGCGCGACCATCACCGTGACGGGCGCGACTCTCCAAGGAACGAACGTCGCGCTCGCGGCCACCTCCTCCGCGACCGCGACCTCGACCGGTGCCTTCGATTCCGGCAAGCAAGCGAACGTCGCGTTCATCGATGCCACTTCCAGTTCGCTCGTCAGCATCTCGGGTGCCTCGCAGATTACCGCCACGGGCAATATTTCGATCGACTCGAACTCGACGATCGCCGCGAGTGCGGTAGTCGGTGCCTACGGCAACGCGAGCCTCGATGCCGCACTCACCGCCGTTCGAGCCACGGGCTCCGCGATTGCGAGCATCTCGGGTTCCACGTCGATCACCGCGTCGGGAACCTTCGCCCTCGCATCCAAGAACATCGTGAACGTGACCAATGCCGTGGATGGCACCGCGGGCGGCAGCACGGCCGTGGGTGGAACCGCCGCCGTCACGATCGTTCGGGAAACGGCCGATGCCCACGTCGATGGCAGCGTTGCGATTCGAGCCGCAGGCATCGCCATCGGTTCCACTTCGACCGACGCCGTGAGCACTTCCGCCAAGTCCACCTCGAAAGGTGCAACTCAAAACGATAGTTCGACGCAGCAAAACCTCACCGACTACAACGCGAAGACGAGTAGCGGCTCGGTCACCGTGGCGGGTGCGCTCGCGGTCACCGACCTCAAACGCAATGCCAAGGCCTACCTCGCGACCACCGGCCCCATCGTTTCCACCGGCAACTTGTCCGTGACCTCGGCCGCAACCAGCGCGGCATCGGCTCAGGCCGATGGCGGTTCCACCTCGGGAACGACCGGCGTTGGCGTTGCTGTCGCGATCAATCTCGTGAAGGCCGACAACGTCGCCTACGTCTCGGGGAATGCGGATCTCACCGCACCGAACATCGCGATCTTCACTTCGAACTCAGCCGCAGGAACCAGCACTTACCTCGCCAAGGCCACGTCGGGAGCCGGAGCATCGAACGTCGGCGTCGCCGGCTCGCTGGCCATCGACATCGTCGGCGATTCTTCCTCCGCAACGATTCCCACCGGGTCCAATGTCGCGGCCGCCGGCGCCCTAACCCTCTCGGCGAAAAACAGCACCTCGAGTACGGCACTCGCTCAACCCACCGCCCAGGGTTCGACCGCGGGTAAACTCGGCATCGGTGCTTCCGTTGCGTTGAGCGTGGTGAACCCGACCACTCGCGCCGAAATCGAGGACTCCGCCGCCCTCACGAGCGCCAAGGATCTGACCCTCACCGCGCTCGGCACGCATTCCGTTACGACCACGGCCATCAATGGAGCGACCGCGACCGGCGGTACCGCCGTCGGCATCTCCGCCGCGGTTGCCGTCGTCAACAGTTCGACCACGGCCCGCCTCGGCAGCGGCTCCAGTCCCCTCTCCATTGCCGGTGCCCTTTCCCTTCAAGCGATCCACGAAGACAACGTCTCCACCCAAGCCGATGCCACCACGGCCGGCAATAGCGCGGCCGGCATCTCGCTCGCTCTCAACGTTGCCAACGATTCGGCCACCGCGACTACCGCAAGGTCCATCACCGCGACCAAAGCCGTCGCATTCCTGGCCTCTTCCTACTCCAATCTCAGAGCCACCGCTGCCGCGACCGCGGCCGGCGGTAAGCCTGCCGATGCACCCGCTGGCTCCAGCGTCGATACCCAGGCGCAGGATCAACTCGATTTTGGAAATGGCCAGGCCCAGGCGGCGGGTTCCACGGGAACCGGCGGAGCTAAAGCACCGGCGGCTAAGGACAGTTCCGGTACGAGCGTCAGCCTTGCCGGAGCGATCGGCGTCAACATCACGACCAACGCGGCCCGCGCCGTCGTCGGCGACAACTTGAACGTCACTTCGGGCGGTGCGTTGACGCTCTCCTCGTTCGCCAGCACCGATTCCGAAGCATACGCGGATGGAACCGCGACCGGCAGCGGGAGCCCGGCAACCTATGGAGTCGGAGTCGCAGTTGCCTTGAACCTAGCGAGTTCGATCGACTCGGCATCCATTGGAACTGGCGACACCATCAGTGCGAAAGGTGTCGCACTGAACGCGGCGATGGTCGATTCCGCGGACCGCACGAACTTCCTCGCAAAAGCCATTTCCGGTGCCAGCGGGGCGGACGTGGGGATCGCGGGCGCGATGGCGATCAACATCGTGAAGGAAAGTGTCACCGAGGCGGTGATTCACGCTTCCACGATCGACGCGAATGGCGGGGTCGTCTCCCTGACGGTTGAGAATGCGATGGACGTGACCGCCGACGCGGAGCCTCTGGGAGCAGGTGCTTCGGGAGGGAAGTTGGGAGTCGGGGTTTCGTTGGGTTTGAACATCGTTCCGTCGACGACGCGTGCGGAGATCGAGAACGGCGTGGCGGTGACCAACGCGTCGGACCTGACGCTCTCGGCGACGTCGTCTCATACGGCGACGACGAACGCGTTCAGCGGGGCGGCGGGGACGAGCGGGACGGGGGTGGGGATCTCGGTGGCCATCGCGGTGATCAACGACGCGACCCTGGCGCGGATCGGCACGGGTTCGGGCACCACGACGGCGACGGGCGCGATCAGTCTGTCGGCGCTTCACACGGGGGCTTCGGTGACGGCGGCGGGCGCGAAGGCCGCGGGCGACTCGGCGGTGGGCATCGGCATCGGGGTGAACGTGGTGGACGACGGCGCGTTGGCGACGACGTTGCGTTCGCTGAGCGCGGGCGGGGCGGTGACGTTGACTTCGTCGTCGGCGGGCACGTCGACGGTGAGCGCCTCGGCGTCGGCGGCGGGTGGGACGTCGGAGGACGCGAAGAAGTCGGGCACGGGCACGGGCGGGGACGCCAACAGCCAGGTGACGGATCAGATGGCGTTGGGCAATTCGCAGGCGGCGGCGACGGGTTCGAAGGGGACGACGGGCGGGAAGTCGGCTCCGGCGGC
>JAYTGN010000096.1:0-37326 GCA_043733485.1 Gemmataceae bacterium
ACCCGCCGCCCCTCCGGGGCTCAAGGGTCTCGATAATGTTCCAGGGGTTCCGCTTCGCTCCACCCCTGGCTACCATCGGACGCCGCATCCGCGGCGACAGAACTTACTGTAACCTTTGCTGTTAGAGTCACAGTTGCATGCCATCGGAAGACGTTTAAACGACTGGGGCAACGCCCTGGGATTCTGGCAGCAGTTCTGCAGCCTGAAGGGGTGCGACTCCGAGCCTTACTCGCGTTCGTCCCGGTCGCAGCCCTTCAGGCTGCTGCTGGGGTCACTCCTCACCCAGGGCGTTGCCCCGACGCATTAAACATCTTTCTTCGTCTCGAACGGTGGGGGTGTTTTACTGTTTTTGCGGCTCGCTTTCTGGCTCGGCTTGAGAGGGATTTCTCGATGGACGCCACGCAGGATTTTGTCGACCGAAGTATGCCCGCCGCAGAGGTAAGCCCGGGGTGGTCTTTTCGGCGGTCGCTTGCGCGTCGGTGCTTTCTCCCAACGGTCCTCCCAGACCGTTGCCAACTTCTCCTGAAGATACCGTCGCAGATCTTCCGGCTTGAGAATCGCCGTATCGCGCAGCAACTCGAGAGTCACATCGACGCCGACCACTTTCAGACAACCCCTCAACTCGCGACGCACGTCGTCGAACAACAGGTCCAGCGAAACCGTCTTCGGCTCCCGCTTCGCTCCGGTCGCCACGTGGTCCCGGATCACCAGCGTGATGTTGTAGAGCAGCAAGCACAGCATCGCCTGGAACACCGTCGCCTGGGGCGTCGCGCCGATCAAGTGGCGCAAGTCGAAGGTCTGCACGACCCGTTGAAACATGGTCTCGATTCCCCAGCGACTGCGGTACAGTTTCAGCAGGTCGATCGCCGGGTAGCGGTCGGCGTCCATCAAACTCGCGACGATCGCCAGCGGGTCGTCGCCGCGGCGCGTCACGGTGATTTTGCGGACCCGGACGCGGTGCGGGTTATCGGCCTTGCCGAGCCAGCCCCACTCTTCCCGATAGGGTCGGTTTTCGTCGTCGATTCCGGTGCGCGCGGGCACGCTGGGATCGAGGTGGAATCCGCAACTCGCGTTGTGGCGCACGAGGAAATGATCGGTGCCGGTTGCCAGCAGACCGAGGTTTTTGAAGTCGCAGAAGGCGCGGTCGCCGATCCAGAGTCGGGGGCGATGGTCCGGCCGAGCGCGAATGCGTTCGACGACCGGTGGCACGAGGGGGTTGTCGGCCGCTTCGCCCTCTGGCTGGATACCGTCCTCGTCAAAAAGTTCGACGTGCGGGCTCCGCTCCAGGAACACATCCTGAAGCTCTTCCAGAACGCCAACTGGGCCTCGATCATTACCGTGAAGCACCTACCCGGCGACTCGGACCGGCCGCTTCAGGATCGCATCCACGATACGGTTGAGGCCTTGAACCATTGCCAGAAGGCCGCCAACATCTATTTCTTCCGCAACGGCCGAGGCAACGAAATCGGTTGGGAACTGACCCCGACTCACAAGAAAGGGCCGCGAAAAACGAGCATTCCCCCAGCGGAGTGACGCGAATTCCGCAGCGGGCCCTCGAAAAGCGAGATTTATTTTGTGCGCCATCCCCTTGCGGGAGAACGACTTATTTCGAGTCGTCACTGGATCACCACTGGGTCGCCACCGGCGCGTTTCCGGATTGCGGGTAATGTGTGGACGTAGGCAAATTGCACCAGAAGAGATTTTTCAACATGACCTCCAAACGAAAAAAGTGGTTCATCATTCTCGCCCCGGTGTGCGGGTCTATGGTCCTGATCCTTGCCCTACTTGCCGGATCTTGGGCGATGTTCGGTTCGCCGGGGACAGGCATCCGTTATCTCCAAGGTGAACGGTTGCTTGTGACCCCGACACGGTTGAGTGCGGGTCAAGGCTCTCAAGGAACCCGGGAGATCGTCCGGATCGTAGTTCGTAATCACACAGGAAGCGACGTGACGCTTCTCGGTGGGCAGGCATCCTGTAGTCGATGTCTCACCCTTTCCAACTTGCCACAGACCATCCCGACCGGTCAGATTTTGGAGTTAGAAATCGAGGTCAAGTTTCTCGGGCAGTCGGGACCATTCGTACAGGAATATGTATTATTCACGAGCTACCCCGCGTGCCCGCAACTTCGGGTCGCGATCTCGGGTGCCGTGACGGAACAACCCGCGGGGCAGTAGGCAGCCCAATGTTTGGTCTGCACTGCATCCCGCCGTCGTTGTGAGGGAGGAATTCCATGAAGCACTGGCTTAAGGTGGAAGTATTCGGCGGGCTCCTGACCAGCCTGTCGCTGGCCATGTTCGCGCTGGGGATCGCCCTGGCCAACCCGGTCATGGTGTTCGCGGACGACGGGACGGTGACGCCTCCGAACGGGGGTTTCTGCGGTAGCTGCGATAAAAGCATCTGCATGAACAACATGCCGAGGAACTGTGGGCAAGCCGCGCCGAACGGCAAATTCCCATGCAACAACAATTTCTGTATCTGCAACTGCATCACGGTGGGGACGGTTTGCGACTGCGCGCCGTGATGACTGGTAAGGTGATCGGCAGGAAATGGCGAGCCTTACCCTCGGTTAGCCCGTGAGATTTGCAATTTCCTGCCGATTATCTCGGTCGGCTTTCGCTGTGAGGGCTTACTATGTTTCGCACCTGGCACCTGCTATCATTGATCGGAGTGGTGTTGGTTCCCGGTTCCTCGATCGGCCAAGGCGAGAACGAGACAGAACTCCGGAAAACGGGTCTGAAGATGTGGTCCGCCCTCGACGAGGCTGTCAAACACCTGGATACCACTTTCACCCTGAACGAGTCCTACATTGCCGGAAAGCCGACCATTCCCATCAAATACAAGCTGCTGGTAAACGATCAGTCCGTGTTACAGCAGCATCGCTCTCCCCTGAAATACAATACTCCAAGCCTGGGCGAGATTGAACGGGTACTCGGTCGAACCCCGGACTATGTGTATATGCTGGAACGGAAGGTGGGGGATAAGGATTACCGCCTCGGCAATCTCGGACAAGACAGCCCGGATTTCTCGAAGCATCTCCACATGACGAGGAAGGCCCGGCTGATCAGCATCTCTATCGAGGGGCGGAGCATCATCGAGTGGCTGGGAGATTCGCGCTTCGTCGTTCAGTCCCTCGCGCGGGTTCAGCAGGAGGGGCGGAACATGATCAAGATGGATGCCCGCTACACCCCAGAAGGGGAAGATGCCCGCACGCATTTCCCGACACTGACGGCGTGGTTCGACGAGGGCGAAGCCTGGGTTCTCCGAAAGTACGAGGCCAAGGCCTGGTATGGGACGATCACCGCGACGGTCGATTACGGCCCGCCGGCGGGCGGCGCGCCCAGGCCGATTCGGCTCACCGAGGTCTACACTTACAACGCGGACAAGAAACTCCCCCAGGCGACCAGCTCCATCGACTTCGAGACCTGGAACCCCCGAGCTATCGAACCCGAGGAATTTCTCATCAGCCAGTTCGGGTTGCCCGAGCCCCAGTCCGTCACTCCGGTGCCCCCAAAGCGGTCGTGGTTGTGGATCTGGCTGATCGCCGGGGCGGTCGTGATCGGTGGAGTGGGAATTATGCTCCTCCGTCGGGGGCGCCGTGTCGCTTCGATCGGGTGAGACCAGGAACGAGGGTAATCATGTTCCGAATTTTCGGTGCTGGCCTCATGATTGTGGCCGCCGGTATGGCCGCCGCGGGTTTTTCCCTGTATCGCACAACCGAGGCGGGTTCCGCGCACCCCCAGGCCGAGGATGATGACGTCGTCAACGCGGGTTCCGGGCAACTGCTGGTGACGCGGGTGAACGACCTCGGGCAAGTCAAGTTGCAGTCCATGCCGATTGCTCGATTCGAGTTCCGCAATCAGTCCGGACACACGATGCGAATCGTTGGCGCAGCGGACGGATGTCGGGCCGGCCTGTGCGTCTTCATGCGGACCGAACTCCCTCTGGACATCCCTGCTAGCCAGGCTGTGATTTTGGAGTTCGACTGTCACCTCCGAAATCCGGGGGCATTCAACGAACGCGTGTCAGTGTTTACAAATGAGCGGTTGCAGCCAGTTATCAAACTCACGATATCCGGGCAGGTCGTGGAATGAGATCGCTCCGGACAATAGTGTATGTCTCGATAAGTGTGTTATTCGGACTGGTGCTCGCAGCCGCGGCCGGTTTGAAGGCGGGTGAATTGGTATTCGCGGAGACGGGAATCCCGACGAGCGAACTCGATCATACACCCTCCGCAGTTTTAGGTGTTTGGTTGGGGGTGGAGTTCACCCTTGGAATGTTTCTGATAAGCGGTGCGAGGCCAGCTACGGCACGAGTGGCGGCAATTGTAATTCTTCTCGCGTTCTGCTGTAAAACGCTCTCTCAAGTAGTTGCCGACAAGAGAGACTGTGGATGCTTCGGACCTGTAGGCGTTTCGCCGACTCTAACCCTCATTTTCGATCTATCGTTTCTTGCGGGCTTCTTGTTCTTTGGACCCCCAGCGGGTGGCGAGTACCGTATTCGGAGGGGAGCAATCGCATCGGCGGTCGCGCTTTCTGCCGGGCTGGCTTTGTTTCCTCCACTGTTACGGTCCGGGCCGGCGGAACGATTTGCGGTTATCGACCCGTCTGATTGGAAGGGGCAGCAGTTCCCACTGATCGACGACACGGATGTAGCCGAACGCATCGGAGAAGGTCGCTGGCTCGTTGTGTTGTATCGACCCGACTGTGAAGAATGCCAGCGAGAATTGCCGCGATTTGCCGAAAAAGCTCGTTCCCGGAAATTCTCAGTCGCACTTATTCAGGTTCCAATCGCGGGAAAGGCGACCTCGGACGGGGATTGGAATGGTGCAACGTATGGCCACCTCCGGGCCGATCGTACTTGGGTTGTTCGAACCCCATTGGCGGTATGGCTCCAGGATGGGATCGTTACCGGAATGGACTCGGATTCTCCGTGACTGAACGGTCATGACCTTACTGGAGTTCACGATGTCTCGGCGAACGCAACGGTTCGGTTTCTCCCTGATCGAGCTGGTCGTGGTCATCGGTATTCTTTCAATATTGATGTCGCTGTTACTTGGGGCCGTACAACGGACCCGCGCAGCTTCAGCCCGACTCCAGTGCCAAAATAACCTCATGCAACTGGGATTAGCACTTCACGGTTATCATGATGCCATCGGGTCATTACCGGCTGGTGTTACGAAGGACATGCCGAGTGAGCAGTACCCTCGGATGTCGTGGCACACTCGGCTACTTCCTTACATCGAGCAGAAGTCTCTTTGGGATCAGGCCACCGCCGCATACGGCGCGACACGGTCGCCGTTCGTCTCACCGCCGCACAGCGGGTTGGCTTCTCCTGTCTCTGTGTTCGGTTGCCCGGTCGACCCGAGAACCCGGACCAGTCAATTTGCCAGAGATTCGCGGTGGGTCGCGCTAACCAGCTACGTCGGGGTGAACGGGACGGATCTATTTCATTCCGATGGCGTCCTCTACCTCGGCTCGAAGACTCGATTCAGTGACGTCATCGATGGCACGAGCAACACGATTGCGGTTGGGGAGCGTCCACCAAGTTCCGACATGTGGTATGGCTGGTGGTATGCCGGTGTTGGTCAACTACAGACCGGATCGGGCGATATGCTTTTGGGAGTACGAGAGATCAATACTGGCGGCTACTTGAATTGGTTCTGTCCGGCCGGGCCCTATCTATTTTCAGATGGCCGATTTAACGATCAATGTGCTATGTTCCACTTTTGGAGCCCGCATCCGGGCGGGGCCAACTTCGCGTTCGCGGATGGGTCGGTCCACTTCCTCACCTACTCCGCCGATTCGATCCTGCCGGCGCTGGCCACGCGGTCCGGTGGCGAGGTCGCGGAGATTCCCTGAGAACGGGGCGTTCTTCACGAGGCCCGAGAAGGCCGCAACGAGGTCCGAGGTCCTGACGCGAGCAGTCCGTTCGGGAACTCACGGATTTCTTCCAATATGCCATGAAATCAGGGACGAAACGGGTCAGGCTGCCAAAGTCGGTGTGATGGCAAGTGGCAATGTGGCAGCCTGACTACCGATCGCGCCTTTTCAACCGCCGTGGATCGCGGCGGCGATGATGATCGCGAGGCCGAGGATCACGGAGCCGATGAGGATCGCCAGGGACGTGTTCTGGTCGTCCTCGATCTCCTTGCGGATCGAGAAGGGCGCGACCCGCGCGATGATCCAGAAGGCGGCTGCGAAGAACGCGAGGCCGATGGTGACGTAGACGATCGCCGCGAAAACGTGGGCTCCGAACTTTTCCCAGTCCATTATTTGCCTCCATGGAATCCGGTGATCCAGAGTGCCCGGTGGCCGCCGGAGGCGTGCCGGGCCGTCGATTGCTGGGCGGTTTCGCGAGACGGCGAACCCACTTCCCAACCCAGGTACGAAGCGCTCGTGTAGAGCCCGAGCAACCCGGTACCGAACATCAGGTAGAGCTTACTCAGCATCGTCGTCCTCCTCACGTGGGCGTTTCTTTTTCTTGCGCTTCACGGGCATGGCCACGGGCCGTGCGATCGGACGGCCCGAGGGGCTGATCTCATCGGCCATCGGCAGCGGTTCGTCGATCGCCTTCGGCGGCTCCGGTCGCGATTCTTCCTCGTCCCGTTCCTCCGGCGGCTCGATGCTACTGTTCTCCCAGCGCCGCGAGTTGAAAATCAAATGATAGATGCCGATACAAATTGGAATCGAAACGATGCCGAGAAAGATGAGGAACCACATCATGCCGCTCGCGGAACCTTGCTCCACCGTGACGATTAGTGGCCCCGTCTGCGAGGAGTTCTCTTTCTCGACTTCGAGCTTGAGTGCATACCTGCCGGCACCCTGCGACGAGAGAGTTACGGAGTGCGAGTTGTCGCCGTCGGTCCAGGCTTCGCCGTCTTCCGTGCCGGTGTAGTGCGTGAGCGGCGCGAGGAACGGTACCACGAGGCCGGTCGATTCTTGAACGAGATCGCAGTCGGCCACGAGGTAGCCGTTCAGGTTCGGGCACGTGACCGTCACCTTCACGTTCTTGCGGCCCTTGAGTTCGAAGTACTCCGTGTCGAAGCGCTCGACTTTATCCGAAGCGGTGGATACGGGAGCCCCGAACGCCACGGCTTGAGCCGGTGTCGCGCCGCGAAGCTGGAACGTGTGCTCGTAGATCTTGCGTTTCGGCGACGCGATCAACATGACGACGCCGAGGAAGCAGAGCATCATGGCGAAGAAGAAGCCGTACGCATAGAGGCGCTTGTACGGGAAGAGTTGATTCGGCGCGACGCCCTTTGGAGCCGGCAGCGGCTTCTCGAGTTTGAACGCGGCCTGAACTTCTTCGGGCGTGAGGTAGCTGCCGAGCGTCCAGTTCTCTTCTTCGGTGCTGCCGGATCGCGAGCGTTCGCTGCTGAGCAACTCCGGCGGGTTGATGTAATCGCGGGCATAGGCTTGCTCGCCGACGCTGACCTTCCAATAACACTCGCCGATGACGCCGCGGACCGTCGCGGTGCCGGCCTGAAACAATCGGAAGCTGCGGCCCTTGAACGCGGCGTTCGAGCGACCCTCGTCGATCTTGCCGATGGGCACGCCCTTAGCGCGGTTCCAGTGATTGTCGCTGCGCACGAGCCATTCGAAGCCATCGCGTTGATCGTAGAGCAGGTACTCCTGCCAGTGGTAGTCGGTGCCATCGACGGTGACGGAGCGCTCGATGGCACCGATCACGGTGCGTTCGTCGTCGCCGAGCTTGCCCTTGCTGCCGAGCGGAATTACCAGGCTGAACGGCGGCTCCTTCAGGGCTTCAAGCAGCGTGAGGTTGCCCTGAGTGGCGTCGAGCATGGAGCCGCAGAATGGGCAGCCGACGCGTTCGGTTTTGTCTGGAGCCAGGAGGTCGAGCGGGCCGCCGCAGTTGGGGCAGTCGATCTTCTTGGCCTTCACCTGCCGCAGTTCGTAGATCTCGCGGCGAATTTTCTCGGGGATGCCGAGGTCGTCCAGCGTGATTTCGCGGCCGATGTACAGCGACGGCGGAACTTCAGAGTAATCGAGCGTCGCGAATTCGCCATCGGGCCCGGAAAGGTCGGCGAACAGATAGCTGGAACCGGGCGCGAGCCGATAGGGAATCTCGCCTTCGGCCCCGCTCGCCTTCGCGGTGCCGGTTTCGGCCACGACGTAGCGGGTGCTTTCCTCATTGAGGTAAACGCCATCGCCGGCCGAAATGGAACGATACTCGGGAAGGTCGCCGCCTTCGGAGTGTGCGAAGAGCATGTAGTAGCGGCCCTGGGCTTCCGAGAGCCAGCCCCATTTATCGTTGCCGAACGCGGCGTACCATTCGTCCCAGACGCCGCCGGCTTCGTGCTGAAGTTGGACGCGACCCGTGAGGCGGAACTTGCGGCCGTCGAACTTGCCTTCGAGCCCGACGCGCAGCACGGCCCCGGTCTCGACCAGTTCCGCGACCTTCCCGAGGTTCTCGATGGAGCGGTCGCCGCGGGCCACGGCCGAGCGGCAATAGGGGCACACGGCCACCATCGAGGAGCCGACCTCGAACACGACCGCCCCGCCGCACGACGGGCACTGCACCCGCACGCTCATGAGCGAGCCTCCAGAATGTTCCCGCGTTCGAGGCTTCGCACGATCACGCGCTCCGCTCCGAGGGCTTCACGGAGTCGCGCTTCCCAGTTCCAGCGGGCTCGCGGCCGGCAGCAGTACAGGTTGAACGTGGCGAGGTTGTGCTCGGGGTAAGTGTGGCACGCCAGATGCGATTCGGTGAGCAGGTAAAGCCCGGTGACGCCGCCCGGAAACGGGAACTGATGCCACTGGCCGTCGTCGATGGCGTTCAGGTTCAGTTCGCGGAGTACACGTTCGCACAGGTCTTGAAGCGCGGCGCGATCGCGCAATCGTTCCGGGTCGCAGTCCAATGCCTCGACGACCCACTCGACGCCGACGAGCGGCGGAGCAGCGAGGCCGGGTTCGAGAATGGTCGATGCAATCACGTTAGGAACCACGGATACTCCGGAACGCCACGCGAGTCAACGCGCCGTGTGGAAATCCATTGATTGAAGGCTACATTGGACGTTCGGTGTCCCAACCCCGATCTTGGCCGGATTCCATTGAGCTGCGAAAGACACAGTTGAGTGGACGAATGCCGTGGAGTACGAAGAACCGTCGCTTTACGGGTGAAGGTCAAGTGCTTCTGTAGGAGAGGGTGAGCTGCTGAAACTGAACGATTCGTAGAAATACGCTTTCGCGGCTATTGAAATGAAACAAGGCGACGCCTATGATTTGGTCGTGGTCCAGTCGGGCCATTGGGAGTTGTGCTTGGCCGAATTGAAGCAATAGTCGCGAAAGCGTCCAGCTTTCGAGTTGAAAGATCTCCACGATGCACCTGCGTCGTGGCCGAATTGCCACTCCAAGCACGCTCCCATCTTTTCTTCATTCGAGGTCATAGTCATGGCGAGCGTGAAGAATCCTGTTCGCACGAACGACGAGATTCGTTCGTTGATGTTGCTCTACTTCCATGAGCGCAATCAAAACGCCACGAGCATCAAGGGCAAGAAAGGATCTGCTGTCAAAATCAGCGTCCTTAAGTCGGAGTTGAAGCAACAACACGGGCTGTCGCAGCAGGAAGTGATCAGGAATCTGAACTACCTGATCAACCAGAAGTGGGTCGAGGAGCAGTCGATTGAAAAGAGGTTTCCCACTCAGAGTGGTTCGGTCGTCCCCTCTACCACGTTTTATTACCAAATCACTGCTGCGGGAACCGACAAGATCGAAGGACCGAGTGAGTTCACCATGCCAAAGTTCCACGACATCAAGATCGAGGCCGCCGGCCAAAACATTATCACTCTCGGGGACGGAAATCAGATCAATGCCACGTTCAAGGATCTGGGCCAGGCACTCCTCGACCTCCGGAAGACCATCATCGAGTCGTCAACGGAGGATACCGAAAAGCTGGTGTTCGTGGCGAACATTGAATCGCTTCAGACCCAGCTCGCAACGCCGCGACCGAACAAGGGCATCATCAGAGCCGCATGGGAAGTCGTTCAGCGTGCGTCGGCGATCAAGCAATGCGCCGCAGTCGTTTCCAAGGTCGCGAGCCACATCGAAAGCTTTCTGCTCTAAAAGGCCAACTGGACCGGCACGCTCAATTGGAGCGACAAGTTTCCCAAGGCCTACGTGGGAGAAGTGGGTGCCAAGGGCGGGATCGAGGTGCTCAGCTCAGGCTTCTGCTGTTCCCACAATTCGCGCAGCCCGCGGTCGTGCTGCGGCGTTGCCGCTTCTTGCAACTGCACTTTCCGCTGGTAAACTCACCGAGAGCCTTCCCGCGGCCCTCTCCCCTCGGGGCACAATTTCCACTTTCGGAGTCGCTGCCACATGTTCCTTCGTGCGCTGACGCTGTGTATTTGTACACTAATCGCGGGCACCGCGCTCGCCGCCGACAAACCCGGTCCGAACGACTGGCCGCAATGGCGCGGCCAAAACCGCGACGGGAAATCGCCCGAAACGGGGCTTCTGAAAAGCTGGCCCAAGGACGGCCCTACCCAACTCTGGACGGCGAAGGATCTCGGTACCGGCTTCGGAACCCCCTCCGTCGCCGCCGGCAAGATCTTCGGCATGGGGAGCCGCGGAGGGAAGGACGGCGTATGGGCCTTGAACGAAGCCGACGGCAAGGAACTCTGGTTCGCGCCGATCGACGACGTCCGCAGCGCGAACCAGAACAACGGCCCGTGCAGCACGCCGACCTACGCCGATGGCAAGGTCTACGCCGTGAGCAGCAACAACGGCGTGGTGGCCAAGCTCGACGCGACCACCGGCAAGATCGAGTGGCAGAAGAGCTACGTGAAGGACTTCGGATCGAGTACGCCGATCTGGGGCTTCAACGATTCCGTGCTCGTCGACGGCGATCTGGCGATCTGCGCCACGAGCGGCAGCAAAGGCGCTCTCACCGCGCTCAAGATCGCGAGCGGCGACGTGGCCTGGTCCACGCAACTCGGAAAGATCGACACGCAGCGAGGCGGCGGGGGCTATTGCTCGCCGATCAAGGCGACCGTCGCCGGCGTCCCCATGTACGTCGTCGTACTCGATCAGAGCCACGGCATCATTGGGGTGAACGTCAAAACTGGCGAGGAGATGTGGAGTTACAAGAAGTCGTCGTTCGGCGGCACCGCCCAGATCCCGACGCCGATCGTCGACGGAGATAAAGTCTGGTTCTCGACGGCGTACGACGACAAGACGGCGGGTGCCGCACTCTTGCAACTCGTCCCCGAAGGCAAAGACAAGTTCGCCGTCAAGGAACTCAAGACTTACAAGAAGTCCGAACTCACGAACCATCACGGCAACATGGTCCTCGTCGATGGCCACGTCTACTTCGGCCACGGCCAGAACAACGGCTTCCCCGCTTGCGTGGACATCAAGACCGGCGAGATCACCTGGAAAGCCGATAAGTACCCTCCCGGTGCCGGGGCATCCGCCGCCTATTCCTTCGCCGACGGGATGCTCTACATTCGCTACCAGAATCGAATGATGACGCTGGTGAAGCCTTCGCCGAAAGAGGCCGACAATAAGGTGGTCTCGTCGTTCGTGCTGCCGGAAGCGAACGAGAAGCGCTACAACCAAAGCTGGCCTCATCCGGTAATCGCCAACGGCAAGCTGTACATTCGCGATCAGAACCTGATGTACTGCTACAACGTGAAGGCCAGCACGAACTGATTTTGTGGCGAACCGCGCCAGCGGGGTGCTAACGCCCCGCGAGCGTCACGGTCACTTGCAATCCCACGAACCGAGCGGCAACGGCGGATGACTCCGCATCGAGGTGGGCCGTCACTTCCACCACGCGGCGATCCGAATCCTCGCGCGGACCCACCGGTAGCACCTGATTACGCGCGATCATCCGCGCGATGTCCGAGTCCGACCTTACCGAACCCTTCAAAGCACGCGGGAGCGCGGAGTTCACCACCTCCGCGGGAATCGAGCCTTTCTTCACCCACTCCGCGATCCGCTCCACGTCGGATTCGTACACCTCGGCCACGACCGTCATCTCGTTCAAGTTGGCGATCTGCACGATGGGATCGACGCCGGTCGGCTGTCCTTCGCGGCCCGTGACTTTGAGAACCGTGCCGTCGATTGGCGCTTTGAGGATCGTGAGGTCGAGCGTCTTCCTGGCCTGGACTAACTTCTCCTCGGACGACTTGATGGGGGCACGTGCCTCGGCCTCGGCGAGGTCCGCGCGAGCCGATGCAAGCCGGGCGTTGGCGGCCTTCTTGTTCTCGATGTAACCCGTGACGGTCTTGTCCTTGGTGGCCTTGGCGGCCGTCAGTTCCGCATCCGCCTGATCGACGAAGAGCCGGGCCTTCTCCAGGTCTTCATCCGCGACGCGGACCTTGTCCGCTTTGAGCATTTCGAGGCGATCGAGCATCTTCGCGGCGGCGGCCTTCTGCTTCTCGACGAACGCGACTTTCGCACTCAAGGCTTTGAGGTCGTTCACCTCGCCGGCCACGAGTTGGTTCAACTCGGCCTGGGCGGCGTCGATCTTCTTCTGACCCGATTCCTTGGCGGCCTTGAGCGAATCTTTGGCTTCTTGCAGTTGCACCTCGGCGACCTTGACATCGCCCTCGCGCTGGTCGCGGCTAGCGAGCGTAGCGATCGGATCGCCGGACTTCAGCATCATGCCGGGCGCGAGCGCCTTCATCTCTTTGATGCGATCGCCGGGCGGGCCATAGACGGGGATGACGCCTCCTGCGGGTTGGAGCCGACCGAGCGCGGAGACTCGCGCCGGCCCTGCGTTCGAAGCAGTTCCGGCATTCTTGGAATCGGCGGGTGAACTCGTGCGGTTGGTGTAGACGAGGGTGGCACCGATGCCAGCCAGGAAGCCAGCCAGCACGATGAGGACCGTAATCCACGTGCGGCCAGGGCGACTGCGAGACAAGGCGAACCGGCGATGTAAGTCGCCGGGTCTGCAATCACCCGGCGACTCACGTCGCCGGTTCGCCTGAACCGTTCGCGAGTTCATCTTCATACGCACCCTAGATCTGGAATGGAATCGCCACGACACCACCCGCGATGAGCCCCCACCAGAGCAACTTGCAGAGCAAGTGCAGGACCTGATCGAGGTGGACGCTGTAGAGTTTCTCGCATTTGCCGAAGTCGATGAGCCAGTGGATGACGGTTTCCGCGATGGCGAAGGCGACGGCGAGGTGCTTGTCGCCGTACCAACACCAGAGGATCGCGCCGACCATGGCCCCGTGAATGAGTGCGTGGGACGTGAGCCAGTAGTACCACGGTACGGATTGCTGGAGGGGATGTTTGGCGTGGCGGCACTTGCAAACGGCCATGGCGTCCGTTTGAAGAGAGAAGTCCACGAGTGCGTGACCGGCCAATAGGAAGAACAGCATCGTCGCTCCAGGCGAGTGTCCGTGCGGCGATTGTACTCAGCGGCTCGCCTTTGGGAGAAGCCCGAACCGATTCTCAATTCTGGGACGCATGCGGGATCGCAATTCCCGGTTCTGGGATCGCGGTGGAATCGGGGTCGAATTCCCCCGTTACCGCAGGATAAAGCTTCGCGGTTAGCCAAAGGTGAAGGTAGACGGGCCGGTCGAAGTGTTTCTCGGAAAATGGTGTTGCCGCCCGGTGCGCCAGACCTAAACTCGGTCTTTGCATTCGCAAGCCGAGTCGCAGTGGATGCCGACGCGGCGCAGTCGGAGTGACAATCGGGTGTCATCGGGCCAGCGCCCGGCGGCAATCCGGAGCCGATCTCAAGGTTGCTCATGGAACGCACTCCCGCACCGATTACCGTTGGCCAGCCCGCGTTCTCCGCGACCGCTCGCGGTATCGCGGTCGCAAGCGTCGCTCTCGGTTTCTTCTCCATGATCGTGTTTTGGTGGAAGCCGTTCGGCGGGTTGCTCGCCCTGGTCGGACTCACGCTCGGGTTAATTTCGCTGGCGATCGGGAACAAGGGAGGCCTCCGCGGCGAGAACTTCGCCCTGGCCGGCACCCTGATGTGCGCCTTCAATCTCTCGATCGTGACGGCGATCTACTTCGCGTTGAACTTCGTGCAGTGGGGCTTCGCCCCTTGGTGAGGATCGGGAAAGCCGCTCGCGGCTCGAACGGAGATCGTGGATGCCTCAGATATTCCCGAAGGGTGTGAACCCACTGAGTCGGATGCTTGTGCTCGGGCTGCCGATGTCGTTCGCGCTCACGTGCGTCGGGCTGGCGGCGTTCTACCGTTCGGGCTATGCCACCGGTCGGGAAGAAATCGTTCCCCAGCCCATCGCATTCAGCCACGCTCACCACGTCGGCCAACTCGGAATCGATTGCCGCTACTGCCACACCTCGGTGGAAGATTCGCACTTCGCCGGCATCCCGCCGACCAAGACCTGCATGAACTGCCACCAGCAGATGTGGACGAGTGCCGACATCCTCGAACCGCTTCGCAAGAGCTATTACGAAGACAAACCGGTGCTGTGGAACCGCGTCCACAACGTGCCGCACTACGCCTATTTCAACCACTCGATTCACGTGGCGAAGGGCGTGGGTTGCCAGAGTTGCCACGGCCAAATCGACCAGATGAACCTCACGTTTCAGTCCAAGACGCTGCTCATGGAGTGGTGCATTAGTTGCCATCGCAACCCGCAGGAGAACCTGCGGCCCAAGTCTGAAGTGTTCAGCATGACGTACGCGCCCGGCCGGCCGGTCGATGGCCATGCTCAGAAGTGGAAGCGCGAGGATCTGCCCAATTGGGGCTTGGTGCAGGAGAAGGACGGCAAGTGGGTCGACTCGAAGTGGGTGAGCGAGCTGGTCGGCAAGGATCGGCCCAAGACGCAGTCCGAGATCGGGCCTTTGCTGAAGGAAGTCTACGGCGTCCGCGACGCCGCCACGCTCACCGGCTGTTCGATGTGCCACAGATAAGGCAATGAATTAACCACAGAGGCACAGAGACACAGAGAAAAAACGGAAGTGATGATTGTAAGGATCCAGAAAAAGAATCTGCTCCTGACTCTGCAGGCTTGCTCGACTGATCTCATTTGATTTTTCTGCTCTGTGTCTCTGAGCCTCTGTGGTTAGTCCTGGTTTTTTTGAGGTCATGATGCCACCCGAAGCGAACGACGAACGTCTCACCGAGCCTCGCCTTTGGCAGGGTCTGGAAGACTACATGGACAGCCCGGCGTTCCGGGAATCCATGGAGAACGAGTTCCCGGACGATGCGGCCGAGTGGACCGATCCGGTGAGCCGTCGCGGGTTCCTGGCCGTGATGGGTGCCTCGCTGGCGCTGGCCGGTGCCGCTGGCTGTTCGCCCCGCCCCGCCCCGATGCGCAAAATCGTTCCCTACACGCATCAGCCGGAACAGATGACGCCTGGCGTGCCCCTGTTCTTCGCTTCAAGCTGTCCCGTCGGTGGCTACGTTTCCGGCGTCATCGTTCGCAGCAACGAAGGCCGGCCCACCAAGATCGAAGGCAATCCCGACCATCCGTCCAGTCTCGGCGGCACCGGCGTAATCGTTCAAGCCTCGCTCCTCGACCTGTACGATCCGGACCGCTCGAAGTCGCCGACGCGCAGTGGCACGGTCGTCACGCACGAAGCCGCGGTGTCGGCGCTCCGCAAGGAACTCGACCGGATCAAGAAGAAGGGCGACAAGGGCAAGGGTCTCCGCATCCTGACGGGCACCGTCACCTCGCCCACGCTGGCCGCTCAACTCGGCGAACTCCTCGCGGCCTACCCGGATTCGCGTTGGGCTCAGCACGAGCCGTGCGGCCAGGACAATGTCGTGGCCGGAGCGAAGCAGTCCTTCGGTCGCGATGTGAGCGTGAAGTACGACTTCACGAAGGCCGATATCGTGCTGTCGCTCGATGCGGACTTCCTCGGTTCGGGTCCGGGCCACGTTCGCTACAGCCGGGATTTTGCGGCTCGCCGCCGTCTTCGAGTCGAGGTGTTGCCGGGTCAAGAAGAGCAATACGTCGAGGCGAAGCCGAACAAGAAAAACGACAAGATCAAGGCGATGAGCCGGCTGTACGTGGTCGAGTGCATGCCGAGCATCACGGGCTCGGTAGCCGATCACCGCTTGCCGTTGGCTTCGAGCCAGGTCGATGTCTTCGCGCGGGCACTGGCCGCGAAGCTCGGCGTCGCGGGCATCACGCCTTCGGGCAGTTTGCCGGATGCCGCTCAGAAGTGGCTCGATCCGGTCGCCAACGACCTGAATACGCACAAGGGCAAGTGCCTCGTGGTGGCCGGCGAATGCCAGCCGCCTCACGTTCACGCCATCGCTCACGCCATCAACGGAAAGCTCGGCAACCTCGGCACCACGGTATTGGTCACGGAACCAGTTGAAGCACGACCCGCCGGTAAAGTGATTGACCTGCCGATGCTCGTGAAGGAAATGGCCGCGAAGACGGTCGAGACGCTGCTCATTCTCGGCGGCACGAACCCGGCTTACACCACGCCCGCGGATGTAGACTTCGCCGGAGCCATCAAGAACGTCGCCTTCCGCTTCCACCTCGGCACGCATCAAGACGAGACGGCAGCCTTGTGCGAATGGCACGTGAACGAGTCGCACTACCTCGAATCGTGGGGCGATGGCCGCGGCCACGACGGCACCGTCGGGCTGCAACAGCCGTTGATCGCGCCGCTTTACTCCGGCAAATCCGTTCTCGAACTCGTCGCCGACTTGAACGTGAATGCTCCGAGCCACGATGGCCGCGAGATCGTCCGCAGCACCTGGAAGAAGTGGTTCGCGGACACGAAACAAACCGGCGAGTTCGACCCGTTCTGGCAAGAGTCCGTCCGCTCCGGAATCGTGAAGGGTACCGCCGCTGCTGCCGTGAACGTTCAACCCGGCAGCATTGCTCCCGGGAGTACGAGCCCCGCGCCGACCGGCACCGACCTCGAAATCAACTTCCGCGCCGATGCCGCGTTGTTCGATGGCCGTTACGCGAACAACGGTTGGCTTCAAGAACTGCCGCGGCCCGTCACCAAGATGAGTTGGGACAATGCGGCCTACGTGAGCCTCGACACGGCCAAGCGACTGCAGACGGAAGTTCACCCGCGGTGGACGGCCGGCGAGCGCGGTCGCATGGAAGTGACCATTCTCGAACTCGAGTTCAAAGGTAAGAAGATCAAGCTGCCGGTGTGGCCGTTGCCGGGCCACGCGGACAACGCCGTCACCGTTCACCTCGGCTTCGGCCGCGAACGGGCCGGTCGCGTCGGCAATCCCGAAGAAGGCATCACGACCCAGACCGTCATCGGCGTCACGTCGCTCGACCTGCACAACGCCGAAGGCAAGCCGGTTCGCGGTTCCAACGGCTACCTGCTCCGCACGGCGGATTCGCCCTGGTTCGGCGGCGGGCTCAAGCTTACGACCACGAAGGACAACTACTTCCTCGCGTGCCTCCAAGCCCACTGGTCGATGTGGCAAAAAGACCCGCTCAACGGGCAGATCATCAAGCGCGAACCGGTTCGCCACGGCACCGTGACGGAGTACGACCAGAATCCGTGGTTTGCGAAAGTTACGCCCGTCGCTGCCGCTGAGACGGATCCGATCAGCCACAACATTCCTGGCCCTGCGGGCAAGCGCGAAAAAGAATCCGGCGCTCAAGACGGACTCGGTACGAGCTACGGCCCCGGCGACCACAATCACGGCGGCGATCACAAACACGAAGAACACGGCGGACACGATACCCGCATCATTCCGCTCACCATGTACCTCCCGAACGACAACCTCTATCCGGGTGCTCGCAAAGAAAACCAGCGTCGCTGGGGCATGGCCTTCGACCTCTCCACCTGCACCGGTTGCAATGCCTGCGTGATTGCGTGCCAGAGCGAGAACAACACGCCCGTGGTCGGCAAGCGCGAAGTCACTCGCGGCCACGACATGTACTGGATTCGCATCGACCGCTACTACGAAGGCACGGTCGATCAGCCGGACGCGACCAAAACCTACTTCCAACCCGTGCCCTGCCAGCAGTGCGAGAAGGCCCCGTGCGAAGTCGTCTGCCCGGTCGGGGCGACGGTCCACTCCGCCGACGGCCTCAACGACATGGCGTACAACCGCTGCGTCGGCACCCGCTACTGTTCGAACAACTGCCCCTACAAGGTTCGTCGCTTCAACTTCCTCACGTTCCAGGACTGGACGACGGAGAGCATCAAGCTCGGCCGCAACCCGGATGTCTCGGTGCGGAGCCGCGGCGTGATGGAGAAGTGTACCTACTGCGTCCAGCGGATTCGCTACGCGGAGGTCGTGGCCGAGCGCGAGAATCGCGGCATCAAGGACGGCGAGGTTCGCACCGCGTGCCAGTCGGCGTGCCCCTCCGGTGCGATCAGCTTCGGCGACCTGAACGATCCGAACAGCGTGGTGGGGAAGTGGAAGGGCGAGCCCGCGAACTACGGGCTGCTTGCCGAGTTGAACACCATGCCGCGCACGAGCTACTTGGCCTCGGTGCGAAACCCGAACCCTGAGTTGAAGTAAGAAGCTAACCACAGAGGCACAGAGACACAGAGCAGAAAAGAGAGCAAAAGCAATCGACGGATTTGAACTGAATTGAATTCTGGTTGCTCGGTTTTTTCTTCTCTGTGTCTCTGTGCCTCTGTGGTTAGTTCATCGGGAGAACAGCAGTGTCGATCGCGGAAAAGCCGCATGCCGCCTCGGGCGGATACCGACCGCCGGGCGATTTACCTCTCGAACCCGAGATGCATCCGCTCGTGCTGAATAAGCACGACCTCGTCTCCGTCGGCACGGCGATCGGGTCGGTCGTGTTCCGCGACAAGCATCCCCGCGGCTGGTGGATCGGCTTCCTCGCGGGCTTCGCCCTGCTCCAGATTCTCGCCGTGTCGGTCGTGTACCTCTTTTACATGGGTACCGGCATCTGGGGCATCAACGTCCCGGTCGCCTGGGGCTTCGCGATCATCAACTTCGTCTGGTGGATCGGCATCGGCCACGCCGGCACGCTGATCTCCGCGATCCTCTTGCTCCTGCATCAGAAGTGGCGAACCTCGATCAACCGCTTCAGCGAAGCGATGACGATCTTCGCCGTGATGTGCGCGGGCTTGTTCCCGCTGCTGCACATGGGCCGTCCCTGGTTCTTTTACTGGCTCTATCCGTTTCCGAACGTTGCTGGCGTGTACCCGCAGTTCCGGAGCCCGCTGGTGTGGGACGTGTTCGCGGTTACCACCTACTTCACCGTCTCGCTCGTCTTCTGGTACATCGGGCTGATCCCCGACCTCGCGGCCCTTCGCGATGAAGCCAAGAAGAAGTGGCAGCAGATCGCCTACGGAATCCTGGCCCTCGGCTGGCGCGGCTCGGCCATCCACTGGCGCCGCTACGAGAAGGTCTACCTGCTCCTCGGCGGCCTGAGTACGCCGCTCGTGCTGTCCGTCCACACGGTCGTGTCCTTCGACTTCGCGGTGTCGATCGTGCCGCTGTGGCACGCAACGATCTTCCCGCCGTTCTTCGTCGCCGGGGCCATCTACTCCGGGTTCGCGATGGTGGTCGCCCTCGCGATCCCGATTCGCAAGTGGTACGGGCTCGAAGACTTCTTCACCGATCACCACCTGGACATCTGCGGCAAGGTCATGCTCGCCACGGGCTTCTTGGTTACCTACGGCTACTTCAGCGAAATCTGGATGGCCTGGTACAGCCACAGCCTCTACGAATGGGGCACGACCATCGAGCGCGTGTTCGGCCCATACGGCTGGTCGTACTGGGCGCTGATCTTCTTCAACTGCGTGTTCCCGCTCACGCTGCTCTGGTCGAAGCGCATCCGGCGGAACATGTTCTGGCTGGAGATGTGCTGCTTCTCGGCGCTCATCGGGATGTGGTTCGAGCGCTACGTGATCGTCATCACGCTCACGCGCGATCAGGTGCCGAGTAGCTGGGGCCGGTACTCGCCGACGATCTGGGATTTCGCCACGATGGCGGGGTCGATGGGCTTGTTCCTGTTCATGTTCTTCTTGTTCATCCGCTTCATGCCGATGATCTCGATCACGGAAATGCGCGAGCTGTTGCCGAAGAAGCAGGGCGGCGGCGGCGGACACTCGATCATGGAGAACTCGCCATGAGTATCGACGCCGCAACATCGGCCGCGGTGGGTCACGGCCACGAAGACCCGGACGCGCCGAAACTGTTTGCGATCATCGCTTCGTTCGCGACCGCGGACGAACTGATCGCCGCGACCTGGAAGGCGAAGCACGAGGGCTACTCGCTCATGGATACGCACACGCCGTATCCGGTGGGCGAGAGTGCCGACGCGCTCGGTTTCCCGAAGTCCGAGATGGGCGCGATCATGTTCATCGGCGGAATGGCCGGTGCGATCTGCGGCTTCTTCATGCAGTACTGGGATAACGCTTACGGCTACTCCCTGAACGTCGGCGGCCGGCCCTACATGAGTTGGCCCTCCTTCATCCCGATCACCTTCGAGATGATGATTCTCACGGCCTCGCTTTCCGGGCTCTTCGGGCTCATGGCTCTGTGCGGCTTGCCGCAGTTGAACCACCCGCTGTTCAACAGCAAGACGTTCGATCGGTTCAGCAAGGACCGCTTCATCCTGAGTGTGGAAGCGGAAGACCCGAAGTTCAACCTCGAATCCACGATGGCGTTCCTCCAGACCCTGGGTGCGGAGACGGTCGAGGAGGTGTACGGATGAGTGCGACACGATTTGGCATGCTCGCGGTTGTTCTGCTCGCATCCGTCGCCGGTTGCCAGCAGAAGATGGCGCAGCAGCCTTACTACAAGCCGCTGGAGCCGAGCGATTTCTTCGCGGACGGCCGCTCGAATCGGCCGCTGGAAGCCGGGGTCGTCCATCGCGGGCAGCACCTCGATTCCGATCCGCTGGTCACCGGTCTCACGCCTTCGGAATGGACTCGGTTCTGGAATCGCGACAGCAAGAAAGTGGATGTGACGGCCGCGACGTTGGACGAAGATCGCACGCTGCAGATCGGTGCGCCGCGCTACGACCCGCGGGCCGGTCAACCGCACTCGAACGCCGCGGTCCAAATCTACACCACCGAGTACCCGTTCGAGATTACGGGCCGCGACCTGAGCATTGGGGCCGACCGTTACACCACTTATTGTGCCGTCTGCCACGGGCCGCTCGGCAACGGCAAAGGGAAAATCTGGGAACGCGGGTTCTTGAAGCCGACCTCGTACCACACGGAGAAAGTGGAAGCGGCCGAGCCCGATGAAACGGCTCAGATTCCCCTCGGCTTCTCGCGCGGCTACTGGAAGTGGGACGTGGCGATTCCGGTTCGCGACGTGCCAGTTGGGTACATCTTCGAGGTGATCTCGAAGGGCTATGGGGCGATGCCGGATCATGCGAGCCAGATCAAGCCCGAGGATCGGTGGCGGATCATTGCGTACGTTCGGACGCTGCAGTTCAGCCGCCGGGCGGATGTGTCGAAGTTGCCGGACGATTTGAAGAAGAAGGTCGAGTCGGGCGCTGCCGCCCATGCAGAGGGTCACAAGTGATCACTGAAGCGCCCGCAACACCGACCGCCCCGCTGGCTCCGTTCGATTGGGCCGGCCCGCAGAAGTTCGCGCTATTCGCGGCTGTCGGCGGGTTCGCGCTCTACGCCATCGTCGGGGCCATAAATCTGGGAAACGACGACAAATACGGCGCGACCTCGTTCGTCTCGGCGTTCCTCGCCGGCTGGTTGTATTGGGTCAGTTTGCCGATCGGGGCCACCTCGCTCCTGATGGTTCACTACCTGGCCAAGACGTCGTGGGGCCTGCTGCTCAAGCGGTTCCTCGAAGCCTGCACGCGAACCTTCCCGCTGATGATCGCGCTCTTCATCCCGATGGCCATCGCGGCCATGACGGTAGGCGGACACCATCCGCTCTACTGGTGGACGGACGCCGAACACAAGGAAGTCGAACACGTGCCGCCACCGGCACCCGCCCCGGCGGGCGATGCTCAACTCGAGGCGCACGAGGCCAAGTTGGCGCAGCGCCGCGAGGCGGCGCAACAACTGGTCACTCACGTTGTGAAAAAGGGACGCGAGGAAAGCGCGAATGGCAACTTCCACTTCCTCTCACCAGCAGGATACATCGGTCTTTCGCTATTCGTCTACTTCGCGGTTTGGGGCACGTTAGCGTACTTCCTGAACAAGTGGGGCCAGGACGCCGAGGACGATCCGAACAAGGTCTTGTCGAGCCTGGAGAAGTTGAAGAACATCTCGGGGCCGGGGTTGATCCTGCACGCCATCGTGCTGACGGCGGCGGCCTCGCACTGGGTCATGTCGCTGCAAGAGGGCTGGGCCTCCACGATGTTCCCCGTCATCATGCACATCCACCAGTTCCTCACCACGCTCTGCTTCTGCGTGATGGTGTTTCTGGTGCTGTCGACGCGGTCGCCGTTCAAGGAAGTGATGCGGCCCAAGTTCCAGTTGGACATGGGCAGCCTGATGCTCGCGTTCACGCTGTTCTGGACGTACACCTCCTTCTCGCAGATGATGCTGATCTGGATCGGGAACCTGCCGGAAGAGATTCCGTTCTACTTGAAGCGCTCGGGCAAGGATGGCTGGTGGTGGGTCTCGGCTGGGTTGATCGTGTTCCACTTCGCCTGCCCGTTCTTGCTGCTGCTGTTCCGCGACATCAAACTGCATCCGGTCCGTCTGCGGATCATGGCGATCTACCTGCTCGTCTTCTGCGGCGTGGACGTAGTGTGGTGGGTGGAGCCGACGTTCCCGCACGCGTCGCCGCTGTTCATCCTGATGGACGTGGGTGCGATCGCGGGCATCGGTGGTTTGTGGGGCATGGTGTTCATCAATCAGTTGAAGAAGCGGCCGCTGTTGCCGACGAACGAGTTGTACCAGTTGCCGGAGGGTCACCAACATGGACACTAATCCGATCGTGGAAGGCGGCTTCCCAGGAGCCGGTCCGAAGTGGCCCGCGGACGTTCTGGACGGAGATGCCCCGGACGATCACGGCGGCGGCGGTGGCGTGGACCCTGCTGCCATCGCGGCCGGCCACGAACTGGACAGCACCTTCGCCGTCAAGCCGATCCTCGCGATTCCAATCGCGGTGGTGATCACGTTCGTGATCGGCTTCAGCGTGGCGGCGGGCTGCTTCGTTTACTTCAACCCGCCGGTGAAGAAGGATCCCTTCGCGCATCCCGAGGCCGTGGCTGAAAGCATCAAGGGAACCAACGAGCGGCTCGATCGCACGGCGCGAGAAGGGCTGTTCAAGACGAAGCCGATCGTGGATCAGCCGCGGCTCGAACCGCTGAAGCGGCTCGAGAAGGACGGCATGTTCATCGCGCGGCCCGCGATGCCGACCGGGAACTCGCCCGAGATTCACCCGGAAGAAATCAAGCCGGACCGCGTGGCGGCATTGCAGGTGGCGGGTTACGCGGACAAGGACCACAAGTTCGCTCGGATTCCGATTGCCGACGCGATGGGGCTCGCGGTTGCGGACAAGGCGATGTTCCCGGTTCAGAAGACGGCCTCGAAGCCGACGCCATCGGCCGACAAGCCGAGTTCGTCCAGCGGCGGTGCGGGCGTTCAACCGGCTGGTCCAAAAAAGAACTAACCACAGAGGCACAGAGACACAGAGCAGACAAGACTGGATCCCTGTCTTTGAAAGTGTTTTCTGCTCTGCTTTCCTCGGTATTTTTCTGCTCGGTGTCTCTGTGCCTCTGTGGTTAGCTCTTCTGGAGTACGAATTGAGTCGGTTCCTTCCATCCCTGATTGTCGTACTCGGCCTCGCCAACTTGGCGACGGCCGGCGATGGGCTTGCGCCCAAGCCGGGCGAGCCGCGGCGCTTCGCTAATCCGGACGTGAAGATCGACGAGAAGCTCGACGCCCAGGTGCCCCTCGATCTCGTCTTCCGCAACGAAGACAATCAGGACGTCACGCTCGGAAGCTGCATCAACGGCAAACCCACGATCCTGGTGCTCGCCTACTTCCGCTGTCCGATGAACTGCACCGACGTCCTCAACGGGCTCACCGACGCGATGCGGCAGATGCCCAGCGACTTCTCGGCCGGCGGCGCGTTCAACGTGCTGACCGTCAGCTTCGACGAACGCGAACAGCCCGGACTGGCGAAGGAAAAGAAGAAGTTCTACCTCCAGGATTACGGCCGGCCCGGTGCCGAGGACGGCTGGCACTTCCTCACCGGTCGCAAGGATTCGATCCGAGCACTTACCGACGCGGTCGGCTTCCGATTCGTCTACGACAAGGTCTACAAGGAATACGACCACCTCAGCGGCATCATCCTGCTGCGGCCCGACGGTCGCGTGTTCCGCTACTTCTACGGCATCGGCTACGCCGACGAAAAAGAGATCAAATACCAGACCACGGACGGCTTCAAGATTGGCAAGACCACGCTCAAGATGTCGCTGGTGGAAGCCTCCGACGGTCAGGTTGGCTCGCTGCTGGACAAGATCGCGATTCGGTGCTTCCGCTTCGATCACCTGGAACGGAACTACTCGCTCAACGTGTTGCTCGTGATTCGAGTCTGTGCGGTGCTGACGGTGCTGGTGCTGAGTGGAAGCGTGGTGTATTTCATACGCCGCGAGCGGCGACGTGCTGGCGTCAGCGAACGGGTGGTCGAGCGAACGGAGGGAACGTCGTGAGTGAATTGCCCGGCATGTCGGATCGAGCCTCGCTCGTGGCCGACCGCTTCGAGCCGCTGTTCTGGTACATCACCGCGTGGACTGGGTTCGGCACCCTCCTCGTGTGCGTGGGTCTCGTCTGGTTCTGCGTGCAGTTCCGGCGCGTGCCGGGTGCCCGCGTTCAAACGCCCCGCATCCTCGGTTCGCACAAACTCGAACTGTTCTGGACCATCACGCCGCTGCTCATCTTCCTCACGTTCTTCGTCTGGGGAATGTGGGTCTACGATAGCGCCGTGCATCCGCCGCCCGGTGCCCCCGAGATCAAGATCATCGGCAAGCAGTGGATGTGGAAGGTTCAGTATCCGGGCGGGCAGCGCGTGATTATTGGCGGCAACTCCGACATGATGACCGCGGACGAAAGCCGCGATGCCGGGGCCCTCGTGCTGCCCGTCGATCAACCTGTGAAGGTCACGCTGATCTCCGAAGACGTGATCCACGATTTCGGCATCCCGGCCTTCCGTCAGAAGATCGACGTACTCCCCGGCCGCTACGTGAGCACGTGGTACCACCCGACCAAGATCGGCGAGTACCACGTCTTCTGCGATCAGTATTGCGGAAACCTGCACTCGCGGATGGTCGGCAAGGTGAGGGTCGTTTCGCCGGACGATTTCGACACGTTCCTCCGCGAGAAGGCGGACGGCTCGCTGGCCTGGGAAGGGCAGCAGATCTTCCGGAAGTTGCAGTGCAATAGCTGCCATGTGCCGAACGCGCAGGCCGGAACCAGGATGCACCCGCGAGCCCCGAACCTCGAAGGGCTCTATGGTCGCACGGTTCCGCTCAAGGGCGGTGGCACGGTGGTCGCCGACGAACAGTACATTCGCGAGTCGATCGTGAACCCGCGAGCCAAGGTGGTCGAGGGCTGGGAGCCGATCATGCCGGGGAACTACATGGACGGCATCGGGAAAGACCAAATGTCGGAAGAGGACATGCTCAAGGTGATCGCCTACATTCGGTCGTTGAAAGCGGGCAAGCAGATCCCGTCGAACGAGCGCTTCCCGGCACCCGACGGTGCTCCGCGGGTCGCGCCGAAAGCAGCCGGTTCGCCGGGGGAAAAACAATAATGAGCGTCGCAACTGTTCAACCCCGAATCTCGACCGCGGTTCCTCCCGAACCGGTCGCACCGCCACGCCACTACCTGAACAACGAATACGGCATTCTGTCGTGGCTGCTCACCGTCGACCACAAACGCATCGGCATCCTGTACCTGCTGTCGCTGACCGTGTTTTTCACGGTCGGCGGACTCGCGGCCGGGCTCGTGCGCATCAACCTGCTCTCGCCCAACGGAGCGATCCTCACCGAGGATCAGTACAACCGCATGTTCACCGCGCACGGCGTGATCATGTTGTTCCTGTTCTTGATTCCGTCGATTCCCGCCGTGATGGGGAACTTCCTGATCCCGATGATGATTGGGGCGAAGGACCTCGCGTTCCCGAAGCTGAACCTCGCCAGTTGGTACGTGTACATGATCGGGGCGGGGTTCATGGTGTGGTCCGTTCTCGTCGGTGGCGTCGATACCGGCTGGACGCTTTACCCGCCCTACTCCTCCCGTTCGCACAGCAACGTGACGCCCGGCGTCTTCGGCGTGTTCATCACCGGCTTCAGCTCGATCATGACCGGGCTGAACATCATGGTGACGATCCACAAGATGCGTTGCCCCGGCATGACGTGGGGCCGGTTGCCGCTCTTCTGCTGGGCGCTGTACGCCACGAGCTTCATCCAGTTGCTCGGCACGCCCGTGGTCGCGATCACGCTGACGCTCTTGATGGTGGAACGCGTGGCTGGCGTCGGCATCTTCGACCCCGCCATCGGCGGCGACCCGCTGCTGTTCCAACACCTGTTCTGGTTCTACTCGCATCCGGCCGTGTACATCATGATCGTGCCCGGCATGGGCGTGGTCAGTGAGATCATCACCTGCTTCAGCCGCAAGAACATCTTCGGCTATAAGGCCGTGGCGTGGTCGAGCGTCGGCATCGGCGTCGTCGGCTTCCTCGTGTGGTCCCACCACATGTTCGTCGCCGGCATCAGCTACTACTCCGCACTCTTGTTCAGCTTCCTCACCATGCTCGTCGCCGTGCCCAGCGCCATCAAAGTCTTCAACTGGACCGCGACCCTTTACCGCGGGTCGATCACCTTCCAGGCCCCGATGCTGTTCACGCTCGCCTTCCTCGTGCTGTTCACCGTCGGCGGCGTGACCGGTATGTTCCTGGCCACGCTCGGCACGGACATTCACCTGCACGACACCTACTTCGTGGTCGCGCACTTCCACTTCGTGATGGTGGGCGGCATGGTGCTGGCGTATATGGCAGCGCTGCACTTCTGGTGGCCGAAGATGACGGGCCGGATGTACTCGGACTTCTGGAGCCGGGCGAGCGCGACGATCATCTTCGTCGGGTTCTTCCTCACCTTCGTGCCGCAGTTCGTGCTCGGCTACCACGGCATGCCGCGCCGCTATCCGAACTACCCGCCCGAGTTCCAGATTTACAACGTGCTCAGCACCGCCGGGGCGAGCATTCTCGGGCTCGGGTACATGCTGCCGGGGTTCTACCTGACGCTGTCGCTGTTCTTCGGCGAGAAGGCGAGTGCGAACCCGTGGAGCGCGACGGGGTTGGAATGGCAGACGCCGAGCCCGCCGCATGTGTTCAACTTCGAGTACACGCCCGTGGTGGTGTACGGGCCTTACGAATACGCGATCAGCGTGGATCAGTTGGGCCGCGGGTTGCCCGAACCGCCCGGGCCGATGGGTCCGATTACGCACAAGGAGGCCCCCGGTGGCATCTAACGCGCACTCCTCGGTGCTGAAGCACCACTTCGATAATTTGGAACAGCAGCACTCCGCCGAACGGCTGGGGATGTGGATGTTCCTCGTCACGGAATTGCTGTTTTTCAGCGGTCTGTTCGTGTCGTACACGGTGTACCGCCACTTCTTCCCGGCGGAGTTTGCGTTCGCCAGTTCGCACCTGATCCTCTGGATCGCGGGCGTCAACACGGTGCTGCTCATCACGAGCAGCCTGACGATGACGCTCGCCATCCGCGCGGCGCAACTCGGGCAGAAGAAGAACCTCATCACCTATCTGGTGATCACGGCGGCGCTCGGCACCGGCTTCATGGGCTTCAAGGCGTTCGAATACTACACGGACATTCACGAGAAGCTCGTCCCCGGCGAGATGTTCAACACCGAGTACGCGAGGGCCGTGGAACTGGAAGCGCATCCTCCGTCCGCGAAGGACACGCACGAACACGTGGAGGACTGGGCTTCGGACCTCGCCAAGCACAACAAGGGCAAGTCGCTCGGCGACGAAGGTTACATCAGCCACGAGAAGGTGCAGATGTTCCTGATGTTTTACTGGATCATGACCGCGATCCACGGCATCCACATCATCGTGGGCATCGGCTGCATTCTGTGGCTCGTGCAGCAAGCGATGTGCGGGAAGATTCCGCCCGAGAATTATTCGACGGTCGAAGTCATCAGCCTCTACTGGCATTTGGTGGACATGATCTGGCTGTTCATCATGCCGCTGCTGTACTTGGCCGGCGCAGGGATGGGGAAGGGACACTGACCGCTTGAAACCCGGTTTCTGCTTTGGAAACCGGGTTTCTGAATGGGGCGCGAAATCGGGGGGAAGAAACCCGGTTTCGAAACCAGAAACCGGGTTTCAAATCATGACCGCACACGATCACAAAATCGACGATCCGCCGACGCTGCACGACGTCGATAATCCCATGAAGGTGTTCGTCGTCTACCTCGTTGTGCTCGGGCTGGCGCTCGCGAATATCGGGCTCTCGGTAGCCGGGCTCGGGTCCATCGCCCTGCCCGTGCAACTCGGCATCGGCACCGTGCAGGCCGTGCTCGTCGCCTGGTACTGGATGCACTTGCGACGCAAGGACACGGTCGTCACGCTCACCGCGCTGTCGTCGCTGTTCTTCATCTTTATCTTCTTCGCCCTGGTTCTGTCCGATGTGTTGACGCGGCAGTACGGCGGGCTGTGAGATGCGAACTCCGGGATGGATCCCGAGCGCGGCCCTGGCCGCGCTCGCGGTCGTTTTAGCGGGTGCGCTCGCGGCGTTCCTGATGCCGGGCTGCGATTCCAAACCCGGCTATCCCGCATCGCTGGAGTTTCCGAGCCGCACCGATCGCCTCGTGCTTCGCATTCCAACCTCGCAGCCGAAAGCCCCCGGCGAGCCCGGCAAACTGGAAGCGGAACTCGCGGCCCTCGACTCGCTCGGTGGCGAGACGCTCGACCCCGAACAACTGCCGGTCGAATCGCGAGCGGCAATCGATGCGTTCCTGGTCGAGACGTTTGGAACGCCGGCCGCTTCGAGTGTGAACGCGGAACTGGCGGTGAAATTGGGGCTGACGCCGGGCACGCTACAGGAAGGAAGCCGCCTCTATCGGCGGCACTGCCTCCAGTGCCACGGATTGACGGGCGATGGCCGCGGGCCGACCGGCCAGTGGATTTACCCGCATCCGCGCGACTTCCGACGCGGGGCCTTCAAGTTCGTCTCGACCGGCGACGGCGGCAAACCGCGCAAGACCGACCTGGGCCGAACCCTCCGCGATGGGTTGAAGGGCACCGGGATGCCGGCCTTCGGCCTGCTTCCCGATGCCGAACGCGATGCGTTGGCAACCTACGTGATGTTCCTGAGTCTCCGCGGGCAGACGGAATTCCTCGCCCTCAAGAGCCTGACTTCGGACGAAGGCTTGAAACCCGACGAGGTGGCCCGGGAACGACTGGCCCTGGCGATGATCGACTGGGAGAAGGCGGAGCGGGTCGGGCTTCCGATTCCGAAGCCGCCGCCGGACGACGCGGTGAAACAATCGCCCGAACACCTGGGCGCGGTTCGCCGAGGGTTTGAACTCTTCAGCGCGAAGGGCACGACCGACTGTGCCGCGTGCCACGAAGATTATGGCCGCAAGGCGACGTACCGGTTCGATGTCTGGGGCACCGTAATTCGTCCCGCGGAACTGACGGCCGGTGTATTCAAAGGTGGGGATCGCCCCGAAGATTTGTTCCAACGGATTCGCGGCGGGATCCAGCCCGTGGGGATGCCGGCCCATCCGTCGCTGAGTGAAGCCCAGGTGTGGGAATTGGTTTGGTTCGTGCGGGCTCTGCCCTTTCCGCGCGAACTCCCCGACGACGTTCGAGCCAAAGTGTACCCGTGAACGAACTCCACGAATCCGTTCGACCCGTTCCGCGGTGGCTCCACATCTGGGCTATCGCTACGGTTCTCGTTACGCTCGTGTTGTTGGTCCTCGGTCAGTTCGTGACGAGCTTTCGCGCCGGCATGGCCGATCCGATCTGGCCCACAGAGCCGTGGTACCTCGCCGACAATTACAAACTCGACCTCGGCTACCTGATCGAACACACGCACCGCATCGCGGGCTTCGCGGTCGGAGGCTTCGTGAGCATTCTCGCGCTCGGACTCTGGTTCACGGAACCCAGAGCGCTCGCCCGCTGGTTCGGCTTGCTTCTGCTCGTGGTCCTGCTCGGAGCGTTCGGCCAGTTTCACCGCGAACTCATCGTTCAGCGCGACCCCGCGGTCGCGGTTCAACTTCCGAATGGTCCGCTCGCGGTAATGGGGATCTCGCTCTTGGGCGTTCTCGCGCTGCTGACCGGAGGGTGGAACCGCCGCGGCTCGGGCCTTCGACTACTCGGCATCGTGGCCCTGATTGCCGTGATGATCCAGGGTTTGCTCGGTGGCTTCCGCGTCCGGCTCGACGCACTCTTCGGGCCGGAACTCGCCCCGATTCACGGCATCTTCGCGCAGGTGGTGTTCTGCCTGCTCGTATCGGTGGCCGTACTCACGGGACGATCACAAGCGGGCCGCACCAGCACGATTCCCGCGTTGTTGAGCCGCCTTTCGCTCGCCCTGGTCGCGCTGCTGTTCGTACAACTGATCTGGGGCGCGATGGTTCGCCACGCCCCGAACGCACTCAACCAACGGCTGCATTTGCTCACGGCATTTCTCGCCGTCGGGTTGGCCGTGTGGTTGATCCGAGTCGGGTTCACCACGGCGGCTCGACCCCGCGTTGAGTTCACCGGTTGGGTTCTCGGCTTGCTCCTCGCTCTGCAAGTGACGCTCGGCGTCGAAGCGTGGATGGGGAAGTTCGGCGAGGAAGCCTTTGCCGGAAAGCGCGCGGCCTCGCGACTGCCGGAAGCCGAGCAAGTGAGCGAGAAGCAAGCCGCGATGCGAACCGCTCACACACTGGTCGGCACCGGCGTGCTGGCCACGGCGGTCGTGTTCGCACTGCGGGTTCGGTCGAGAAAAGTCGATGCCGAGGATCGTTCGAGCCTTGAGATGTGGGAGCGAGCGTTGGCTCCTGAGCCCGCGATGGAACTGATTGCACCGGGGAAGATGCCATGAGAAAGACCGTTGCCGCGATCGAACCGGAAGTCGCACCGCTGGAGCGGTTCGGCGGGCTGGCGCGCGAAGAGATCGCCCCGGCCATCGTCGTACCTTCGCGGTTCGCCGACTACCTGGAACTGACGAAGCCGCGGATCGCCGTGATGGCGCTCTTCACCGTGGCGGTCGGCTACATTCTCGGGGCCGGAAGCTCGACCTCGCTTCTCGTGCTGTTTCACACGCTGTTCGGTGCGGGGCTCGTCGCGGCCGGTGGAAGTGCTTTGAATCAATGGCTCGAACGCGGCATCGACTCGAAGATGTACCGCACCATGAAGCGGCCGCTGCCCGCGGGTCGACTCACGCCGTTCGAGGCGCTGAGCTTTGGCGTCGGGCTCAGCATTGTCGGGCTCGTCTATCTGTTCGCGACCGTGCCGTATCCGGCGGGCATCGCGGCTGCGGTCACGCTCGTGAGTTACGCGTTCATCTACACGCCGCTGAAAACCATGACGGTGTGGAACACGGTGGTCGGCGCGGTGCCGGGAGCGCTGCCGCCGGTGATTGGCTGGTGTGCGGCCCGCGGCTGGGAAGGAATGCCAGCCGCCTTCGGCTTGTTCCTCGTGATCTTCCTCTGGCAACTGCCCCACTTCCTGGCCATCGCCTGGATGTACCGCGACGACTACGCTCGCGGCGGCCTTCGCATGCTGCCCATCACCGATCCGAGCGGCAGTCGTACCGCGTGGGTCATGGTCGTGATTTGTTCGGCGCTGATCCCGGTCGGGCTGCTCGCGGTCGGTTTGCAGGTGGCCGGGCCGTTCGCAGCCATCGGTTGTGCAATCTTCGGACTGCTCTTTCTGCGGGAGGCGGTCCGTTTCGACCGCACCCGCTCCGACCGTCAGGCTCGCCGCGTATTGCGGGCCTCACTCCTCTACTTGCCCGCCGCCCTCGGCCTTCTGCTCGTCGATGGCTTCCTCTTCCGATGAGCGAAGAAGAGTTTCACCACGGAAGACACGGAAACAGAAAATGACGCGACGCCTGTTTCTACTTTCCGTGTGTTCCGTGTGTTCCGTGGTGATCCTCGGCTGCGGTCCCACCGTGGAGCCCGCGCCCCTTTCCGATCTCGATTATCCGGTTGGTTCGTTCTCACTCACGGAACGCGATGGCCGCACGGTCACGGAGAAAGACCTCGCGGGGAAGGTGTGGATCGCGTCGTTCGTCTTCACGCGGTGCATGGGAAACTGCCCGGCCGTGACCGCGACCGTTCGCCAACTCCAGGACAAGTTGAAGGATCAACCCGACGTGATGTTCGTGACCTTCACGGTGAACGGGGAACACGACACGCCCGGCGAACTCAAGAAGTACGCCGACCGTTACCAAGCCGACCCGAAGCGCTGGCTGTTTCTCACCGGCGACGAACCGACGATCCGCAAGTTGCTCCAGGAACGCTTCAAACAAAGTGCCGGCGACGAACCCGCTGGCGAGGTGAAGCAACTCGACGCACTCGCTTCGCATAGCACGCGGCTCGTGGTCGTGGATAAGAAGGGCGTGATCCGCGCCATGTTCGACGGCATGCGGAACGCGAACTTCCCGGACAGCGAGGAACGCTTCAACGATGGCATGAAGCGGCTCGAAGCTAAGGTGAAGCAACTCAACGCGGAGAAGTGATCCCCTGGGGGCGCGGGCGTCCCGCCCGCTGCCTGGGCTCCGACTTGAATGTTCAGCGGCCTTGGGAAGGAAAGCCAGCGGGCGGGACGCCCGCGCTCCCAGGGAGGACGGCCCGCTCACGCACCTCGACCTTTCCACCTTCGTCTTCGATCAGCACGACATCGGCCATTCCCAGAAACAGTCCGGTTCCCACGACTCCCGGAATATCGCGGAGGCTCTTCTCGAGCGCGGCTGGGTCTTCAATCGGTTCATCCAGAATCAAGTGCAAGATCGGATTCCCGTTATCGGAGATGAACCGCTCGCCGGTTGGAGTCAGGACCGGCTTGCACGAGTAGCCGAGTTCGGCGAAGCGCCTCGCACACAACGGCAAAGCGAATGACAGCACTTCAACGGGGAGCGCGCCGCGCCGGCCGAGGCGATCCACGAGTTTCTCGCGGACCTTGCGCGGGCCGATCAGGATCACGAGCTTGCGCGAAGCGGCCGCGACGATCTTCTCGCGGACCAGGGCGTTCCCGAACCCCTTGAGCAAGTTCAGATCCGGATCCACTTCATCCGCACCGTCGAAGGTAATATCAATGGGGAGAGCGTCCGCGAGATCGACGAGCGGGATGCTGGCCTTCGCCGCGAGTGCGGCAGTATTCGCCGATGTGGGAACGCCGCGAACGTTGAGGCCGGCTCGAACGCGTTCGCCGAGTGCGGCAATGAACCGCTCCGAGGCCTGGCCCGATCCGAGGCCGAGGGTCATGCCGTCGGCCACCATCGCCAGCGCTCGTTCGAAGTTGGTCACGGATGGCTCCTGTTCCGATTGCCGCACCGATCGCATTCTAGCCGCTGACGTGTGAGGGGTAAGGCCATGAGTTCCTCTGCGAAGATCATCGTGTTGACGGGTGCGACTCGCGGGCTGGGCCGCGCGCTCGTCTCGCAGTTCGTCGCGGCCGGGCACACGGTCATCGGATGCGGACGAAGTGCGAAGCACGTCGCGGAACTGACGGCGGCGTTTCCCGCGCCGCACTCGTTCACCGCGCTCGATGTCTGCAAGGCGGAGGCCGTGAAAACTTGGGCCGACGCGATGGTCGCCGCGTTCGGCCCGCCGGATTTGCTCATCAACAACGCCGCCGTGATGTGCGCACCGGCCCCGTTGTGGCAGGTGCCGGCGAAGGAATTCGATGCCGTGATCGACGTGAACATCAAGGGCGTGGCGAACGTGATCCGCGCCTTCGTTCCCGCGATGGTGGGCCGTAAGTCTGGGGTGATCGTGAACCTGTCGAGTGGCTGGGGCCGCAGCACCTCGCCCGATGTCGCGCCGTATTGTGCCTCGAAGTACGCGATTGAAGGCCTGACGCTCGCATTAGCTCAGGAGTTGCCTTCGGGCATGGCCGCGATTCCGCTCAACCCCGGCGTCATCGATACGGACATGCTGCGCCAGGCTTGGGCCGAGGGTGCCAGCGCTTACCCTAAGGCCGAGGCATGGGCGCAGCGCGCCGCACCGTTCATCCTCGGAATGGGAGCAAAGGACAACGGACGCTCGCTGAGCGCGAGTTGAATTCTTTCGAGGAGAACTCTCATGCCCAAGAAGATTGCCGCAGTCGTCACGGAGTATCGCCGCTGGTCGCACGCGGATGTGATCCTTCGCAACTTGCTCGACGGCTACTCGCCGGACCAGAAGACGCGACCGGACATGGAACTGGTCTCGCTCTTTACGGATCAAGTGCCCAAGACCGACCTGAGCCGCGAGTTGGCCAAGAAGCACGGGTTCAAAATCTGCGACACCATTGCCGAGGCACTCACCCTCGGCACGAACACACTCGCCGTCGATGGCGTGATTTCGATCGGCGAACACGGCGACTACAAGACAAACGAAAAGGGCCAGCACCTCTACCCCCGAAGGCGATTCTTCGAGGAAATCGCGAAGGTCTTCGAGAAGACCGGACAATCCGTTCCTGCGTTCAACGACAAGCATCTCGCTGCAACCTGGGATGACGCGAAGTGGATGTACGACCGCGCTCGCAAACTGCTCGTGCCGTTCCTCGCCGGCTCATCCGTGCCCACGACTTGGAGAAAGCCCAAACTCGTACTTCCCAAGGGAAGTGAATTGCTCGGTGCCATTCAGATCGGCTATGCGGGCTTCGAGGCGTATGGGTTCCACGCGCTCGAAGGGATGCAGTGCATGGTCGAACGTCGCAAGGGAGGTGAGACCGGCGTGAAAGCCGTGACGGTTCACGATAACACGGCGATGGGGGAGGTGCTCGACCGGCACAAGTGGGTTGCGCCAGTTCTCGAAGCGGCACTCCAGCGCGTTCCAGAACACGCGAAGGAGGACGTTCGCATCGCGACGAGTCAGTCGAAAGAAGCGGCACTCATCGAGGTGGAATATCGCGATGGGTTCCGGGGCTTCGTGGTGATGGCCAACGGTTGGGTCAAGGAAGGCGAGGGTGGCCCGTTTGCTTTCGCGACGCAGATTAAGGGCGAGGCGAATCCGGTCTCGTGCCAGTTCTACTTGCAAGGCGTGGATCCGTTTTCGCACTTCGCGGAACTCACGAAGGCGATCGACTCGATGATGCGAACCGGGCACGCGCCGTACCCCGTGGAACGCACGCTGCTCACGACGGGGATTCTCGATGCGGCCATGACGAGCCGCTTCAAGAAGGGCGAACGCATCGCGACGTCGCACCTCGACATCAAGTACCAACCGACGGAATGGGGACCGGCGACGAGCCCGGTCCCGACCGACAAGAAGTGAGAAGTGAGGGGCACGGCTCAGGGCATCGCGACAACCTGCACTACGCCGGCCCGCCAGAGCTTTTCCACGAGTCGCTTGTATTCCACGTCCTGTAGGTCCCGCATCATGCGGCGGCGAACCTCCAATTGAACCTTGTCGTCGAACGGCTTGATCCCGGCCACGTCGCGTTCGGCCACCTTCACGATGTGGTAACCGGCGGGCGTCTCGATCAACGTGCTCACTTGATTGGGATTGAGCGACCAGACCGTTGCTTCGAGGTCCATCGGTAGAATCTTGCCGCGTTCCGTTCCGGGTCCGACGCCGCCCGCGGGGCCGGCGAGGCCGTGATCGTACTTCTTGGAAAGGTCGACGAAGTCTTCGCCGGCCGCCGCGTGCTGCTGAATCGCAAGGGCGTAATCGTAGGCCGCCCGCTGCGTGTCGAACTTGTTAAAGCTGATGAAGATGCTCAGCCACTTCACGCGGTCCGCCGTGCGGAAGTCGTCCGGATGGGCATCGAAGTACTCGCGAATTTCGCTGAGGCCGATGCCCTTGTTCTTCTCGCGAAGCATGCTGCGGACGTACTCTTCGGCCATCATTTGCCGTTCGAGTTGCCGGCGGATGACGGGAATGGTGAGGCCTTGCGAGAGGAGGATCATCTTGAAGTCGTCGTCCGTTTCGGCGCGGTATCGCTTCTTGAAGTCGCGGAGTTGCCGATCGGCGGCCTTCCCGGCGAACTCCTTGATCTCCTCGATCACCTGGGCCTTGCTCGCCTTCTTGAGCTTGATGTACATTTCGTCGAGGATCAGTTCGCGCTCGATCGTCCGGCGCAGCTCCTCGGTGTAGACGGTCTTCTTCTTGGCGGCGTCTTCGATCAGTTGCTTGCCGCCGGGGCCGTCCACCAGCGAGGTGTACTCTTGCATCCGCTGGCGGCACGATTCCCAGACTTCTTCGTCGGTCACGATGTTCTTGTCGCCGACGTGAGCGACGATTTTGATTCGCGGTTCGCCGGCCGGAAGGATCGACTTCGCGATCGTGGGCTTCTCGGTGCGCTCGACCGTGAAGCCGGTTTGAACTGCGGACGTCGGCCCGGCGGGGGCGTTGGAAACCGGCAAGCCCACGATGGGGGAACCGGGAATGATCGGCTTCGATTCGGAGGGCGGGACGTTCGTCGCGTTCGATGGCGGTAGCGGCGCGAGAGGTCCGGCCGGCTCGCTCGGCATCTGCGGCCGGGCCACGGTCGGCGCGGTTTGGGCCTGCTTGGCGGCGTAGTCCGCGGCATTCTGGGCACGCAACTCCGAAACGGGCTTCTGATAGCCCGGCTCGGTCGGAGTCGAGGTACATCCCGCGACGATGGGCAGCAGCCCCACCAGGCGCATCCAACGACGGATCGGGTTCGTGGCGTCCATGCCCACCCTTCCTAGTCCAACAGAGGTTGCCGAATCTACCGACTTTATCGGCATTCGCTTGCAGTGATTTCAGGAAACCCCGACATAACGATTTCCGAAATGGGTTCAAGTCGAAAGTGCCGGAAGGGATGTGCCAACGATTCATGGAGGCCGTAGCCCGGATCCGTCCCCTTCCCAACAGGCGATAGGATAAACGGCTCAAAACCGGCCGGTTCGGACACGCACAGATTTCTTCACAAACCCCTTGAAATCAGCCATGAAACGGGTCAGGCTGCCAAAGTCCGTGTGACGAGAAGTGGCAATGTGGCAGCCTGACTACCCCAAGTCGCGCAAGACGAGTTCAATCCGGTCTTTAAGTTCTCCAAGGATCGTTGGTACACCCACCGGAAGCGAATGCGCGGAAGTTGGGGCAAGTGCGAGTTCTGCTCAGACTTTCCGGCTTCTTACGAATCTGACGGGCTTAACAGTTCCAGAAACTTTGCGGGTTGCAAGGCCAACCGACCGATGGAAGTGAGAGCAGTCGGTGGTTTACTCGCAGGAGCGGTCCGGCATGAAACGCAACCGGGTCAAAGCAGTGGGCCTCGGGGTGGCCTTGTGGGCCGGGTACTTGCACGGGGAAGATGCGCCGCGCCCGGCACCGCCGG
>JAYTGN010000097.1:0-6562 GCA_043733485.1 Gemmataceae bacterium
TTGCGGCCGCATCGGGATGAACGTCTCGACGTTGTAGTATCCGGTGGGGTCGGTGCCGTCGTCCGGCCGGCCGGTCGTGGGGACGATCACGGCGAACTCGGGGTACTTCCGGAGCACTTCGCGCACCTTCTCGGAACGCCGGCCGACTTCGCCGAGCGACACGTTGACGGGGAAGGTGCCCCGGACCATGAGGTTCCCCTCTTCGAGTTCGGGCATGAACTCCCGGCCCATTTGCGACGCCGTGATGCCGGTGTATGCGAGCGCGGCGACGAACAGCATCAGCACGAGCCAGCGCCCGGCCACCAAAACCTTCAACTGTTTGAGGAAGCACCATTGGAGGCCGCGGACGAGGATGTTGTCCGGCTTCGGCTTCAACCGTTTCATCGTGAGCAGGCAGAGCACCGGCGACACCACGAGCGCGAGCACGAGCGCCCCGCCCAGGGCGAAGGCGTACGTATCGGCCATCGGACCGAAGATTTGCCCCTCGGGTCCGGTCATCGTGAAGAGCGGCAGCAGCGCGCACACCATGATGAGCGTGGCGAAGAAGACGCTCTTGGTCACTTGCACGCAGGCCCGACCGATGCGTTCGTTCAACGGCACCTCGGCGTCGTGCGTATTCATCAGATTCCGGTAGATGCTCTCGACGATGATGACCGACGAATCGACGATGATGCCGAAATCGACCGCGCCGATGGAGAGCAGGTTCGCCGACTTGCCGCGGGCGAAGAGTACGCCGAAGGCGAACAGCAGGGCCAGCGGGATGTTGATCGCCACGATGACGGCGGCGCGGATGTTGCCGAGGAAGAGCAGGAGGATCGCGCCGACGAGCCCCATGCCGACGAGGAGGTTCTCGTTCACCGTCTCGGTGGTCTTGTCGATGAGGTCGGTGCGGTTGTAGAAGACGGCGATCTTCACGCCCGGCGGCAGGTGGCCGGGGCTGTTCAATTCTTCGATCTTCGCCTTCACATCGCGCAGCGCGGGCATCGATTCCTGCCCTTTGCGGAGGAGCACGATCCCCTGCACCACGTCGTCGTCGTCGTCCCAAAGATACGCGCCGTCGGGCCCCCGCAACTGCTTGCCGTCGGGATCGTTGCGCGGCCGGCAGATCGCGACGCGGCCTTGGCGCGTCTGATGCGAGATGACGACGCCCTTCTTGGTCAGTTCGACATCGCTCCAATTCGGTGTGCCGTCGGCGTTCAGGGCCGACCCGCCGTCGACGAGCTGGTCGACGCGCACCGGGACGTTGTTCACGCTGGCCACGACCACCTGCCGGATTTCGACGCAGCGGCGCAGCTCTTCCGATCGCAAATACCCCGCGGCCGCGGCCGGGTCGTGCATGGCGAGCGTCGCCTGCTGCGGATCTTGCCCGTTGCCGAATAATCCCAGCGAACGGACGACGATGGAAAGCTGCCCCTGCGTCAGATTGTCGCCGCTGCCGTTGGTGTTCGAGTTGCCCAAAGCCGTTTGCAACTGCGCCAGCGTCACGCCGTGTTTCCGGAGAAGGACCGGGTCGGGCTGGACCTCGTAGCGCTTCACGGTCCCGCCGACGCCGGTGACCCCGGCGATTCGCGGGACCCGCAGCAGTTCCCGTTGGATGATGAAATCTTGGATCGATTTGAGATCGGAGAGCGTGTAGAACGGCTTGCCGGTCGCCCGGTCGACGTCGCTGACCAACGTGTAGCGCACGATTTCGCCGATGGGCGACGCCGGGGAAATCACCGGGTTCACGCCCGCCGGCAGGTTCACCGAGGCCAATCGATTCAGCACGTCTTGCTTCGCTTGGTCGTAATCGCGGGCGTAGTTGAACTGGTTGCGGATGTGGGAGAGCCCGAACAGCGATTTGCTCCGCGTCGTTTCGAGTCCCGGCATCCCGGCGAGCGCGACCTCGATCGGGATCGTCACCTGCCGTTCGACTTCCTCGGCCGAGGCGCCGGGGTACTGGGCGACGACTTCGATGATCGCCGGGGCCGGATCGGGGTAGGCCTCGATATTGACGTGGGTGAAGGCGTAGCCCCCGCCGACGGCCAGGGCGAGCGTGGCGAGCAGGACGAGCAACGGATTGGCCAACGCCCAATCGATGAACTTGCGGACCATGGCGCTTCCGGGTGATCGGTCAAGGGGCCGGCACCGGCGCCGGCGCGATCGCTTTCATCGCTTCGTAAAGCAAGAGCGAACCGGTCGAAACGACGCGTTCGCCGCGGCGCAGGCCCGGTTCGTCCCGGAGGTAGATGGTGTCGCGCGTCCGGCGGAGCACCGTCACGCGCCGGCGTTCGTATTCGTGCTTCGCCGGGTCGGGTTGCACGAGCACGATGCTCTCGACGCCGTCTTCCACGAGGGCATCGGTCGGCACCGTCAGCTCTCCGCCCCGCGCCGGCCGGAGCAGCGAAACCGTGACCAACTGGCCGATTTTCAGTTCGCCGTCGGGGTTCTCCACCCGCCCGCACACGAGGGCCGTGTGCTGGTTCGGGTCGATCACCGATCCGATCTGTTCCAGGGTGCCCGGGTACGTCACAGAAGGGCGCGACGGCAGCGACACGGTCCACGCCAGCGGCTTGGGCAGTTCGGCCACCAGCGGCAAATCGTCTTCGTAGACGTGCGCCCAGACCGCCAGCGACTTCAAGTTGCCGATGCGGTACAGGTCGGTCGTCGTATCCACGATGTCGCCGACGCCGACGTTCTTTTCGAGGATCACCCCGGCTTGCGTGGCCCGGATTTCAACGCGCGCCCAATCCGCGGCACTCGCCCGTGGGGAGTCCGGATCGTCGGCTTCCGCCCGCACTTTTGCGATGTCGGCTTTCGACAAGCGAAACGTGGTCAGCGTCTCTTCGATCCGCTTGATGTTGATGCGGTCCTGATCGACCGCACGCTCGGCGTCGAGGACCGATTTTTCGGCGGTGCCGTGCTCCGCGTACAAGTCGCGCAGGCGCTCGGCCACGCGCGCATCCAGTTTGTATTTGGACAGGGTATCGATGAGTTCGCTCTTCTTCTCACCGAGGTCTTTACTCCAGACGACTGCCAGCAATTGGCCGGCTTCGACCGCGTCGCCGAACTGGAGCCTCGGGGCCGGGAAGCGCGCGAAGTATCTCCACAATTCTCCCCGGGAAGAACTCCCGGGCCGCGTTGGGCCGAGTTCGATGATTTCCCCGGGAAACCGGCTGTGCACCCGCTGCAGCGAGTTGGAATCGAGCGCGAGCGTCCCCTGGAACAGCGGCAGCGGCACGCTGCGCTCGGATCGTTGGACGAGGGCCGTTTTGAGCGACAAATTCTTCGCGATCGACTCCGGCACCACCATCCGATCCGTGCCGATCAGTTGGATCTTCTCCGCTTCGGGAGCGGCCGCCACCGCCGGGGCACTCCCGGAGACCGGGTGCTGATTCGCCATCCAGGCCGCGGCGCCGCCGGCGCACAAGACCAATAGAGTCAAGCCGATGCCGCGGACGAACCGGAGGTATTTTCCGATCTGTGCGAACATGGGAACTCCCGGACTTTCACAAGGGCGGCTCGATGAGGGTTACACCTTGCAAGCATGTGTTGCGCCGGATCGACACATTCGGATTTCGGGGCGTTTTCAACGGATGGGGCAGTGGGCGCTGCTTCCGGGGCGAGCAGCGCGGTTCGGCTACGGCCAGTGACCGGAACATTTCGGAAAATTGAAAAATCGGCGTGCCGTGGGCCGGGGAACGGGCGGTACATGTGGAGTTCCTTTTCACCCAGGTGCCAGCGGTGTTCCAACCCACCCTTGCCCGTGTCGTCCACACCCTGCAGACTTCGACCCGTCGCAAATCCGACGTGCCGGACAGCGATCAGGAGTTGCTGGTCCGGTTCGTGCGGAACCGCGACGAGGACGCCTTCCGCGCCCTCGTTCACCGGCACGGCCAGACGGTCCTCTCCGCCTGCCGGCAGGTGCTGACCGACCCGGCCGACGCCGACGACGCTTTCCAGGCCACGTTCCTCGTGCTGCTGAAGAAGGCGAAGCGGCTGGCCGCGAACCCCGCGCCGCTCGGCGGTTGGTTGTACGCCGTCGCCCATCGGCTGGCGGTGCGGTGCCGGGCGGATCGCCACCGGCGCAGCGCCCGCGAGGCGGAAGCGGCTCGTCGGGCCGAACGGACGACCGAGCCGGCCGATCTGAGCTGGCGCGAGGCGACGGACGCTCTGCACGAAGAATTGAACGCGCTGCCGGACAAGTACCGGTTGCCGCTGTTGCTGTGCGGCGTGCAAGGGTTGACCCGCGACGAAGCGGCCGAGGAACTCGGCACCACCGTGGGCGTGGTGCGAGGTCAGCTCGAACGCGGGCGGACGTTGCTCGAACGGCGGATCGCCAAGCGAGGCATCGTGCTTTCGGCCGGCTGGCTAGCGGTGGTGATGGCAAGTTCCCGTGCGGCGGGTGGCCCCTCGCACGCCCTGATCGACCTCGCGGCGCGGCTGGCCGGGGGACACCTGTCCCCGACGGTCGCCGCGCTCGCCACCGGAGCGTTCCCCATGATTCCCCTGTTGAAACCGGTCGCCGTGGCGGTGGCCGCCGTGATGTTGGCATTCGGGCTGGCGGTTGGCTTCGGAACTCCGCAGCCAGTCGCACACGCCGACGAGAAACCTGCGGTGAAGATCGAGAAGAAGGCCGACCCGAAAGCCGAAGTGAAACCGGCCGCCGCGAAGGAACGGACCATCACCGGCACGGTGGTGGGGCCGAACGGTAAGCCGCTGCAGGCGGAGTTGGCCCTGCACTGGACCGAGGGGACGGTGCAACCTCTCGGCAAGACAAACCCGGACGGCACGTTCAAGCTCACAGTGCCCTTCCAAAAAAAGAACATGGGCGGTGAGCTGGTGGCCAGCGCGGCCGGGTGTGGTCCGGACTTCCACCATCACGGCTACGACTACATCCCGGCGAGTGTTACCCCCAACGCCGAACTCGTGTTCGCGCTGCCGAAGGAGCGGGCCATCAAAGGCCGCGTGCTGAACCAGGAAGGGAAGCCGGTCGCGGGGGCGACGGTGGCGGCCTTCAACGTCTACGCCTACGACTCGGACGCCAGCCTCGACACCCATCTCAAGAACTGGGCCAAGCGAGCCGACGGCAACCCGCTCGGCGGCGACCGCGGCATGCAGTACCCGAAAACCGGTCGACCTCCGACCGCCCACACTGATCGCGACGGGCGTTTCGAATTGGGTGGGTTCGGAGCCGGGCAGATGGTGCAGCTCAAACTCAGCGGCGACGGCATCGCGGTCAAGGGCCTGATGTGTGTGAACCGCGAGGGATTCGACCCGGCCCCGCTGATTCAAGCCGCCATCGTCAACGCCGGGAAGAATCACAAATTCAACGCCCGCTGGCTGCCGTACGGCTCGGACTTCACGGCGGTGGTGGAACCGGAGAAGATCGTCCGCGGGACGGTGACCGACCAAGACGGCAAGCCGCAGGCCGGGGTGCGGGTGCAAGCCACCCGCACCACCAGCACGGAATTGACCGACCACTGGTACTGGCACGAGGCGAAGACCGACCGGGAGGGCCAGTATGTCATCCGTGGCTTGCGGAAGTACCCGGCGTACACGGTCACGGCGGACCCACCCTCTTCCACGGGTCTCATGTATTGCACGGCGTCCGCGGGTGACACCGTCGGCTACGAGCCGATCACCATCGACGTGAAGTGCGCCAAAGGCGTCGTCGTCACTGGAACTGTCACGAACAAAGCCACGGGTCAGCCGATCCGCTCATCGGACATTCGAGTCGAGGTACTGAAGGACAACTCCTTCGTGGGTCAATTCCCGGCGTTCACTGACCGCTCGCCGCAACACTGGACCGACGAAGACGGGAAGTTCCGCATCGTCACCATCCCCGGCCCGGTGCTGCTGATCGCCAGCGGCGGCGGCAAGAACGACTCCGAGTACAAGCCGCCGCTCCCGGACCCGGACTACCCGCAATACTTCACGGAATCCGAAGGCGTGCTGCTGTTCAAGAGTCATGTGGGCCGAGACCATCTGAACGGCTGCTGGTGTAAAGTGCTGAACGCGAAAGCGGCCGGCGATGAGGTGACGGTGAAGATCGAACTAGAACCGGCGACGAGGACGTCGGTGAATGTGGTGGACGCCGATGGTAAGCCGGTGACGGGGTGCAAGGCCACCGGGATGACGCATGTCGAGTACGCCAACCCGACCGCCTCAGCGGACGCCGACACGCTGACCGTGTTCAACCTGGATGCGAAGAAGGAGCGACTGCTGGCCGTGATCCACGAGAAACGGAAGTTGGTCGGCATGCTGACGCTGACGGCAGACGCCAAGAAGCCGGTGGTAAAACTCGGCAGCGGAGGCAGCGTGACGGGGAGGGCGGTCGACGCGGACGGCAAACCACTCGCGGGGCTGACGGTGCAGTTGTCGTACTCCCGACGCGAAGCGCAGGAGGCCTCCGCCGTGTTGAAGAAGTCGGAGTCCATCAGCACCGACGCAAACGGCGAATTCCGCATCGACACGCTCTTCCCCGGCCAGGAGTTCCACCTCGCCTTCACACGGGGCAAGACGCGCTTCGGCTCGGACCAAGCCAAGGCGACGAAGCACACCGTCGCCAAGCACGGCGACA
>JAYTGN010000098.1:0-2312 GCA_043733485.1 Gemmataceae bacterium
CGACGTAAGTCGCCGGGTGTGCGAGAAACCCGGCGACTTACGTCGCCGGTTCGCCGGGAAATTCAGCGAGTGCCAAAATCTCGAGGTACACCCTCTCAGAAATTGGGCTAGGAAACCTCGAATAACCCCGGTATGCCGCCACTATGCGCCGGATCGTTCTCATCGTACTGCTCGGTTTCACGACCGGGTGCAGCAATGCACCCATCGCGGGGTTCCTCGATTGCGTCACGCCTTCGCGCGGCCGCGGTGAGGGCACTCGCGGGCCGGTCGTACCCGAACCGCTTTCGTCGGTTCAGCCCATCGACAACCTGCCGCCGCCGGCGGGTGTCACGCCTTCGATCACGCCCCGTTGAACACTGGAGCGGCCGAGACGGCCGCGCACCCAGGGGTTCAACTCCCATAAAGTTCGTTCACGCGGGCGGCCTGCTGACGTTCCGAAAGCCAATCGGAAACTTGCTTCGTATCCGCGAGCAGAGCCTCGACCTGCTTGCGTTCCTCGATGAGTGCCGTCGCGATGTCGCCCGGCAACGGCAGGTAGGCGCGGTCGAGTTCCGCCTGGAAACGAGCTTGCAACGCCCGTGTGAACTCGCCTCGGATCGCCGGCCACCGCACCGGTAACACGAGCAAGATCAGCAGGTGGAAGACGATCACCACCGTGAGCGGGACCAGCGCGATCAGCGACATCTGGAACAACTGCGGCACCTGCTGCTCGACCATGAAGTTCCACATGATGATCCCGGCGGTGGCGACGAGTGCGACTTCGGGAAGCACGTTGGCGAGCAAGGTAACGCCGCCGCGAACCCAGCGCCGCCAACCGGTCGGATTCGTGGCCTGGCGTTCCACTTCGGCCAACGCATCGATCACGAGGCCCGTGATGCGATCGCGCCAGTCGAGCCGGCCAACGCCAGAGGTCGGTTCTTGAAGCAGGCTCAGCGCGAAGCCGTTCCGATCGGCCTCCACGAGCAATCGGTTCACGAGTGCCGAGGTGCGTTGATCGAGGACGCGTTCGCCCGCGGCCCGCGCGCAATCCTGAACGAACGCGCCGAGGTTCCACTCCACCGGCGTTTCAAATTTTCCGCCGAGCAAGCGGCCCGTGATCGGATGCTTATCGCGGAGGCGGCTACCCGCGTACTTCACCATCGTCGTGAAGCGTAGGTACGCAGCCATCAACCCGCGAAAGCGCTGCAAGCCCACCACGCTGAAGTGGTGTTCGATCTCGGTGCGGTACGGTTCCAGCGTGCCGACCATCACCTCGGTCTGCACCCCCGCTTCTTCGACGAGCGCGCCACTCCACGCCGCCTTCACCGCGTCGGCCTCGGCGGTGAGGTCCGGCGGTCGCGTCGATTCCGCGACTCGCGCGAGTTGCGAAAGTAACTGGCCGACGCCGCGCGCCTTCACGGCCTCGATCTCGAGCCGCGTGATGCCGAGTTCGAGCCAGTTCTTGAGCAGCCCGAACTGCTCGCCTTCGGGAAGATTCGCGGGCACTCGGCCCGGTGAATCGAGCCAGGCCTGGGCGTTGGTGCGAAACAAAAGCGGGCTCGGGAAGCCTTCGGACTTCAAGTCCTTCAGTAAGTCTTCGTCTGGCCGGAGGCCCGATTCCCCCGTGAGGCAGCGATCCCACTTGTTGAGCACGAACGCGAAGGCCCGCCGTTGCCGCTGTTCCTTGAACAGATCCCAACCGAGGCGGTCGTGGTATTTTTCCTGCGAACCGACGTAGAGCACGACGTCGGCGATGGGCAGAAGCGCGAGCAACTTCTCGCGGTTGGCCACGTCGTTCGAGTCGATGTCCGGCGTGTCGACGATGATCTTCTGTTCGAGGCCGGGGCGGTCGTGTTGCGCCAAACGGCAGAGGCGAAGCGCGGGGTCGAGCCGCTCCGAGCGAACGGATTGATGGAAGTAGACGACGGGATCGCGGGTCGTGGGTCGGGTGAAGGACGATTGCGCGATCGGCGAGCCGGCGAGGGCGTTGAGCAGCGTGGACTTCCCGACGCCGGTGCCGCCCATGAGCATGATGACGAGCAGCGGCTTCTCGACGTCGAGGGTGTCGGCGTGGCGCGCGAGGTCGTTGGCAAGCCCTTCGAGCTCAGCCCGCTGGAGCATGGTGAGCGGGAAGCGCCGGCGGGCGTCGAGCCCCGTGCGAAGCCGACGATCCAGCCCGCGGAGCAGCGGCGCGAGCGTTCGCAACAGGGGTTCGGGTTCGCTCATGAGCAGACTAACCACAGAGGCACAGAGGCACCGAGAAATCAAAACCAGAGTGAAGACACTGGGATTCCAGGCGAACCGGCGACGTGAGTCGCCGGGTTGCATCTTCA
>JAYTGN010000099.1:0-16508 GCA_043733485.1 Gemmataceae bacterium
AACGATCTTCTGTCCTTCCAAGGCCCGTGTCTGAGTGTCAACGTCGCCTCGCGCAACCTGCCGCAAGGCTTGTCGAAAAGATGCTACTCGCATCACCTCGTTGTCAAAGATCGCGACCAAGCGAGCGGATCACTCCGCCACACTCGGTCGGTTCATGTAACATAGAGAACGCCCCCCGTGTGGCTACCTCAACTCTTCATTTTTTTCAACGCGGTGGATCGCTGCGATCTCGGCTCGGATGCAAACTCAGTCCTTCAACCGAGATCGAACGAGGTCTCGCAGTAGATGGGCCGGTCAAAGTATTTCCCTTCAGGCGATGTCCGGATCGAGAGCAGCCTCTTCGAGAAGTGGAAGTTTTCCTTCGCCTGGGTCGCGTCGTCATCGCTTCGCACGAGGGCACCGCCGGTCTTCTTGCCGAGGGCTTCCAGAATCGCGTTGAGTGGCATTTCGCCGTAGCGGGCGGCCGTCGCAATCGCGTGGTCGACCGGCACGAAGGCCCGCAATTCGGGGTGGGTCATGAGTTCGAGCCCGAACGTGCGCGGCGTCGCGTTGTGGCTGCCGTGGTGCCCGACTTTGTACAGGACCGTGTTGGCGAGCAGCTTGTGGGCATCGGTCTTTTCCTCCTTGAAGTCGAGCGGTGCCTCGAGGTCGGCCCACGACTTCCAATTGCCAGCTTGGGCGTCGCCCGGAAAGAGGAGCACTTCCTTGGAAGGCAACTCGAAGGCGATCACGAGGCTGGTGTTGTTGATGTAGCTGTCCATTCTCAGCGCGAGGTTGCCGAGCGTGTCGTAGGCGATGTCGTCGATGGAACGAAACGACTCGGGATGTTCGGGTTCGAAGCCGTAAAGCGTTTGGAAGAAGTCGGACTGCCTTGCGACTTCGACCGGTATCTCACGACGACGATCGAAGGGGCGGCTCATCGCATCGGTCGCGGCGTCAACGTCCAGACCCGATTCCACGGCACCGAGCATCGACTCGAAACTCTCGAAGAACGCAGCCTGTTGCTTCTCGTATCCTTCGCCCTTGTTCATGTTTTGCTTTTTGAGAATCGCTTCGCTCGCTGGGGGTCCGAGGATGAAAGCCTTGACGCCCGTGTCGCCGAGCGGTTCGACGTGGCCCGGCAGGAAGTAGCGCGGGTTGTTCTCGCTCATCAACTCCTTGATGGCGGCATAAGGCCCGGCTTCGTCGCCTTTTTTGTCGACTCCGAAGAAGCCCATCACGCTGTAGGCATCGTCCAGGGCGCGAGACGATTTCGCCCCGAGGGACGTCTGCGCCGCTCCCATGAGGCCCACGAGCTTCGCCTTCACCTTCTCGTACTTCTGGCGGAGTTCCTTGGCGAGCGGGTGTTTGGGATCCTCGGTCCAGGCTTGCCAGATTTCGTCGATCTTCATCTTTTTGAACTTGGCGAGCGCTTGATAGAAGCCCGAGATGTGATCCCAGTGTTCGTGCGTGGAGACGAGCACGTCGAGGTGGCCATCGGTGGCCTCGACGACGTCGTCGACCACTTCGTTCATGATGTCGCCGGCATCCGGGCTGGCCTTGTAGATGCCGCAGTCGATGAGCACCTTGAAGAAGGTGCCCTTCTCAGTTTCAAAGCGCAGGAGGAAGCAGTCGCCGAGCCCCTGACAGTACATTCGTACGTGAACTTGGGGCTTGAACGCCTTGCTCTTCGATTTCTTGTTGGCCTTGGACATGAGCGAAACCTCGGTGCGTGATCGAATCGCGAAGCGGCAAGCGGCACGGAGTTCAACCGCCGGAGTGGAGGAGCGGGAAGGGGTTGCCCGCGTCGCGGAAGTAGTTGGCGCGGAGACCGAGTGCGCCACCCCGCGTGGCCTCGAACTCGCGATTCGCCGCGAGCCTCGCAGTGTTGCAGACGCTCTTGCGAATGGCGTAGCGGATGCGTCCGGCACGGGGGTCGATGATGAGCGTCGCGCCGCCGCGGAAGGTGAAGTCTGGCCCGCCGGCGAGCGGTTGGCCGGCATCGGCCGCCGCCTGATCGTTCTCGTCGAGGTAGCCATCGCGGCGCTGGATTACCTCGATGAGGATGTCCACGCGTTCCTGTTCGTCCGGCCCGATGCGACGGCACCGTCGCACCGAATGCACGTCGAACTTCGGCAAACTCGGCTTCTTGCAATCCGTCCGGCGATCCCGCCGAATCGACATCGGTGCGCTCTCCGAGACGTTGAGCCCCCATTCGGCGGCGATCTCGGGATTGTCTTCGAATTGCTTGCGCATCCATTCGTGGAGTTCGAGTTGGACGCGTCGTTGATGCTGGTAGATGGCGGCGCGATCGAGCTTCAGCGTGCCGCCGCCGATGCCGAGGAGTTCGCGGAAGTAGCCCATGTCGAGCTTGAGCGAGGCGTTCTCGGGCGGGTTCCAATGCAAGCTGTCGATGGAAAGGTTCTTCACATCCGACGGATAGATTCCCCATTGGCGGAAGGCATCAACTATGGCGACGCGGTAGAGCCGCTGATCGCCGGGCACGAGATCGGAATCGCTGGTGACGAGCGCCCGGAGGTAGTCTCCGAAGTTGAGATCGATGGGCGGCACGTAATCGAGCGCGCGAATGGCCATGATGAGCAGATGCCGTGCGGCCTTGGAGGCTTCGTCGGCGAGGCGATTGACGAGGTCCGGGTGCAAGTCGCCGGGAGGAAGCAGCCCGCTGCCGCGAGTCGCGATGCGAAGCAGGTCGCGGGTGCGATTGCGGTAGATGGTGAGAAACGCCGTGAACATCGCGGCGACGAGAATGGCCCCGCGTTCGTGCGGCTCCTTCACGGTTTGGTACAGCGTGGGGTCGGGCCGCGTCGGCTGCCATTCGCCCTTTTCGTTCTTCTTGCCGAGGTAACTTCGCAGCGAGCCGTGCATGCCGATCGCTTCGCCGAACTGCTGCGCGAGTTGACCGAGCATTCCCTCGCTCTCCAACTTTCCGGCCACTTTCGCGACTTGGGAACGCAGCACGTCTGGGTGCGAGAAGTGTTGGAACAAAGCGACGATGTCCGCGAAGGCTTCGTGGAACGCGAAGACGTCTCCGTTACTGGCATCGAGCAAGTGTCGGTGCATACCGTCGAGGAGTGCGTGCGTGATTTCGTGAGCGACGACATCGTAGGACAGGCACGTGAAGACGATGCCGCGGGGGAGCACCTTGCCGCCAATGTTGGCCTTCGCGGGGAAGTAGCCGAAGAGCAGCGCTTTGCGAGCGGGATCGTAGTAGGCGTTCGCTTCGCGTAGGGCGTGGGGATAGATGCGAAGCCGGCGAACGAATTCGCCGTCGGGCCGACCGCCGCCATCGGGAATCACGAGGCCGTTCGCGTCGCGCGGCAAGTGCGGCGACCACAACACCGAGCGGCCCAACGCCCGTTCAAAAATCGAAATTGTCTTCATCCCGACGGCGTACACCATCTGCTGATGGAAGCTCGGATCGGTCTCCGAGAGTGGGCAGCCGTCTTGGGCGAGCAAGTTCGGATGGTTCAAATCGACGGGCGGGTAGAAGCAGCGGCTCGCGGGATCGTAGTCCACGACCTCCAGATATTCGCCGACCGGCCCCGGTTGCAGTTTCACGCCATCCGCCGATTCCTCGTCCCAATCGAGGTGGAGAACGATGGACTCCATCCCCATGGATTCCGGATCGGTGGCGAGGAGCGGATCGAAGGAGAAGACTTTGAGCCGACGGGTGGAAGGTGAAGGCGGCGCTTCGCCGTAGCCCGTGAGAATGGCTCTGGGCGCGACGGCCTTCGAGAGCGCGGGAATCGCCTCACCCTCGGCGGCTCGCGTGATTTTCGCCGGGCGGCGCACTCCGGCCAAGGCGAAGAGATCGACCGGCGGCGGCAGCGGCACGATTCCGCCCTTCGCGGGGCCGACTGCCTCCGGGCCGCGAACCGCGCGCACGCTCCGATTCCCATTGATGACGCGCCACACGGCCTGCATCACGCGGCGATTCAACGGCAGCGTCATGTGGCTCGCGCCGTCGGCACGCGCCACATCGGTGACGCCTTCCACCACGGCGCACAGGTCCAGGACGGTGCCGTCGCCTTGCGCGAACTGCGTCGCGACCAGCTTGTCGCCTTGGAACGCGACCGCAGAGGGCGTCTTGGGATCGTCTCCGAGCAGGATGGAGATGCGGTCGTTGAAGAACTCCGTGTCGATGGAGGCGGCCCACTTAAAGAACTCGTCCAAACGCTTCTCGTCGACGCCGGACGTCCAAAAATCCTTGTCGGCCATCGCGCTCGGGTCCATCTGCACGGTGCCCGGCTTCCACGGGATCATCTGATAAAGGCCCGTCATGGACTGCAGCACGTCGTTCAAGTCCTCGGGCCAGTGCAAGCCAAAGTGCGTGAGTTGCTCGATGCTCGTGTGGCTTCCGGCAATCGCGAGTGCCGCGGAGAAGGTGCCGTAAGTTGCCGGGCCGAGCAGAATCAAGCGGTTCACGATTCGCCGCGCTTCCTCCTTGCCGAGCAACTGCACGGCCCGGCGAGCGACCAAACTTCCCTGCGAGTGCGCGATCAGAAAGAACGGCCGACTCGGATGCTCGTTGGCGAAGGATTGAATCGCGTTGACGAGCCGTTCCGCCGATTCCTCGATGTTCTTGCGCCAGTCGAAGGCCGCGGTTCGCACCTCGCATCGGCCCGTTTCGAGGTAGAATCTCAAGCCGGCATAGATCGCGGGAATGGCCCCGTCTTCGCGGATGAAGACGCCTTCAGTCGCGTCGGAGTCCGGCACGCCGTCCACGAATGGCTTCAGACGCAACGCGGACAGTTGGCTCGGCTCGATGAAGATCTTCGGATCGATCCAGATGAGGCCGTTCTCGCCGTCGTCGCGGAGTTGGCTCCCCATGAAGCCGGGCACGATCAGCACGCTCTTGTTGCTAATGAACGCGGAGGTGGTGGGCTGAGCGCGCTTGGCATGGCGCAGCGCGCGGGCCTCATCGAAAGCGGTTTGGGAATCCGCGGGGAACAGCGGGTGGCCGCTCGCCAAATCGGTCTGAATCAGCGTGCGAAACTCCGCCTGCTCGATGGCCCGCTCGAACGGCACGCGCTTCAAGTATTCGACGATCTGGCGCTTGATCTCGGCGTCGGGCGTTTCGAGAATTGTGGGCATGGAGGTCCCCCATTACTTCTTGGTGCCTCCGATAATAGCGAATGGACCAGCCGAAGGGTGCAAGATTCTGAACGAGTTTTGACGAGAAAATAAAGTCTGGGAAAACGGGCGAACGCCTCGCGCGTAGAATGGGCGTACCGAATCACCGTCGAGGCTCGCGATGGAACCGCAGGAAACTGAGACTCTCGGCGGGATCGTTCACACGTATCAGAAGTACAGAGGACCGCCCCAAATAGTGGCATCCCGTTCAGTACCATAGCGTCCCATTTCGCATGAAACACGGCACTTCCAGAACGCGACCAAATCTCAACCGTCCCACGCCGCCCCTAATCGTTCCCGTGTAAGTGGGGCATAGATGGTGCAACACGGTGGGCCGCGACCCGAAAACTTTCTGTGCAGCTGGACTTGATTTCCTCGCCGCGATCACCGATTGTGTGAGTATCGGGCACTCGCAAAAAACCATCCCAGGGAAGACCGGAACCTTCCTCGGGACATTACCCTAAGAGGCATCATGTCAACCGCACTGGTTCCGCGCACGTCTACGCACACACCCGAACTCCTGTCCCAACCAGACTCGTGGCGGTTCCTCGGAATCTCACGTAGCGAATGGCACCGCCAGCGGGCCGCCGGCAATCTGCCCGCCGCCGTCCGTCTGCCCGGTTCCGTTCGCCCACGGTGGCGACGCGCCGACCTCATCGCATTCATCGAATCGCTGCCCGCCGCTGTTTGAATTAGCAGTCCATATGCGCCAGGTGTTCCATCGGGACGCTCTGGGCAATCCGTCGTGCGCGTTCGTCGCATCGTCGCGCTAAGTCGCGTGGATTACGTCACGGCCGTACACCGATGCAGCATGCAGGCAACGGCACGCGGCACGCTAGACCGCTGGCAAGGATGCTGGCGACAACATCACACCACAGGGGAGCCGGCCATGGTCGCAATGATGGTCCAGGACGATATCACTCTGCCGAACCTCGCAATCGAGTTGCGGATTTCGCTGGACAAGCTCCGGCTTGCTGTGCGCAAGAATCCGAATCTCGCCCAACTCTGCCGTCGGGTCGGTGCGATGCGACTCGTCCGCATCGTCGACATCGACAAGGTCCGTGAAATCCTGGGAGCCTAACCGTGCCCGGTCCGAACCTTCGCCCATCGCGACCTCAGCCGCCCGCTTACTCACTCGCCGATCACGCGCGGGCCTCGGGCCTCGACGTAGAAATCGTGCGGCTCGTGGTAGGCGAAAGTCCGGAACTGAAGGTGCTCGGGCGATGCAGGCGCGGCGACTGGATTTATACGGCAGCGGCATTCGCGAGAATCGCGCGTGCGATTGCGGAACGACGTGATCAAAACGTGAAGGCCGCCGGTTGACGCCAGCGGCCTTCGAAGGGACGGCAATGGAGGGCCGACCCATGAACCAAATAGTATCGTCAACGAACGTGAAAAACAAGAGCCTTCCCGCATCCGGGGGGCCGTCGTGATGCCCGCAACCGGACGCTTCACCGTCGCCAAGCGCTACAACTCCACCTCCCCGTGCCCAGTATGCGGCACGGGATCGAAGGGCTGCAGCGTCACCGATGACGAACTACAGAGTTGTCGCGGCGAACCAACCGATCCAACCACCTGGAAGTTGCTCAAGAGCGGCGACGTCTTCAATTGTTACCGGCGGCTCGAGGATCGTTGGCGGCGCGACAGCGGCCATACGAACGGCAAGTCAACGAGCAGCAAGCCAGCGAAGGACTGGCCCGCCGAGGCCGCGAAGTTTGCGGCCAACCTGACCGACGCGGCCCGCGGCGAGCTGGCCCGCGAACTCGGCTTGCCGCTCGCGGCCCTCGAGGCCTTCCCGCTTCTCGGCTGGCATACGGAAGAGGAATGTTGGACGTTCCCGGAGCACGACGCTGGCGGCCGCATCATCGGCATCACTCGCCGCGGTCGCGACGGCGCGAAGAGGATGATGCCCGGCGGCCATCGCGGGCTCTACATCCCCGCCGGCTGGCAGGATCGGCCCGGCCCTGTGTTCGTCCCGGAAGGCGCTTCCGACGTACTGTCGCTCGCGCTCTGCGGGCTCGCCGCCATCGGCCGCCCGTCGAATACCGGTGGGGGCGATCAACTCGCCGAGGCGCTCAGGGATCTTCCGACCGGTCGGCCGATTGTGATGCTCGGCGAGAACGACGCGAAGCCGGACGGCAAATGGCCGGGAAAGGAAGGTGCGGAGAAAGTCGCCGAGGTGCTGCGGTCGAAACTCAATCGACACGTGCGAATCGTCTTTCCGCCCGCCGAGGTGAAGGACGCCCGCAACTGGGTGCAGGACCTGGCGGCCGGGTTCGCCGAGGCCGAAGACTGGCCGAGCATCGGGAGGGCGATCCTCGATCACTCCAACCGCGAAGCCGCTAAGGGCTCGCGGTTCACGTTCATCGACTCCCGTGACTTCCTCTTCGCGGACTACCGCCGCGAGTTCCTGATTCCCCGGGTTCTCGTAAAGGGCGAAGCTGGGACGATCGCGGGGCCGAGCAAGGGTCTGAAGACCTCCCTCGCCGTGGATATGGCCATTTCGCTTGCGTCTGGTTCGTCGTTCCTCGGCGAGTTCCCGGTGAGTCGCCGAGCTCGCGTCGCGATCGTGAGCGGCGAATCCGGCGCGGCCACGCTCCAGGAAACCGCCCGGCGGATTCTGAAGGCGAAGGGAGTCGAAGCCGAGGACGTGTTTGAACGGCTGCAATGGTGTTTCGAGCTTCCCCAGTTCGCGGACGTGGCACAGATGCTGGACTTCGCCGAGCGGCTCAAGGGGCTTCGAGCCGAGGTGGTGTTCATCGATCCGGTTTATCTTTGCATCGCTGGTTCGGTCGACCACGCGAACCTCTTCGAAATGGGAGAGGCCTTCCGCGTCGTCGCCGAGGTGCTGCTCAAGGCCGGCGTCACGCCGATTCTGATACACCACGCGAACCGCCAACTGAAGGCCGGACCGCCGATGGAACTTCAGCACCTCGCCTACAGCGGGCTCGAGCAGTTCGCACGGCAGTTCATCCTCATCAACCGCCAGAGCGCCTACGAAGGCGACGGCAAGCATCCCCTCTGGTTCTCGGCCGGCGGAAGCGCGGGGCATGGCGGGTTGTGGGACGTGCGGATTGAAGAAGGCACTACGGACGATCACTTCCTCGGCAGGTTTTGGGACGTGAAAGTTCTGACCCTGGACAAAGCCAAGGAAACGAAGTTTGACGAACGCGAAGGGGTTCGTCGCGAGGTCTACCGGAAGAAGAGCGACCACGACAAGGCCGAGGTGCTGCTCGCGATCGATGCCGAGCTGACCATGCACGACGCCGCCACGAAAACGGCATTGAGGGATCGGACCGGCTTCAACACGGTGAAGCTGAACGAGACCCTGATCGCGCTGACCGAGGCCGGACTGGTGGAAGAAATCGAGTTCGAAAAGGTGATCGGGAACAGCGCCAAACGGATGACCAAAGGCTTTCGCCGAATGGTGGTTTCATGAGCCTTATGAACACCCGGACAAAAGCGAGTCCGGGTGTTCGTCCGGGTGATGTTCCCGACGGGGTAAGAACACCCCGGAACATCACCCGGACGGACTAACCCCTGTAAGGGGGTTGTCCGGGTGTCCGGGTGTTCGCCGTCGGGGTGTTGATTCTGTCCGAGAGATGAAGCCGGAAGGAAATCGTCCGGGTGTTCGAGGAAGTGAACATGATGTCGCCGCCTGAACTACCGCCGTACGTCCGCAAGACCAACGCGGCTTTCTCGGGCCGGGAAGATTCCCGCCGGCCAGGTGTCCGACGTGATGGTCTACCACGATGGCCACTGTAATTTGCTCGCGGGCATTGGACCCTGCAATTGCGATCCGGACGTTCGGATCGTGTCGGCCGTCCCGAAAGCAGAATAGCCGTAGTCCCGCGTGAGGAACTGTACATGCCACGTAAGCCCGCGTTCGCCTCCGCCAGGCTCCGCCAACAGTGCGCGGCACTCGTCGACGGCTCGCGGGATCGCGCGAGAGCTTGGTTCGGAGGCACGCCTCCGAACCAGGCGCGGCGCGAGCAGATGAAGCGAGAAAAGGCCGCGAAGACGATGCCCGACCCCAAACCCCAGGTGCCACTATGCGCGTTTCCCAACTCATGACGCGGCTCGAAAGCCTCAACCTCGAGACCGAGGCCGCGTGCGAGCGCCACGACACCGCAGCCGCCGAACGCGACGCCGGCGAGTTCGCCGCACTGGCCATGAGCCGCATGCGAGGCCACCGGCCCGCCGCATTCCGGCCGACGGCGGGCGGTTCGATTCGGATGAGCGCGGCCGAGGTTGATGCCGCGATGGATGATGACGCCGACTTCGACGCGACCGTCGATGGGATCGCGACTCTCCCGGTTGTGCTAGCGAAGGCGGTGCTTTCAGCAGCGGGGTTGATGCCCGAAGTCGACGACGAGGATCACGCCGCCAGCGATCGGCGAAGTGTCTCGACTTCCCCGATTTTGTCCGGGGTCGTGAGCTACCTACGGGCTTTGCCGGAGGCGAAACGGCAGCTGCTGATGAGCGAGTTGTCCCAGCAGTGGAACGATGCCCAGGCGGCAGCGATGGCCGCCAGGGTGGCCGAAGAGGCCGCCCGCGCCGGGCGATACGTCTGATCCCCCAAGGAACCCGAACGATGCTTTCCCGCCTCAAAAACCTTTTCCGGAGCAAACGCCGCATGGACGCAAACGAACTCGCCCGGCTCGCAGACGACGGCGGACCGCTCGCCGCAACCGAGCTCACCCCGCCGCCGGTGCCGACGCTCAGCCCGTTCGAGCCGGGCCCTGCGCTTCTAAGTTACGGTTGGAGCGAAATCGTGCCGAACCCCGGCACGCCCAGGCCGATGTTGTGCCTCCGCGTCGTGGCACCCGCTGACCCCGATCGGCTCAGCCGAACGATGGCCGCCGGAGTGGGCGGACTCGTCGCGAAGGTCAGGGCCGAGGCCAGCGGACTCACCTCGGTCTTGAACGTACAACGGCTTCGCCGCGACTTGTCCGCAGCCAACGCACGTAGCCGGGAGGCGCAGCACCGCGGCAATGCCGCGCGGGAGGAACGCGCCGGTATTCCGACCGAGCGAAGATGGTTGCAGCCCGGACGCACGCGAAGGTCGCGACCTTCGACCTCGCCGACGGCGACGGACTGACCTTCGAAGGAAGTGCGAACCTCCGAACGAACGGAAACCGCGAACAACTAACCGCGCTCCGCGACCAGCAACTTCACGACTGGCACGCGGGTTGGATCGACGAACTGGTGAGTGTTTCACATGGAGAAGCCGAAAAGTAAGGCGTCACGCGCCGAAGTAACCGAACGGGTCGCAGAAGTGCTGCGAATCCGCTTGGATGGAGCGAGTTTCCTTGACGTCTGCACCTATGCGAATCAGAAGGGCTGGAGCGTCAGTGAGCGTCAGTGCGGGAGGTACATTGCCAAGGCCGATGAAATGCTCGCCTCGCAAACCGAGAAGCGGCGTCGCAGGCAAATCAACCTGCACCTGGCCCGCCGTGAGAATCTGTATGCCAGGGCAGTGAACGCGGCCGACTATCGCACCGCACTGGCCGTGCTCGGCGACCTAGCGAAGTTGCAGGACTTGTACGCGTCTTCGGCCGACGTCCGCGAACTCATGAAGCTGTTTGCCGTGCAGGGCGAGCAACTTCGCAAACTGGAAGAGGCCCTCAATGCCGACCGTGAAGGAACTCCGGGATCTGATCCGCGACCGTGCAAAGAGATTGGCCCAGGCGGAGAAGGAGGCCCCCCCACTTCCACCGAGTGACGGGCCGGGCATGATCGTGCTACTCGGCACTTGGAACAAAGACGACGACGGCAATTACCTCGCAGGGCCGGACGGCGCGATCTACGAGTGCTGGCCCAACGGTCGCAAGCGGGTCATCCGCGAACTGCCCGCCGGCGACTTCAAGATGATCCTCGGCATGAACCCGTTCGATCTGGTTTAGGCCGACTTGCAGGCGTACCCACGAAGTACAGTTGCAGCAGACTTTCCACCACAAGCCCACGGGCCAAAATCCATGAGCACAATGACGCGTTCCGCAACCCTCAACACCGCTGGCGACACTTTCTCGCTGCTGAGCGGGCCGCTGCCCGCGGCGGCGATTGCGGCGGGCCGCAAGCATGAGCACTGGCACGATTCGGCGATCCGCGGTCAGCAGCACGCCCAGTTTGCCGTCAGCGTGAGCGGCACGTTCGCGGGCTTGGTGTACCGCATCGTTCGCGTACTCGCCGATCAAACGGAGTCCGTCGGCGCACCCATCTCGCCTGCGGACTCGACACCGAGCACGACTACGATCGACTTCCCGGTCGGCAGCGTCAACGACTTCAAGGTTCGGCTCGATGCTATCGCGAGCGGTTCCGTCGTGCTCACGCTCAGCTCGACCCGACCCGGCTCAGAGGCCGCACCCGGTGCAGCAGCCGCCAAATTCCGGCCAGTTGGCCCGGTCGGCGTTTAACCGTTCGCAGCGGCGAGCAGTTCGCCGGGCTTCCTGGAGGTTTCCTCGATCGAGGTTCTCATGGTTTCCCGCACCGATCATACGCCGCTTGCCGCTGGCAGCGTTCCGCCGTCCTTGACCGCGGAGCAAGTCGTCGCGGTTCGGGCGATCGTCGACGAACGGGTTCTCCGGATTTTGGCGCGATACGAGGCGGGTCTCATCGCCAAGGCGACGACCGCGATCGAGGCCATGATCGACAAGAAGATCGCGGTGAACGTTCGCCGGCAGAACCAACGCGACGGCGACGACTGGCGTAACGGTATCGACGGTATCGACCCCGACGACGAATAAGGTGCAACTATGCCTCCCTCGAATCCGACTCCCCCGCCCGGCGGCGGAGGAACGCAGAAGCTGAGCCTCGACCACGAGTCGCTCCAGGTGCTCCGCGACTTGATCGCGGCAACCAAGGGATCCACGCAGGTCACTCAGCGGACCTCCCGCACCACCGCGAAGGCCGTCGACCAGCAAGTCGTCGAGGCTCGCCAGTCGAGACAAGCGACCCCGAAACTCAAGCCGCCTCCGAAATCGTTTGAGCAGGAAGTGGGCGAGGGCATCGCCGCGCACCAGAAGCGGCTGGCGCTTCGGTCCGCGGTTGGACTCGCGATCAATCCACCGAAGACGTTTGACCAGCAAGTTCAACACGCCGTCGAGTCCAAGCGGTCGCGTCAGTCGTTCAACGATGCCGTGAGCGCCCACTTCAAGCCGATCCCGACGCCCGCGAAATCGTTCGAGCAGCAAGTCGGCGAGGGCATCGCCGCCCGCCAGAAGCGGCAATCGCTCAACGACGCCGTCAATGCGCACTTCAACCCGCCGAAGACGTTCGAGCAACAGGTCCAGCACACGGTCGCGGCCCGACAACAATCCAAGGCTCTCAACGACGCCGTCGAGGCCCAGATCAACCCCCCGAAGTCGTTCAAGGAGCAGGTTCAACACGCGGTGGCGGCGAGACAGGATTCCAGGAAGTTCAACGCGGCCGTCGAGCGGAGCGACCCGTGGGCGGCTGGCATTGCATCGCGGTTCGCGGCCCCGGTCGCGGCCGGGGCGTTCGGAATCAACGCGGCGGCAACTGCCCAACGGCTCGTGGATAATCCGTACATGGGCAGGGCCGCGGCGAGCCGCGAGTACATCAAATCGATGCCGGGCGGCGAAACGGTTTTGGGCTGGGCCGACAGTTTCACGGGCCGCGAGCGCAAAGTCCAGGGACACCGGAGGGACGTTCACGAGAACGTCGAACGGGGCGCAATCCAGCTCGATCGAATTGCATTCGATGCGGGCTTCAACCCGACCCGAGCCGGCCTCTCGGCAGCGGCCAGCACACGCCGCCATCAGGCTCCCGCCCTCCATCCGGTCATGGATCGATCGAGTGCCAGCGGGGAGCATTCGTATCAGATCGCCATGAAACTCTTGCCCCTCAAGCAGGAGACGCTCCGCACCGAGATCGCGATGAAGAAGGCCAGCGCGGAAACCGCAGCGGCCGAGTTTAGCGCCGCCGAGATCGCGGCGAAGCGAGAAGCCATTGAGTTCAGGATGAACACGCACCGTATGAAGCGAGATCGCCACAGTGCAGCCGACTCGGAGCAAGAACAATTTCACATGGACATGGTTGAGTCGATGCAAAAGCAGCGCGATGCACTCCGGCCGATGGAGGACTCCGCCAACCGCACTGTCTTCGAGAAACGGGCGGCGGAGGCCGGGGCCAAGGGCGAGCACTACAAGGCCAGCTCGCGGGAAGAGTTGATCGGCCAGGCGGAGGTATTCCAGGACCAAGCGGACCGCGCCAAGTCCGGAGCCGCTCGGATCGGCTCGATGAACCCCCTCGAGCGCGAGATGGCTTTACAGGCCGCGCAGATCGGTAAGGAACACGGCCTCGATGCCCTGTCCCCCGAAATGAAGGCTCAGTTCGCGGCGATCGCTCCGAAGGAATATGAAGCGGCCGCCGTCAATGCCGGAATGAACAGTCGAGCCTACAGCGAACTGCAGAAGTCCGGTTTCGTGGACTTCCCCGGTGCCCCCGGAACCAAACCCGGTGCGCTGCAGCTCGCCGCCGATTCGAAACGAATGGAATCGGGAGCCGCGGACTTCGCCAACGACAAGGGTGTCGACGCGGCACTCGAAGCGGGTGCCGAAAAGATGGCGAACGCCTTCAAGACCTTCACCGAAAGACTCGTGGATCGCGTAGTCGCGAAAGTGGAAGACAAGATGCGCATGGGCAAGTAGGACTACCGCCGGCGGCGAGCTGTTTGCCGCTCAGGCCAGCCCACAGCCAACACTTCCTTGCCCGTGCCGACGTCGGCATGCGGATGGCCGTCGGCGGATTGAGTCCCCCGCCGACGGCTTTGTTCGCTTCTTCGCAGGCACTTACCGCGGGTAAGATTCCGATGCACGCGCTTCCGGGCTGGACGCGGGCATCCGGCGAGCGGCAAACTCGCCGGATTTTTTCGTTCCGGGGTCGACCGATGCCGAACGAGGAATCGCGGTCGAGACGGCCCGCGGAAGAAACGCGGCTGAGGCGGCTCGCCGTTGCCGTCATGTGGGCTCAGGGGATGACGCGAAGCGAGATTGCCGAGCACTTCAAGATCGGGACTTCATAGCTCTCCCCGCGACCATGCACCAGCCGCCGATCGCAGAGCAATCACTTCTTCGAGGGCTTCTTCTGCATCGTCGGCTAAACCAAGTCTGCGGGATCAATTCCAGCGACGAGCTTAACCTTCGGAGTACCGATCGTTTCGGCGCACTCGGTGTACAGGGCGAACCAGTAATCCTTGTCTCGTTTATCGGGCGGCGTGGGATCGGTGCCGGCCACGAGTTTGAGCAGCTCGACGGCAGCAATTGCCGTATCTGAAAACCCTTCTTGCATGGCATTCTCCGTTTGTTGATCGCTCATCACTTCTTCCCCGCCTTCTTCTTCCCCGCCGGCTTGACGGGTTCCTCGCCCGCCACGTCTTCGCACCCGCTGAACGCAGTGCATTCCACGCCCAGAGCCGCGGCCAGCTTGACGACTGCAGGGAACGAGGGCAGGCGAATTCCTTGCTCGTAGTTCCGGACGTTCCCAACGGATGTACCCGCTTTCTGTGCCAAAGCCTCTTGAGTAAGGCTCGCACGTTCACGCAGATCCTTCAGTAGTGAACGAAATAGCATATCGCACCTCCGCCCGAATTGTACCCCAAAAGGTGTACCAAGAAAAGGGTAGAAATCTTTCTTTTTATTCTCTACACCTATTCTGAACCTTCACCCGGAACCGCGACGCTTCGCCGCGGTTCCTTCCTTCCGAAGTTCCTTACCGAGTTCCTTACCTTCCTCTGGAGTCCTGATCATGCCCGCGACCCTGAAGATGAACAAGCCCGCGACCGCCGCCTCGAACGATCGTGCGATCGCGGGGCTCTGCGAATGGCAGAAGTACTCTCACGCGGTTCTCCGCGAACTCGCGAACAGCGGGCGGCGATTGCTGGCCGAGGTGAACCGCACGCGTTCCCCCCTGCGGACCGCCGTGAACGCGAGGAACATTGGCGAGTTCGTGGCCGCGGTCGAGGAAGCTGAGACTTCCTTGCTCCAGGCTCAACTCGAGCCGGAGGTCGAATTCCATTTGCCCGATCCGCTTGCCGGCTTGTAAGCCGCTCGCCGCCAACCGCCCACCGCTCCCCCAAAGCCCACCCCCAGAAACCGGGTGGGCTTTTGCGTTGGAAGGAAGCGGGCGGAGGCGGTTCTCTGTTGACGGCGAGCGGCCGGCTTCGGAAGATGCGGTGCATGAGCAAAGCGAAGCCGAAGAAGCTGAAGCCGAAGCGCCGCCGAGCACGAGGAACCGGGACCATCTACGAAGCCGTCCGCCGCGGTCAGAAAGTCTGGATCGGCCGCAAGGTGATCGGACAAACGGCCGCCGGGAAGACCCAGTACAAGGAAGTCTGGGGCAAGAGCCAGGGCGAAGTGATTCTCAGACTCGCCGAGGCCGGGCCCGCGGCGAAAGATTGCACCGTCGCGGCCTGGGTCGCGCGATGGGTCGAGACGCTCCAGGTCCGACCCCGCACCGAGGCGAACTACCGCGACGACTTCGACCGTCACATCCTGCCCGCGATCGGACACTTGCAAGTTGCCGCCGTCACGCCGTCCCAAATCGAGAGCCTCGCCACGGCACTCGGCAAGAAGGGGCTGGGCGTGAATTCCGTGAGGAAGGCCCTCACCCACGCGAGGATCGCATTCAGCGCCGCCGTTCGCGACGGCATCATGGACCGCAACCCCGTCTCCCTCGCACGCAAGCCGAAGGCTCAGGCGAAGGAAATCGACGCCTTTACTCCCGCCGAGCTGCTCCAGATCATCGACGTGGCCGGGAAGAAGCTCCAAACCTACCCGATCGCGCTACTCGCCGGCACCGGATGCCGCGTCGGGGAAGCCATCGCCCTCGACGTCGGCGACTTCGACCCCGCCGCCAGCACGATCGCCATTTCGAAGACGTACCATAAGGTCTACGGCTCAGGACCACCGAAGAGCAAGAGAAGCGTTCGAACGATCCGGGTGCCCGCCGCAGTGGTGCCGATCCTCGAGGCGGCCATCGACGGCCGGAAGACGGGGCCGATGTTCCTCACCGCCCCTCAACCGCAGCATGCCGCAGGCCGGAAGGCCGCCCGCGGCAGGCGCAGCCACGAGCTGATCCACTTCGCGTGGAAGGGCCTCGTGGCCTCGCTCGGCCTGAACTACCGGAACCCGCACCAAATGCGCCACAGCGTCGCCACGGCCCTGATCTCCGCCAACGTGCCCCTCGGGGACGTGGCCGCCTATCTGGGCGATTCCGTCGAAACCGTAGTGAAGACCTACTTGCATCCTGCGGGTACGGATCCGTCCAAGATGCTCGACACGCTGTTCAAAGTCGCGTAAGTGGGGCAGAAGTGGGGCAACGACTTCGCCCGATCAAGTAAAATAGGCGTAATC